>CANQXU010000035.1 GCA_947627865.1 uncultured Paenochrobactrum sp. | reverse complement strand
TTGTCGATCAATGAGTTCGACCAAAGAGATATTCGCTTCGAGGCTGAGGCTTTTGCTGCATTTATTGAAGGTATCGTCGCTTCATATGGAGTGGATCTCAAGCAAACGACATTTATCGGATATTCCAATGGCGCAAATTTTCTTGGTGCGATACACAGACTGCATCCCCATCTTATACGAAGATCGGTATTGCTGCGTAGCATCGAAGTTCTGAAAGAGCTGCCCGAGGCGGAGCCGCTTGATCCGCTGATTGATGATGCAGATATTTTGATGGTCAATGGCAAGGATGATTTCTTTAGCGGTATGGCCGAGCCTTTGCGCCAATCTTTGCTGAAAGGGCAGGCACGTCTGGATGATCAAATTGTTGCCGCAGGGCATAATCTGGTTGATGCAGATATAGCGATAACCAAAGAGTGGCTGAGTGGGCTTCAATCTGGCAATCAATAGATATTTTATTGTATCGTTATAAACATTGAAATAGCCGCAGCTTGTGAGAGCTGCGGCTATTTCAATTACAGGCAATTTTGAGCTGAACCCTTAGCTTCATTCTATGTGATCGCCTATCTGTTCCATCGTCAAGACTGCAAATTTCGACAAATTTACCATAAGAGTCAAATATTTTAGGGAATTGAAAGGTAAACAGACTATTAATAGTTGATCTTTTGCTGAGATAAGGTTTGTTTATATCAAAGGCTTTTTATCTCAATCACAGATCCGGAGCAGGTTGTGGCCATATTATTCAAACGTTTATTGGCACTTGTGATGCTGAGTGTTTTGGTCAGCGGCTGTGCCGGACGATTGGAAGGTGTGCTACAGCCAACAAGTGTTAAGGCAGAGGGTGTACAAGTCATTGATATGCTTGTGGCAACGACACGTCGCCCCTCCGGAGATCCCGCAACATTGTTTTCTGGCGAGCGTGGTAATGATCTGGAGCTAACAGAGATTAGTATTTCCATTCCACCCGATGAAATGCGCGAAATTGGTCAGGTTCAATGGCCTAAAAAGCTGCCAGCAGATCCTATGAAGTTTTTTACTACTCTTAGCGTTGAGCCGGTAACGAATGACAAAATGCTGAATGATTGGGGCAAGGAGCACGTCGGTAAAAATGGCCGTGTGATGATCTTTGTGCACGGGTTCAACAACACATACGAAGATTCAATCTATCGCTTTGCGCAAATTGTGCATGATTCCAAAGCTGATGCTGCACCAGTTATTTTTACATGGCCGTCACGCGCCAGTATATTTGACTATAATTATGACAAAGAGAGCACGAACTATTCCAGAGATGCACTTGAAGAAGTTATCCGCATCGCGGTAAAACAGCCGAAAGTAAAAGAAGTAGTTATCATGGCTCATTCAATGGGGACATGGTTGACCATGGAGGCACTGCGCCAGATCGCTATTCGTGATGGTAGCCTGCCGTCAAAAATCACAGAGGTTATACTCGCATCTCCCGATCTCGATGTGGATGTTTTTGGAAAACAGCTTAACAGTATGGGCAAAAAGCCTCCGCATTTAACTGTTTTTGTATCCCGTGATGATCGTGCGCTTAGCATTTCCCGCCGCATTTCCGGTAATGTTGACCGTTTAGGGCAGATTGATCCAAGCAAAGAGCCTTATAGAACAGCATTGGAAAATGCCGGTATCACCGTGATTGATCTGACAGCTCTCAAAGTGGGGGATAGTCTTAATCATGGGAAATTTGCAGAAAGTCCGGAAGTTGTGCAGCTTATCGGCCAGCGCTTGGTTGAAGGCCAAACAATCACTGATTCTGACGTCGGTTTAGGTGAGAGAATTGGTGCTGTTGCATTGGGCGCAGCGCAAGGTGTTGGTAGTGCTGCATCCATTGCAGTTAGCACGCCAATTGCTATATTTGATCCGGAAACACGCAAGAACTATGGCCGACAATTGGATCGATTTGGCAATGCAGTTGGCGGAACCATTCAAAGTAGTGTTGGTAAGTAAGGCACTATTTTGATCGTGGATTTTATGAGCTCATAGTTAGAAAACAATGGTGCCATTTCTTGTGGCGCCATTTTTTATGATACTGATGGTTTAGAAAAGAAAGACCGGAACATTGTTGAAAATGTTCCGGTCTTTTTTAACAATCAGACGGTCTGATAATAGTGTCTAACTTATTTTATTTGGAAAAATCGATGGCTCGGTCGCCATCTTCATCCTTAATGCGGGTCGGAAGACCAATGTGATTAAGAATATGCAAGAATGGCTTAGGATTAAGCTCTTCCACATTCACCATCTTCTTTGTATCCCATTCACCTGATGCAATCAGCATTGCTGCGGCAACCGGCGGCACACCTGCAGTGTAAGAAATACCCTGCGAACCAACCTCGTTAAAGGCTTCCTTATGGTCGGCAACATTATAGATAAAGACTTCTTTATCCTTGCCATCCTTAGTGCCTTTTACAAAGTCACCAATACAGGTCTTGCCTTCATAATTAGGCGCAAGTGATGCCGGATCCGGCAATACAGCCTTAACAACTTTAAGCGGCACGACTTCGAGACCTTCAGCCGTCTTAACAGGCTGTTCTGAAAGCAGACCCAGATTGTTGAGGACGGTAAAGACATTAATATAATGATCACCGAAGCCCATCCAGAAGCGAACATCCGCATCCGGATAATGCTTGGCAAGTGAATGCACTTCGTCATGTCCGGTCATATAGGCTTTGCGTGTGCCAACAACAGGGAGATCAAACTCCTTGCCGATTTCAAACATCTTGTTGGTCTGCCAGTCGCCATTCTGCCATGAGTATACGCGACCAGTGAATTCACGGAAATTGATTTCCGGATCAAAGTTGGTTGCAAACCAATGGCCATGACTACCAGCATTGATGTCTACGATATCAATGGATTTAACCGTATCAAGATAATCGTCAGCTGCAAGACGGGCATAAGCGTTAACTACGCCTGGATCAAATCCGATGCCGAGAATGGCTGTAATGCCTTTTTTCTCGCACTCTTCCAGATATTTCCATTCATAGTTTCCATACCATGGCGGCGTCTCACAGATCTTGGAAGGATCTTCGTGAATAGCAGTGTCCATATATGCTACACCGCTATCAATACAGGCGCGTAGCACCGACATATTGAGGAACGGGGAGCCGACATTGATCACGATCTGTGTGCCGGTTTTTGTGATTAAAGCTTTTGTAGCTTCAACATCAAGTGCGTCCAGCGCATGAGCTTCGAGCTTAACATCCGTTTTCAAGCTCTTTTTCTCATGCACAGAATCAATAATCTGGCGGCATTTCTCAACCGTGCGGGACGCAATATGGATATCCCCTAATACGTCACTGTTCTGTGCGCATTTATGCGCTACGACCTGTGCTACGCCCCCGGCGCCGATAATGAGAACGTTCTTCTTCATTTTACGTCGATGCTTCCTCTTCCAGCGGTTTCCCGCTAATAGTTGCGCGTCCTGTCCACTCTCTTGTCCAGAACTGGTTTGTACGGCAGTGTTGAAACTGCCCAGTCCTTTAGGAGAGAGACTGTTCAAAATCCGCGAAATTAAAATCACGGACAAGCTTTATGCTGCCATCCAATTCGCGTATGGCGATTGCTGGCATTTTAACACCATTAAACCAGTTTTTCTTGACCATTGTATAACCCGCCGCATCCAAGAATGAGAGACGGTCACCAATTTGCAATGGTTTATCAAAGTTGAACTCGCCAAATATATCTCCCGCAAGGCAGGATTTCCCGCAAATGAGATAGCGTTCCGAACCTTCATTGGGCGCAAGTTTAGCTGTTTCACGATAAATCAACAAATCAAGCATATGTGCTTCAATCGAACTATCGACGATAGCAAGATTTTTGCCGTTGAATAAAGTATCAAGAACAGTCACTTCCAGCGAAGTAGTATTGGTTATGGATGCTTCGCCAGGCTCCAGATAAACTTGCACACCAAACTTTTCTGAAAAAGCTTTCAATCGTGCGCAAAATTCATCAACCGGATAATCATCACCAGTAAAGTGGATGCCACCGCCAAGACTAACCCATTCGGCACGCTCCAGAAGTGGGCTGAACTTTTCTTCAATCTTGGTGAGCATTTCATCAAAAAGGCTGAAGCTGGTATTCTCGCAATTATTATGGATCATGAATCCGCTGATGCGGTCCATGACTTTTTCAACTTTGCTGACATCCCATTCTCCAAGACGGCTGAAAGGGCGTGCAGGATCAGCAAGATCAAAGCTGGAGGTTGAGACTTGCGGATTTAAGCGCAGACCACGGGCAATCCCTTTGGCTTTGTCAGAAAAACGCTCAAGCTGGCTGATGGAATTGAATATAATCTTGTCTGCATTGCTGATCACTTCATCAATTTCATGGTCAGCATAGGCAACGCTATAAGCATGGGTTTCACCGCCAAACTTTTCCCGACCCAGTTTCACCTCATAAAGTGAGGAGGATGTCGTGCCGTCCATATATTCGCTCATCAGATCAAAAACAGACCATGTCGCGAAACATTTCAAAGCAAGCAATGCCTTTGCACCGGACTTTTCCCGAATATAGGCAATCTTTTCCATGTTGCGGAGCAGTTTGGTTTTATCGATGAGATAATATGGCGTCTGGATCATGTGCATCCCAAAATAACAAGTCGAATAAAGAAAATAGCATATGCGCTTTTGCTAAGGCTTATATGGACGTCAGTCCCGAAAGACAAACCAAACCTTAGATTTTTGTGTCCTTTTATATAATATATAGATTTTTTAATGAGTATCTATGAGCTGCCAATAAATATTATGACAGCAGGGCGTTAAACATAGCGTGTCCGGTAGAAATCTTAAGCAAAGAACACTGATGTTTTTATGATATCAGCAAGTTACTTTTTGACAAAAAATTGTATCCGGCGTAGCTCATACGCCTAATTGCCCTTGCAATGATAAAGGGCTGGCTATTTCTGTGACGGATAGCGCTTGCTATGACAGTCAGGGATTAAGAGTATATTCATGCATAACGAAAATCAGGCCACGAGTTGGGGCGAGCTGCTTTCTGGCAAAAACGGTATTAAATCCCTGACTCTTGTCGGTGGAGTAGCCTTGCATGCCATCAATGTCCACATCACAACGACAATTCTTCCAACCGTAGTGAATGATATTGGCGGCATAGATTACTATGCATGGAATACAACAATCTTTGTTACGACTTCCATTTTAGGATCGTTGCTGGCTCCCAGGTTATTGGGACAGGCGGGACCACGTGCCTCATATGCGATATCTGCATTGATCTTTGCGCTTGGAACAATGATTTGCAGCTTGGCAATTTCGATGCCTGTGCTGTTGCTTGGACGCGGAATCCAAGGCTTGGGTGGCGGATTTATTCTGGCGCTTTCCTATTCGATGATTCGTCTGGTTTTTTCCGAACGTTTGTGGCCGCGAGCGATAGCGTTGGTCTCAGGCATGTGGGGGGTGGCAACCTTAATCGGCCCAGCGGTTGGTGGAATTTATGCAGAACTCGGCCTGTGGCGAGCTGCATTCTGGTCGTTGGCGCCAGTCATCATAATGTTTGGTGTGTTGGCCATTTTTATTCTGCCAGCGGCAATACCCAAGCAAGATGAGAAAACACGTTTGCCGTGGATCCAGCTGATCTTGTTAACCTCTGCCGTCGTGATCGTATCGGCTGCTAGTCTCTCATTGAATATTATGTGGAATATTGCAGGACTTGTCTTCTCGGCTTTTTTGCTCTTTTTGATATACCGCATTGAACTGGTGAGTCCTGCTCGTGTTCTGCCTATTGGTGCATATAAAGTGGGTAAGCTCGCCTATGTTTATTTGACAATGTCTTTTTTGAGTATGGCAGTCACCAGCAGCGAGATTTTCATCCCATTATTCTTCCAGATTCTGCACAATCAGACACCACTGGTCGCCGGTTATCTGGCTGCTGTCATGGCGGCTGGCTGGACGCTCGGCTCTATTGTCAGCTCTGGATATAATGCAACAAGAGCCAATCATCTTATCCAATTGGCACCAGTATTAATTCTTATAGGAATGGTTGCTTTGGCGTTTTTATTGCCACCAGTAAGTGGCGGCAATTGGTATATTATCAGCATAGTGTGCGTTTTTATGCTATTGATCGGTTATAGTGTGGGTATGACATGGCCACATTTATTGACGACAGTTCTGACGAAAACGCCCTCTGAAGAGCTTGGTCTTGCCTCGGCATCACTGACAACAATTCAACTGGTAACAGCCGCTCTTGGTGCAGCCATTGCCGGCATGGTCGTCAATCTTGCAGGTCTAAGTCATCCAGGCGGGCAGGCGGGCGCATCAAATGCCGCATTCTGGTTCTTCAGCAGCTTTGCGTTATTGCCGCTTATTGGCATTTATACAGCCTATAAAGTTGTACAATTAAGGCAAAAACCATCTGTTCAAATAATGCCTTAAAAAGACCAAAGCCGCTGAACTGAATGTTTGGCGGCGTAATTTATTTCCTTAATATAGTCATGAAGTTACAAGGACAGGCATTTTCTTCCTCAATGAAGTCTGCTAACGATTAATAGCTAATTCTTATAAAAATTTAATCAACTTTTTCTGCGCCATCTCTGGGCAATGCCAAATTTGTGCCGCCATTTGCGCAATGGAGAATAATGCAATGCAATTGGCTATCAATAGAGCAACGGGTTTTGTTCGTTGGCGGCAGGAAACGAAGGCCTCCTTGTGGCTAGGCTGGCCACTGATCCTTACGAATTTGTCGCAGGCAGCACTTACCGCTACTGACGTGATCTTGATCGGTCGATTAGGGCCGGAAATGATGGCGTCCGGCGTGTTGGCGACGAGTTTTTATCATACAACTATGATTTTCTGCATGGGGCTTGTTGCAGCAGTGATGCCCATGGTGGCAATGGAGCTGGGGCGAAACCGTCATGCGGTCCGCGAGGTTCGCCGGACTGTAAGACAGGGTTTATGGACTGCTATTCTTATTTGCATTCCTTTTTGGGTGCTTTTGTGGAATGCGGAATATATTTTTCTAGCGCTAGGGCAGAGGCCGGATATAGCTGCGCGGTCAGTGACCTTGATGCATACATTGCAGTGGGCATTGCTGCCCTATTTGGGCTATATTGTTTTGCGTTCATTTCTTGCAGCACTTGAAAAACCATTATGGACTTTATTGATTGCCATAATTGCAATCGGCTTTAATGCGCTTGCAGCATGGACATTGATATTCGGCCATTTTGGCTTTCCTGAACTGGGTTTGCGTGGTGCTGGTATTGCTACAACACTCTCTAGCTGGATGATGTTTCTCGGGCTGGCATTTATTGTAGTTAAGCAACAAAAATTCCGCCGTTATGCGCTCTTTGGTCGTTTTTGGCGTGCCGATTGGCCACGTTTTGTCGATTTGTGGCGTTTAGGTTTGCCAATGGGGTTAACCTTTGTTTTCGAGTCTTCGATTTTCTATGCTGCAGTTTTGATGATGGGAAAAATTAGCCCCGAGGCGTTGGCTGCCCATGCAGTTGCAATACAAATTGCGAGCCTTAGTTTTATGGTGCCTCTAGGCTTTGGACAGGTTGCAACTGTGCGTGTAGGGCGTGCCTATGGCGCCAGCGATGCGCAGGGCATGTATTATGCAGGTTGGAATGCGTATGCTTTGGGGGTTGGCTTCATGTTTATCATGGGGTTGCTAATCACACTTTTCCCCAATCTCTTTATCAGCGGCTTTTTAAAAATGAACGATCCGGCCAATATTCCGGTGATTAAACTGGCTGCTACTTTGCTTATGCTTGCGGCTATCTTCCAGATTGTTGATGGCGCACAGGTTATTGCATCTGGTATGCTGCGCGGTATGCGCGACACACGCATTCCAATGTATTTGGCATTTATTGGATATTGGGGCGTTGGTTTACCGCTTGGTTATGTGCTTACTTTTTGGTTCAATGTCGGCGCACAAGGAATTTGGATCGGGCTCGCAGCGGGGCTGGCGATTGTCGCGGTTCTTATGACTATTCGTTGGGTAAAACTCTTTAAGCGCAATGCAAAGCTTATGCAGTCAGGCGCATCTTATGAAAGCCTACCATGGTGATTGCCTAATAGCTTTGCTGTTATGAGACAAATAAAAACGCGGTTTGCTTTGTTGGCATGACCGCGTTTTTTTTAGATAAAGATGAAGAGAGCTTTTATTCAGCCCTTGATGGCTAAAATAGACTTAGGCAAACCAGCAATCATTTCATGCTCAATCTTAGCATCTGGAAAGAGCTCTTTGACTTGTTTAGTCGTTAAAAGGCGAATTGATTCCACATGTTCACGTGCTTCAGGAGCCGAACTCTGCTTCTCAAAAAAGCCCAAACGCATTTTCGTCATCAGCCATACACGCATTGAAACCGGCAACCATTGGAAGCCGATAAACCGAAAATGCGGCTCATATGGGAACCAGTAATTGGGCGTCTGCATATAATAACGCTTGCCAAGACGTCGTGTATTATCGGCAAAACATTTGATGGCCTGCCAGTCGCCGACATGCTCGATGACAGAGTTGGAATGAACGACATCAAATTGACGACCCGCGAATAAATCCGGTTTTGTTGCATCACCGATCATAAATGAGAAGAGGTCGGTATTTTTCTCTTCCTGCTGCTCTGGGTTGATGAGTGTAAAGTGCAACCGATCGCGGTGCTGGTTGATGAAATCTTCACCGATGAGCCAGTATTTTTCTGATCCGCCAAGATCCAGTATCTCGACCTTGTCTTTTTCAGCCAAGGCCGCTTCAATCAGTTTTTGTATATGTGCAAAGCGTTTGGCACGAAAAGAAAACTCCATACTTTTACGATTCTTATAAGGATCGCGCTCCGTTGGCGAGCTTTCTATTTCAGTTTTGGTATTCATATCCGTGCTTTCCCCGCAAAGCGCTGGCAAACTGGTCTTGGGACCAGTTCACCGTTATTTTCACTGTTTCTGGCTTAGTTTAAAACAATAGGCTTTGTAAACAGTGAAGAGATTTGAAAATCAATGCTCCTTTGAGCCTTTATAGCGCCCATAAGAACCAGCCTTTTGATTGTCAAAGGCGATGACATGATAAATGTCATCTTCCTGTCCTTGCACTTCCATGCCCGGTGAGCCGATCGGCATGCCCGGAACTGCAAGGCCGGTAATTTCAGGACGAGTTTCCAGCATTTTTTTAACTGCACTTGCGGGAACATGGCCTTCAACAACATAGCCATTAACAAGTGCTGTATGACAAGAGGCCAGCTGCGGTGCAATTCCGGCGCTGCTTTTAATTTGGCTCATATTATTTTCAATTTTCACATCAACATCAAAACCGGCAGATTTCATATGGTCTGCCCAAGCATCACAGCATGCACAATAGGGATCTTTGTACATAGTGACGGATGGTAATGTGTCTGCAAAAGCATAAGAACCAGCCATCAAGCTGATTGCCACTGCGCTGAAGTATGAGAATATAGCAGGACGCTTCATAAAAAATTCCTCTCTGATACGCTTATTTATATATCTGGCAAACAGATGTTCTGCAAATGACAGAATTTTAATACAAATACTTTTAATTTCAGCGCAGACATGTTACGAGCCAGTGCCAATCAAAATGTTAAATTTTAACAGTCATCACCGAACCGAGCAGACTATTTCGGACGGTGCCTCCTCATTTCTAAGGAAATTGGCAATGGCAAGAATAGTTGAAACGCCTACCGGACTTCTCGCTCTTACATTTGATGACGTGCTTTTGCAGCCGGGACACTCTGAAGTCATGCCGGGGCAGGTCGATCTTCGTACGGTTATTGCCGAGGGAATCGAGCTGAATTTGCCTCTTTTGTCAGCTGCGATGGATACGGTAACCGAATCCCGCTTGGCAATCGCAATGGCGCAAGCTGGTGGTATTGGTGTCATTCATCGTAATCTGACACCAGAAAAACAGGCTGAAGAAGTACGCCGCGTTAAAAAATTTGAATCCGGCATGGTCGTAAACCCGATAACCATCGGGCCTGACGCAACCTTGGCTGAAGCGCAAGACATCATGCAGAAATACCACATTTCTGGCATTCCTGTCGTCGAAGCAACAGGTACATGCCCTGGTCTTTTGGTTGGTATTCTAACCCATCGCGATGTGCGTTTTGCATCCAATCCCCAACAGAAAATCAGCGAGCTGATGACAAAGGAAAACCTTATCACAGTGCGCGAGAATGTTGAGCAGGAAGAAGCCAAACGCTTGCTGCATCAGCATCGCATTGAAAAATTGCTGGTAGTGGATGATGCTGGTCGTTGCGTTGGGTTAATCACAGTAAAAGATATTGAAAAATCTCAGCTGAACCCGAATGCGGCCAAGGACGATCAGGGGCGTTTGCGCGCAGCAGCGGCAACCAGTGTGGGCGAAGACGGTTTTGAGCGGGCAGAACGTTTGATTGATGCTGGCGTTGACCTTCTTGTCGTCGATACAGCGCATGGCCATTCACAGCGTGTTCTTGATGCGGTGACACGTATTAAAAAAATGAACGCAAATATTCGTATCCTTGCTGGCAATGTGGCGACAAGTGAAGGAACAAAAGCGCTGATTGATGCTGGTGCTGATGCAGTAAAGGTTGGTATCGGGCCTGGTTCAATTTGCACAACCCGTATTGTTGCAGGTGTCGGTGTTCCGCAGTTGTCAGCAATTATGTCGGCGGTCGATGCTGCACATAAGCATAATATTCCAGTGATTGCTGATGGCGGTATTAAATTTTCTGGTGATTTTGCCAAGGCGCTGGCTGCGGGTGCTGTTGCCGCAATGGCGGGATCATTGCTCGCTGGTACAGAAGAAAGCCCGGGTGAAGTGTACTTGCATCAGGGACGTTCATATAAATCCTATCGCGGCATGGGATCGGTGGGTGCTATGGCACGCGGTTCTGCTGATCGTTATTTTCAGGCAGAAGTCCGTGACGAGCTGAAGCTGGTGCCGGAAGGTATTGAAGGGCAGGTTGCCTATAAAGGGCCTGTTGGCAATGTGCTCCACCAGCTGGCAGGTGGTTTGCGCGCATCAATGGGTTATGTCGGTGCGAAAAACTTGGCCGAATTCCGCGATAAAGCAACATTTGTACGCATTTCAAATGCGGGTCTTCGTGAAAGCCACTCTCATGGTGTGACCATCACGCGAGAAAGCCCGAATTATCCGGGCAGTGTTTGATTTTCTGTTTGAAAATAAGCAGCATAATAATGAAATCCGCCTTCGGGCGGATTTTTAATTACCTATGTTAAAAGTAATTGTTGCGCACATATTTTGACCGCCTCGGCGAGTGCATCAAAATCTTTCTGACGCATATTGGAGCGCCGTGTGACCAAGCCAATGTCCCTTTTGGGCTCTATGCCGTCAAAATGTGTGATGCGGATATTCGTATTTAGCGTTTCAGCGCGCACTGCAATTTCAGGTATTAAAGTCATGCCCATATCATGGCTGACCATCTGCAACAGGGTCGGCAAACTCGTAGCACCATATTTGATCATCTGTCTTTGTGACGGCAGCGTGCAAACTTCAAGTGCCTGATCACGAAGGCAATGGCCTTCTTCAAGTAGCAAAAGCCTATCGAAGATGATCTCGTCTTGTGTAACAGGTGAGGGCAGTATGTCTGTTTCATTGCAGGATGTGGCAATTAAAAAACGGTCTTCAAACAATAATTCACTATGAAAAAGCTCATTTTCGACAGGCATTGCCATAATAACCGCATCGAGATCACCATTGCTTAAGCTTTCCGTTAGGCTCGCCGTAATTGCCTCCATCAACTCCAAGCGAAGTGATGGATGGTTTTCTTTCAGATATGGCAGTAAAATAGGTACAAGATAAGGTGCGACCGTTGGTATAATTCCCAGCCGGAGACGGGATTTGAGCACACCGCGATTTTGCGCTGAAGCTTCCTCAATTAAGCGAAGCTCATTCAAGATAAGCCGTACATGCGGCAAAATTTCCTTGCCATATTGCGTGATGATTACTTGACGGTTCGACCGCTCAAAGAGCAGACTTCCGGCTAAGGATTCCATCTCTGCTATCTGCGCTGATAAGGCAGGCTGAGAGATATTAACCATTTCTGCGGCCTTACGAAAATGTAAGGTAGTGGCAAGCGCATCAAAATAGCGCATTTGTCTGATTGAAAACATGATAACCAAATCTTATCAACGTCACAAGAAAAAGCAATTGGATATTATTACTGAATGATGGTTAGATACAGACAACAAATATTAATAATGAAATAGCCAGAATTTTATACGGAGGAATTCTATGACTGATCGTCTGATTATGACCACCACTGCAGGTTCGCCGATTCCGGATAACCAGAACTCGCTGACTGCTGGTGAATATGGTCCGGTATTGATGCAGGATTATCAGCTGATTGAAAAATTGGCACACCAGAATCGCGAGCGTATACCTGAACGTGCCGTGCATGCCAAAGGTTGGGGAGCGTTTGGTACTTTGAAAATCACGGGTGATATTTCAAAATACACCAAGGCAAAAGCATTGCAGCCAGGTGCGGAAACACCGATGCTGGCGCGTTTTTCCACTGTTGCTGGTGAGTTGGGTGCTGCAGATGCCGAGCGAGATGTTCGTGGTTTTGCGCTGAAATTTTATACTGAAGAAGGCAACTGGGATCTGGTGGGCAATAACACACCTGTGTTCTTTGTACGCGATCCTTTAAAGTTCCCTGACTTTATTCATACACAAAAGCGCCACCCGAAGACAAATCTTCGTTCTGCTACAGCAATGTGGGACTTTTGGTCATTGTCACCGGAGAGCTTGCATCAGGTAACAATCTTGATGTCTGATCGGGGTCTGCCGACGGATGTTCGCCATATCAATGGTTATGGTTCGCATACATATTCGCTCTGGAATGACAAAGGCGAGCGTTACTGGGTCAAGTTCCACTTCAAGACCATGCAGGGTCATAAATATTGGACCAATGACGAGGCAGCCCAGGTTGTTGGCCGCACGCGCGAATCCACGCAGGAAGATCTTTATTCCGCGATTGATCAGGGCGAGTTTCCGCGTTGGAAAGTACAAGTGCAGATTATGCCCGAAATGGATGCGCATAAGACACCATACAATCCGTTTGACCTGACTAAAGTCTGGCCACATGGCGATTACCCGCCGATCGATATTGGTGTGATGGAGCTCAACCGCAATCCGGAAAACTATTTCACGGAAGTTGAAAATGCGGCTTTCTCACCATCCAATATTGTACCAGGTATCAGTTTCTCACCAGATAAAATGTTGCAGGCGCGTGTGTTCTCTTATGCAGATGCGCACAGGCATCGTCTTGGCACCCATTATGAGCATATTCCGGTGAACCAGCCGAAATGTCCGGTTCATAATTATAACCGTGATGGTCAAATGAACACATTTGGCGGTATCACTACCGGTAATCCTGATGCTTATTATGAGCCGAATTCCTTCAATGGTCCTGTCGAGCAGCCATCTGCGAAAGAGCCGCCTTTGAGAATATCCGGTGATGCCGCGCGTTATGATCATCGTATTGCGAATGATGATTATGTTCAGCCACGCGCTTTGTTCAATCTGTTTGATGATGGTGAGAAGGGCCGCTTGTTCTCGAATATAGCAGCCGCCATGAATGGCGTGCCGGGCTTTATCGTTGAGCGTCAGCTTGGCCACTTCAAGCGCATTGATCCGGCTTATGAGGAAGGCGTGCGTAAAGCTTTGCATTTTGCTTACGGATATGAAGAAGGCTCGGAAGTTGCTGCCAAAGCAGTGCAAGCAGCAGAATAATCGGGCATTATAATTTGATACTATGCAGCCGCCGGATAATATATCCGGCGGCTTTTGGTTTTTTTCAGCGATTTTTGCTTATTTAGTGTATGGGTTCTCAACAGTTTCATAGATGCAGTTGCATTCAATGCCCTAAAAAGGCTATGCGCAGCTTAACAATCTTTTTGAAGGAGATAGAATGCGCCTTGGTGGACGATTACAGGCAGCCATAGAAGTTCTTGACGATATTGAAAAAAATAACCGTCCTGCTTCTGATGCTTTGAAAGACTGGGGCGCGTCGCATCGCTTTGCCGGAGCGGGTGATCGGGCGGTTATTGCAAATATTGTATATGATGCTTTGCGCCGAAAATTATCTTATTCTTGGCGCATGCAGGACAATTCGGCTTATCATCTGGCCTATGGCGCGCTATTGAGCGAAAGCCAAAGCGGTACTGATGAGCTGATGGCTTTAATTGCGACGGACAAATTTGCACCGTCACCGCTATCGCAGGCGAGCCTTGACCACTGGCAGGTTAGCGATCTTAAAAAAGCGCCGGAGCATATTCAGGCGGATGTTCCGTTGTGGTGTGTTGATCTGCTTCGCAATACTTTCGGCGAAGACTGGGTCGCGCAATGCGCGGCATTGGCAGATCGCCCGCCACTGGATTTAAGGGTTAATCTGCTCAAAGCCGACACTGCTAAAGTGTTGGATGCTTTGGCTGAAACAGGCGCGGCTATTGCACCATTCCTCAATGATGCTGTTCGTATTCCGCCTATCGAAGCCTTTGGGCGCCACCCTAATTTGCAAAATGGTGAAGCTTTCTTGAATGGCTGGTTCGAGGTTCAGGATTTAGGCTCGCAGATCGCTGCAAAATTTGCAGCGCCACAACGTGCAGATCAGGTACTGGATTATTGCGCCGGGGCAGGCGGTAAAACGCTGGCAATGGCGGCTGCCATGCATAATAGTGGTCAGATCCATGCATATGATGCCGAGCGCTCGCGCTTATCCCCCATGAATGAGCGATTGCAGCGTGCCGGCGTTCGCAATACGCAATCTTATGGGACGATTGAAGAGTTGGATGCTTTGAAAGAGCGCATGGATCTGGTGTTGACTGATGCACCTTGTACCGGCTCTGGGACATGGCGTCGTCGCCCGGATGCCAAATGGCGCCTAACCGAACAACAGCTTGAAAAACGTGAAGATGATCAGCGCTCGGTACTGGATGCAGCAAAGCAATATGTCAAAATTGGCGGACGTCTTGTTTACGTGACTTGCTCACTTTTTGATAGTGAAAACCAAAGACAAATTGAGCGTTTCTTATCCGAAAACCCGACATTTGTTGAGGAATCTCCCTCGGAAATTTGGAACAAGGTGACTGAAGGGCAGCAAGATCAGTGTGTGAGCGAGCCAATTTATACATCTAAAGGATGTGCATTTTCACCGTTGCAAACAGATACGGATGGTTTCTATGTCTGTGTCATGAAAAAAACAGGTTGAGTGCAGCGCTTTTCTGCAATGATTAGCGAATGATATCGCTCAAATGTTCAAGGCCACGGGAAAATAGATGAAACTCTTTTCAACTTCTTCTGGTGATGTGAAACATGTGCTTTTCGTTATGGCAGCGGAAGCCGAGTATGGTGATCATCTTAAAAAGCAGATTATGCCTTTGATCACTGGTATCGGGCCGGTGGAAGCTGCGGTAATGCTGACAGCAGAGCTTTCTAAAAGGCAGCAGGAAGGCCAATTGCCGGACTTGGTTGTCTCATTAGGCTCTGCGGGTTCTGCAACGCTTGAGCAAACAGAAATATATCAGGCCAGTTCTGTTTCTTATCGGGATATGGATGCAACGGCTTTGGGCTTTGCCAAGGGGCAGACGCCCTTGCTCGACCTGCCGGTAACTGTGCCAATGGGATTTGCGATCCCCGATATTCCGCAAGCACGTTTATCCACGGGCGCGAATATTGTTTCTGGTCGTGCTTATCAGTCCATTGATGCTGATATGGTTGATATGGAAACTTTCGCATGTTTGCGTAGCTGTCAGCGCTTTTTGATTCCGTTGATTGGCTTGCGTGGAATATCGGACGGCGATGCGGATTTGCAGCATGTTGATGACTGGACTCAGTATTTGCATATTATTGACGAGAAGCTTTCTGAAGCCGTTTTAAAACTCGAAAAAGCCATTTATAACGGACTTTTGAGCGCTTAATCATAAAATACTTGCATTTGAGCTATAAATTTTGCTTCTCAATGCAATCGCGGCAATAAATACCATTGCAACAGGCTTCATTTTTTTCTAGATGCTGTACATGAGCACCACCCATCCAGACACAATTCTTATCATTGACTTCGGTAGTCAGGTTACGCAGCTGATCGCTCGGCGCGTACGTGAGGCCGGAGTCTATTCTGAAATCGTACCGTTCCAGCTGGCGGATGAAGCGTTTAAGCGCATCAATCCGAGAGCTGTGATCTTGTCCGGTAGCCCGCATTCGACCACCGATATCGGTAGTCCACGTGCGCCGCAGGCAATATTTGAGGCCGGTATTCCGGTTCTCGGTATTTGCTACGGCGAACAGACCATGTGCGAGCAACTCGGCGGCAAGGTCGAGAGCGGCCATGACCGTGAATTCGGCCGTGCTTTCCTTGAAGTTGAGGAAGACAGCGCCCTATTTGCAGGTGTATGGGCCAAAGGCACCCGCCATCAGGTGTGGATGAGCCATGGTGACCGTGTCACCGCTCTGCCGGAAGGTTTTAAAGTCATTGGCACATCGTCCAATGCGCCATATGCTGCAATTGCTGATGAAAAGCGCAAATTCTTTGCGGTGCAGTTCCATCCGGAAGTTGTGCATACGCTGGACGGCGCCAAGCTTTTGGAAAATTTTGTCCATAATATCGCTGGTATCAAGCCGGACTGGACTATGTCCGCCTATCGTGAACAGGCCGTTGCGGCCATTCGCAAACAGGTTGGTACAGGCAAAGTTATTTGCGCTCTCTCCGGTGGCGTTGATTCGTCCGTTGCAGCTTTGCTTATCCATGAAGCGGTTGGCGATCAGCTGACCTGTATTCTGGTTGATCACGGCCTGATGCGTAAAAACGAAGCAGCGGATGTGGTTGCAATGTTCAAAGAACATTATGATCTGCCGCTGATTTTGGTGAATGCACAGGATCGTTTTATTAACGCTCTTGAGGGCGAAACCGATCCTGAGAAGAAGCGCAAGACCATTGGCCGTCTCTTCATCGAAGTGTTTGAAGAAGAAGCCAATAAGCTTGGCGGCGCAGACTTCCTCGCACAGGGCACACTCTATCCTGATGTGATTGAAAGTGTTTCTTTCACGGGTGGTCCGTCGGTTACCATCAAGTCGCACCATAATGTGGGCGGTTTGCCGGAACGCATGAATATGCAGCTGGTTGAGCCATTGCGCGAATTGTTCAAAGACGAAGTGCGTGTGCTGGGTAAAGAACTCGGTCTGCCGGATAGTTTCATTGGTCGTCACCCGTTCCCGGGACCTGGTCTGGCTATTCGTTGCCCGGGTGGCATTACCCGTGAAAAACTGGAAATCCTGCGTGAAGCGGATGCTGTTTATCTGGATGAAATCCGTAAAGCCGGTCTTTACGATACCATCTGGCAGGCTTTTGCTGTGCTGCTGCCGGTGCAAACCGTTGGCGTGATGGGCGATGGCCGTACTTACGAGTTCGTCTGCGCGCTGCGTGCTGTGACGTCTGTGGATGGTATGACCGCTGACTTCTATCCTTATGATATGGACTTTCTCGCCAAAGCGGCAACCCGTATCATTAATGAAGTGCGTGGGATCAACCGCGTTGTCTATGACATTACCTCAAAGCCTCCGGGCACCATTGAGTGGGAGTGACGGGCACTGGCTGGCAATGTCTAGCAACGGCAGGCATTTCGGCTGAGGGTAAAAGAACTTTC
>CANQXU010000034.1 GCA_947627865.1 uncultured Paenochrobactrum sp. | reverse complement strand
AAATGCAGCAGGTCCGCTGGCATGATAAGCGAAGCGGTTTAATTTTCCGCGTTTTGCAACCTTCTCAATACGGCTAGATCTGACTTTAGAAAAGGCCTGAAAAGCTCGGTTGATCTCCATCAAGTCCGAGATCCCATGAATGGAAAATGCTTCTGCCAATGCGCAGGCATCTTCAATGGCCATGGCAGCGCCTTGAGCGGCAAAGGGTGTCATCGCATGGGCAGCGTCACCCAATAATATAGTCCGTTCGCCTGCAATGAAATATGGTTTTGGCATTTCATAAAGTGGCCAATACGTCCAGTCACTGCTTGCATCAAGCACTGACTTTATAAGCGGGTTCCATTTTGCAAATTCATGTAGAAGTGCTGTCTTCGAGCCTTTTTCATTCCAGCTGTGACCGCGGTTCGGACTATGTGTTATTGCAACGAAGTTGTGCTTTTCGCCTGCACAAATCGGATAGGAAACCAGATGGGTTTCACGGCTAAGCCAAGCCGAAACATTCGTGTTGTTAGCTAAAGCAGGTGAGAGTTCATTTGTTTTGAGTGTAACGCGCCATGCATTAAAACCACTAAATTCAGCTTTTGGTCTATTCGGCGCAATATCCGACCAGACACCATCACATCCAATGAGCAACTGACCTTTGAAATGGCGTGTTTCGCTACCCAGTTTGATGGTAGCTTCGATGTGACTTGCATGGTTTTTATAGCTTAAAAGGTCTGCGCCTAGTCCGATTTTTATGTTCGGAGATTGTGCACAGGCGAGTAGCAATGACCTTTGTAAATCCGCACGATGGCAAACCAGATAG
Organism: uncultured Paenochrobactrum sp.; assembly: GCA_947627865.1. Lineage (GTDB taxonomy): Bacteria > Pseudomonadota > Alphaproteobacteria > Rhizobiales > Rhizobiaceae > Paenochrobactrum. The sequence continues at coordinate 16,833 of CANQXU010000034.1, read as the reverse complement.
GGTGGTTTCTTTTTGTCTGGATCAGAATTGCCAAGCGACATTTTCGTTAAGGTCGCATTAGTACGGCCATCTTTTAGCAAAATTGCATTTGGTTCGACCGAGCTTGATCGGAGATGTTCTAGAACGTTTAAACGATCCAGAAGCAATGTGGCATTGGGCGCCAATTGTAGACCAGCTCCAACTTCAGATATCTGATCAGACTTTTCAAACACCAATATTTTGAAGCCACGTTTTGCCATGGCCAGCGCACAAGATAGTCCGGCGATACCAGCGCCAGCAATCAGAATGGGGAGATCCTCTTGTGCAGACATTAACACACCACTGATTTAAGGCGAGACTGCATCATAAGTAAAATGGGAAAGCCGACTTAAGATAACAATCTGCTGTTAGGTCGAGTTTGCAGGTCATGGCGAATTAATAATCCGCCATGTTATACTCTAGTTAATAGGCGAGAATAAGTGTTACACTTCAGACTGATTTTTATAGGCACAGCCTACAGGAATAGTCTCGTCTGCTGGGAGCAATGCATCATAGCGGAATAGTGTCGAGCAATATGGGCAAACTGTTTCGCTCTCTTCACCCATGTCCAAGAAAATATGAGGGTGATCAAAGGGAGGATTAGCTCCAACACACATAAATGTTTTAACGCCGATGGCAATTGATTGATGGCCAGCGTCATTGTGAAAATGTGGGGTAGTGTGACCGGACATAGCACCGCTCCGTATATGAACAATGAAACTTTGAGGAGGGTTTAGCCTGATTAACTCAGTTGTGAAAGCATTTTTATAAGACTAGGAGACAAAAGCATAAAATTGCTATCAAACTGACACATATAAAAGGCATAGCTTATAAGATTAAGATGATTCCATGCGTTTTTTTGAGGCAGGTGAATAATGGCAAAAGAAAGTTTACTTGTTGAGATCTATAATAATGATCCGATGGTTGCTGATACTACAGCCAATATTGAAGAGGTACCTTTGCAGCAAAGTCCGCAACGTTTTGTGAATCGTGAGTTTTCATGGCTACAGTTTAATCATCGCGTATTGGAAGAAGCGACGAATAATCGTCAGCCGCTGTTGGAGCGTGTTCGGTTTCTATCAATTTCTGCGGCTAATTTAGATGAATTTTTTATGGTACGCGTGGCTGGTCTGGCTGCGCAGGTACGTGAGAATGTAGAAACCCGTAGTGCTGATGGCAGGACACCACAAGAACAACTTGAATTTATACTCGATGAAATTGAGCAATTGCAAATTGAACAGCAGGGTTGTTTCAGCGATTTAAGGACTGAGCTGGCTGCTGAGCAAATAGAAATAGTTCGCGCGGACAGTCTTTCAAAAAAAGAGTTGGAATGGCTGGAAATCCATTTTCAGGAATCCATTTATCCCATTTTAACACCACTTTCCATTGATCCTGCACATCCGTTTCCATTCATCCCAAATTTGGGATTTTCGATTGCTCTGCAATTGTCGCGTAAGCTCGATAAGCATCCAATGACTGCATTGTTGCGTTTACCTGTCGCATTGCAGCGCTTTATAGCCTTGCCGACGGACAGCGGATTTCGTTTTGTCACGCTTGAAGACACTGTGAGTTTATTTATCGGGAGATTGTTTCCGGGCTATGAAGTTCAAGGCGGGGGTACTTTTCGTATCATCCGTGACAGCGATATCGAAGTTGAGGATGAAGCTGAAGATCTGGTCCGGCTATTTGAGAGCGCATTGCAAAGAAGACGGCGGGGACAGGTCATTCGGATCGAGTTTGATCCGGATATTCCTCCTGCTTTACGTGATTTTGTTGCCTCTGAGCTGGGTGTTTTACAAAATAGAATAAGTGTTCTTGATGGGTTGCTGGCACTGAATTCTATTGCAGAATTGGTCAATATACCTCGGAATGATCTAAAATTTACCGCTTATAATCCACGCTTTCCTGAGCGAATCAGAGAACATGGGGGTGACTGTTTAGCTTCAATCAGGGAAAAGGATATTATTGTTCATCATCCTTATGAATCTTTTGATGTGGTTGTTCAGTTCCTGAGACAGGCCGCTCATGATCCTGATGTTTTGGCGATCAAGCAAACACTTTATAGAACATCAAATGATAGTCCCATTGTTCGTGCGTTGATAGATGCGGCTGAGGCTGGGAAATCTGTAACGGCCTTGGTAGAGCTAAAAGCACGGTTTGACGAAGAAGCCAATATTCGCTGGGCGCGAGACTTAGAGAGGGCGGGGGTACAGGTTGTTTTCGGTTTTATCGACTGGAAAACCCACGCTAAAATGTCTTTGGTTGTGCGTCGGGAAGGCGATAAGCTACGCAGTTATGTTCATTTGGGTACAGGTAACTATCATCCAATTACTGCAAAAGTTTATACGGATTTATCCTTTTTCACATCCGATGATCAAATAGCCAAGGATGTTGCAGGCATTTTTAATTTCATAACAGGCTATGCCCAGCCAGCTGAAAAAATGCAGATAGCAATTTCGCCGCTTACATTACGAAAAAGAATTCTCAAACATATTGATGACGAGATTGGCAATGCCAAGGCTGGAAAGCCTGCCGCGATCTGGATGAAGATGAATGCGCTGGTTGACCCAGAAATTATTGATGCTCTTTATATGGCAAGTGATGCGGGAGTAGAAATAGAGCTGGTTGTACGCGGCATTTGTTGTTTGCGCCCTGGGGTAAAGGGTCTTTCCGAAAATATACGAGCGAAATCAATTGTCGGGCGCTTTTTGGAGCATAGCCGCATCTTTTGCTTTGGTAACGGACATGCGCTGCCGTCGGATAAAGCTATTGTTTATATAGGCTCTGCCGATATGATGCCACGTAATCTCGACCGACGAGTGGAGACACTGGTTCCAATTACGAATGCAACTGTGCACCAACAGGTATTGTCGCAAATTATGTTGGCGAATGTGGTTGATAATCAGCAAAGCTACGAAATACTTGCAGATGGCACCTCTTTACGGGTAGAGATACCTGAGGGAGAGGAAGTGTTTAATGCGCAGGAATATTTTATGACCAATCCAAGTCTTTCCGGTCGTGGCAAGTCACTCAAACAATCTGCCCCAAGGTTAATTGCATTGCATAAACAAACGCGTCTTGAGAGAAGCAAAGCCTGATGAGCCCTGCTATTGTCGCGCAAGGTCGCCTGAAAGGGTTGAAGCCTGTTGCCGTTATTGACATCGGTTCGAACTCGGTTCGTGTCGTGGTCTATGAGGGCATTGTAAGGTCACCTACAGTTCTGTTTAATGAAAAAATACTTTGCGGTTTGGGCAAGGGGCTAGCAAAAACCGGACGGCTGAATGACAAGTCTGTTGTAGCGGCATTGCGGGCACTCAAACGGTTCAGAGCATTGGCAGAGCAGGCGGGTGCAATATCTTTGCATGTTATAGCCACTGCTGCTGCGCGTGAGGCTGAGAATGGTCCTGATTTCATTGCGCAGGCTGAGGCTATTTTGGGCCGGCATATTGAGGTTTTATCCGGTAAGGAAGAAGCGTATTACTCTGCTCTTGGTGTGATATCAGGCTTTCACAATCCGCATGGCGTTACAGGCGACTTAGGGGGTGGCAGTCTTGAGCTGGTGCAAGTCAGCGGCCATGATATAGGTGAGGGTATTACCTTGCCCTTAGGTGGTCTTCGACTACAGGATATGTCCAATGATGATCTTGATTATGCAACAAAAATTAGCCGGGAGCATTTAGAAAAGGCCAGCTTGCTCAAGCGCTCGGAAGGACAAATTTTTTATGCCGTAGGGGGTACGTGGAGAAACCTTGCCAAACTGCATATGACACTTAAAAATTATCCACTTAATGTTATGCACGGCTACGAGATCGAGCTTGAAGATGCAATGAGTTTTTTGAAAAAAGTTATGCATGGCAATGTCGATCGGATGCAAGGAATTGAAGCTGTTTCCAAAAACAGACGGCAGCTTTTGGCATTTGGCGCGACAGTTATGCTGGAAGTTTTACGGGTTATGAAGCCGTCCAAAATAGTATTCTCTGCGCTTGGTGTGAGAGAGGGCTATCTTTACTCATTGCTTCCCAAAAATGAGCAGCGACTTGATCCACTACTGACCTCGGCAGAGGAAATGGCTATTTTGCGTTCGCGCTCTCCACGGCATGCACGCGAACTGGCGGCTTGGACGACTGCATCGCTTAATTTTTTCGGGTTTGGTGAAACTGAGGATGAGGGGCGTTATCGTCAGGCGGCATGCTTGGTTGCAGATATAAGCTGGCGCGCCCATCCTGATTACCGAGGGCTGCAGGCACTCAACATTATAGCCCATGGTGCCTTTAGCGGGATTGACCATCCTGGGCGATCATTTATGGCACTGGCTAATTTTTATCGCCATGAAGGTCTGGTTGATGATGCTGTCGCACCTGAGATACTGAAGCTTGCTACACCACGCTTGCGTGAGAAAGCCCGTTTGCTAGGTGCGTTATTGCGTGTGGTTTATCTTCTTTCGGCATCCATGCCGGGCGTTATTCCACGGCTGGTATGGCGTGAAGAAGAAGATGGAATTGCGCTGGTTGTACCCCATGATCTGTCTGATCTTATTTCGGATCGGCCCATGGGTAGACTAGAGCAGCTAGCGAAGCTTATGGATAAAAAACTATATTTTGCAGTGGCTGACGAGGAATAACCTCGTCATGCCAATTTGCAGGCTTAGCCTCAATTTATTCATTTAGTCTTTAACTGGTCTGGTTACGATTCTTTTGGATTCGAACTTAATGCAAGTTCGGCCCTCTAACAGGTCAAGTGCCTGCTGACCAAACACCTCACGGCGCCAACCTTGCAGTGCAGCGACATTTGCATTTTCGCCAAGAGCTGCAATTTTTTCGATCTCGTCAGTGTGAGCGATAATTTTGGGTGCGACGCCCTGTTTTTCACTGATCACTTTAAGAAGCAGTTTCAAGACTTCGCTCGCAGCATTATTTCCGCTGGATGAACTGCTATGTTTGGGAATGGTTGGCAGATCCTCTTTGGGAATGGCCAAGGCATTGTTAACCGCTTCAAGCAATGATTGGCCCTGTGCGGATTTTTCCCAACCTTTCGGAATGGAGCGCAAGCGTCCAAGTGCCTCGACGTCTTTAGGCTGTTGTTGGGCAATTTCGCCAATTGTATCATCTTTAATGATGCGGCCTCGTGGTACGTTTCTTGCTCTGGCCTCGCGTTCGCGCCAAGTCGCTACGGATTGTAAAATAGCAAGCTCTAAAGGTTTGCGAACTCTAAACTTAACTTTCTTCCACGCATTTTCAGGGGGGAGGTCATAAGTTTCGGGTGTGCGAAGAACATGCATTTCCTCTTGAACCCAGTCACTGCGACCGCTTTTCTCGAGTTCTTGCTTTAGATAGTTATATACATCGCGCAAATAGGTGACATCCGACAGAGCGTAATCCAATTGCTTTTCGCTCAGTGGCCGACGTCGCCAGTCCGTAAAACGTGAAGACTTGTCTATTTGGACACTTGCCACTTTCTGCACGAGCTGGTCATAAGAAACAGCATCACCAAAACCACACACCATAGCAGCAACTTGTGTGTCAAATAGTGGCTCTGGTATAAGTCCGCCCAGGTGATGTACTATCTCTACATCTTGACGCGCAGCATGGAAAACCTTGACGATGTTTGGATTGGCCATCAGCTCAAAAAATGGCTTCAGATCCAGATCAGGGGCCAACGCATCCACTAATGCAGTATGGTCAGGGGTCGCCATCTGAATAAGGCATAGCTCGGGCCAGAAGGTTGTTTCGCGAATAAACTCTGTATCAACGGCAACGAAGTCCGACTTCGCTAATGCGTCGACTGCCTCTTGGAGGTCTTGGGTGCTGGTGATTAATTTCATGAGTGCTCTATAATGAATTTTACGTCTCTTGTCGCGTTTCTATGCATAAAAAGCATTTGATATGCTAACCATATATGAAATGTTCGCATGTTTGTGGAAGTTTCTTGACAAATGCTGGTCAAAATGCGCTTGTCCGGCTTAATTTCTTTTGAGATCTAAGGTATGCACCTTTAGTATCTATAACAGTATAATAAACTAAAAGGCAGACATCATGCACCGTTACCGCAGCCATACCTGCGCAGCTTTACGCAAATCGAATGTCGGTTCAAATGTTCGGCTATCGGGCTGGGTTCATCGCGTACGCGATCATGGCGGCATTCTCTTTATCGATTTGCGCGACCATTATGGTTTAACCCAGATTGTAGTTGATCCGGAATCATCGGCTTTCAATATTGCTGAGACCGTTCGTGGTGAATGGGTCATCAGAATCGATGGTGAAGTTAAAGCTCGTGCGGATGATGCTGTTAATCCAAACTTGCCGACCGGCGAGATTGAAATTTTTGCGTCTGAAATCGAAGTTCTTGCCGCTGCTAAAGAATTGCCACTTCCAGTATTTGGAGAGCCGGATTATCCGGAAGATATTCGTTTGAAATATCGCTTCCTTGATCTGCGCCGTGACACAATTCATAAAAACATGATGAAACGCAGCCAAATCGTTTCTTCTATGCGCCGTCGTATGACCGATATTGGTTTTAATGAATTTACCACGCCAATTTTGACTGCTTCTTCACCAGAAGGCGCACGTGACTTTCTCGTGCCTAGCCGTTTGCATGAAGGCGAGTTCTATGCTTTGCCGCAGGCACCGCAGCAGTATAAGCAGTTGTTGATGGTGGCTGGTTTTGATCGTTATTTCCAGATTGCACCATGCTTCCGTGATGAAGATCCGCGCGCTGATCGTTTCTATGGTGAATTCTATCAGCTTGACCTTGAGATGAGCTTTGTGACTCAGGAAGAAGTCTGGGAAACAATGGAACCGGTCATGCGTGATCTGTTCGTCGAGTTTGCTGATGGCAAGCCTGTTACAGAAAACTTCCCGCGTATTCGTTATGATGATGCGATCCGCAAATATGGTTCAGACAAGCCAGATTTGCGTAACCCAATTGAAATGGAAGCCGTAACCGAGCATTTTGCTGGTTCAGGCTTCAAGATTTTTGCTAATATGATTGCGAGTGACGATAAAGTCGAAGTTTGGGCAATTCCTGCTAAAACTGGTGGCTCACGCGCATTCTGCGATCGTATGAATTCATGGGCGCAGAGTGAAGGGCAACCAGGTCTTGGCTATATCTTCTGGCGTAAAGAAGGCGATAAGCTGGAAGGCGCTGGTCCGCTTGCACGTAATATTGGTGAAGAGCGTACCGAAGCCATTCGTCAGCAGCTTGGTCTCGAAGATGGTGATGCTTGTTTCTTCGTTGCTGGGCTTCCATCCAAATTCTACAAATTTGCTGGTGATGCGCGTAATCGTGCCGGAAGCGAATTGAACCTGATTGATCGCGACCGCTTCGAATTTGCTTGGATTATCGACTTCCCGTTCTATGAGTGGGATGAGGATAATAAGAAGCTTGATTTTGCCCATAATCCGTTCTCAATGCCGCAGGGCGGCCTTGAAGCCTTGGAAAGCCAGGATCCGCTTGAGATCAAAGCTTATCAGTACGACTTGGTTTGTAACGGTTATGAACTTGCTTCTGGTTCAATCCGTAACCAGCTGCCTGAAGTTATGGTCAAAGCATTTGAAATGGTTGGCTTGAGCCAAGCAGATGTGGAAGAGCGTTTTGGTGGCCTTTACCGTGCTTTCCAATATGGTGCACCTCCACATGGTGGTATGGCTGCAGGTGTTGATCGTGTTGTGATGCTGCTATGTGGTGTACAGAACTTGCGTGAAATTGCACTCTTCCCGATGAATCAGCAGGCTGTTGATTTGTTGATGGGTGCGCCAGCAGCAGCGACACCAGCACAGCTGCGCGATCTGCATATTCGTCTTGCGCCTGTTCAGAAGAGCTAATCTATATTATTGACGGCCAGATTGATTGTTTGGCCGTTAATTCGCCGCGTTAAAAAAACAGCCTCTAGATGAGGCTGTTTTTGTTTTAAGTCTTATGCAGCGAGAGCTTTTTTAAGTTTTTCAGCATTCTCGGCTAAAATTTCCGGTTTTTCCATTGTGCCGCTATGGGGCTTTAATGCAACGCCGTCAAAGCGGGGCATGACATGAAAATGCAGATGGAAAACGGATTGCCCGCCTGCAGCTTCATTGAATTGCATGATGGAAATTCCATCCGCATCAAAAGCTTCTTTAGCGGCCTTAGCAACTGTCTGTACAATCGGCATAAGTTTTCCAAGTGTAGCCGGATCAGCATCAAGCAGATTACGCGAGGCTATTTTGGGGATGACCAAGCAATGGCCTGTTGTTTGCGGCATGACATCCATAAATACAAGAACGTCTTCGTTTTCAAATACTTTGGCGCTAGGAATTTCACCTCGCAATATTTTAGCAAAAATATTGTTGTCATCATAAAGCGCTGTCAAAGTGACCTCCATTCAGCTCGATGCTCATATAAAACCATGAAGCATCCTATGTTATTAAAATATAATCTATTGGTTTGATTTTTTATTTCAACCGATTGATTTTGTTGTATGTTTGAACGGAAGTTGCAGGGATAGATCATTGTGCAAATGTATCACTTGCTGGTGTTCCGCTTTTAGGTAATCAGCGATGGCGTTGCGAAAGCTGCTATTGGCAATATAATGAGCTGAGTGCGTTAGGACAGGCTGATATCCACGTGCAATTTTATGATCGCCTTGCGCGCCAGCCTCAACAGTTTTTAATTTATGTGCAATCGCAAATTCAATTGCTTGATGATAGCAAATTTCAAAATGTAGTGAGGGGTGGTCTTCAATGCAGCCCCAGTGACGGCCATATAATGCATTGGCGCCTATGAAGTTGATTGCGCCTGCAATATAGCGTTGGTTTCTCTTAGCCATGATCAATACAATCTGGCTTGCCATGGTTTCGCCAATGAGAGAGTAAAACTCCCTGTTCAAATATGGTCGGCCCCATTTCCGGTTTGCTGTGTCCATGTAGAATTCAAAGAAACTGTCCCAAACAGTTTCTGACAGTTGATCTCCGGAGATCCATTCAATGGTTATATCTTCGCCGATAGCGGTGCGGCGTTCTTTGCGAAGTGCATTTCTTTTGCGTGATGTAAGTTGATTTAAAAAGTCATTATAGTCTTTAAAGTCATTGTTTTTAAAGTGAAATTGAATATCAGCTCTATGTAGAAAATCATGCTTTTGGGCAATGTTTATTTCGCTCTCATCAGAAAAAGTAATATGGGCCGATGATAGTCTTTGTTGATCGCATAGCTGTTTGAGACCTGCTGCGAGCGTATTTTGAACTATCTCTGTTTGATATTTGCGGGTTGTGAGCAGACGAGGGCCGGTTGCTGGCGTGAAGGGAACTGTGGCTTGTAATTTGGGATAATAATGGCCGCCCGCACGTTCAAATGCATCTGCCCAGCCATGGTCAAAAACATACTCGCCTTGGCTGTGTGTTTTGAAATAATTGGGCACGGCGCCTAATAGCTCACCATTCGCCGTTTCAAAGCGTAAAAAACATGGATGCCAGCCTGTGTTTTTACCAACACAGCCTGAAGCTTCCAAAGCATTTAGATAGTCATAAGAAATAAAGGGATTGTGATTGCTGTCTGCAATATCAGTGCCGATCAAATTTGCCCATTCCTGAGGGCTAAATCCTTTTATTCCCTCAGTTGTACGAAGTATGTGTTCTTCTTCGAAAACTTGATTGCTTTCCACAGTGCTATGCGCCTTCAGATGAATCCGCGCTGATAAACGGCGCGAATCGAAATAACTGATCAGGCAATCATGGCACGAGGATCAAAGCCTTCAAAGGTAATCTGATCGGCATATTGATCACTATGGCGTTTCGTATCCATATCTTTCACCGTCCATGTGATCACCGGCAGGTTCAATTTGTTGCGCACAAATGTTATAAACGGGCAGGGCAGTTCAGTCACATGGAAGGAAACAAAATCAAGGTCATGCGCCAGCATAGAAAAATGTGCTTCCAATGCTTTGGTATTTGAGCCTTCGGCAGTAAGCCCGCATGGGATGTTGGGAGCATATTGCGAAAACTGCCGGATCAAGTGATGACAGAATGACATGATAGCCACGGGGCCTTGATATGCTGTGAGTTGTTGGGCTACCGCCTCAACCAGACCGTCGTCAGAGCCTTCTATGCCCTTCAATTCAATGACGATTGGTACCCGTCCTCTGACGAGCTCTAACATGTCTTGCAAAGATGGCGCGCAATCATTTGTATTACCAATTTTCAATTGGCGAGCTTCTTCAAGGGTGAGGTCGCTAATGCTTCCGTCGCGGTTGGCCAGTCGTTTCAGATCATTGTCATGAAAGATGATGACCTGCTTGTCCTTTGTTAAGTGAACATCACATTCAATCGCAAAGCCTGCGTCAATTGCCGCCTGAAAGGCTGGGAGAGTGTTCTCCCAGCGCTTATTATTCAGATCGTGCAGGCCGCGATGGCTAATTGGTTGCTTCGTCAGCCAGTCGATTGTGGTCATCATTCAACCTCGAAAACAGCTTCTACTTCGACAGCGGCATTCATGGGAAGTGCTGCAACGCCAACGGCTGAGCGTGCATGGCGGCCTGTATCGCCCAGTACGGCTACGAGGAAGTCAGATGCGCCATTACCAACGAGATGCTGCTCTGTAAAGCCTGGGGCTGAAGCCACAAAAATAGTGATTTTAACCAGCTTTTTGATGCGGTTCAGGTCGCCAAGAGCTGCTTTGGCTTGTGCTAGAACGTTGATGGCGCAAATTTTGGCCGTTTCTTGTGCAGTGGCGACATCAAGATCTTGCCCAAGCAGACCGGTTCCCACAAGTTTTCCATCGGAAAGAGGGAGTTGACCGGATGTGAACAAAAGATTGCCGCTTTGTGCATATGGCAAGTAGTTGGCAGCTGGAGCAGATGCTTCTGGTATAGTTACACCAAGTGCTGCCAAGCGAGTTTCAATTGTATCTGACATGGTCAATCCTTTACGTTATCAGGTAATAATACGATTACTGTATGACATCATTTTGAAGTCCTGTTACAGAATCGGTGGAGTATTTACCAAAGTTGCGATTTTTAACTCGCTTCCGCTACGAGTTTTTTTATCATAGGCGTGCCTGAATGGGAGTTTTGTGTTAATGTTTGTGTTTAAATCGCCCTTCCTAGCAGTCTGTGCCTTAGCATCTGTTGTTTCCATCTCGGCATGGGCTGCAGAAGCCTCGCCAGTTATGTTGTCACCCCATCGTGCTGTCTATGATCTGCAGTTGGAGCATGCTGATGATAAATCCGGTATTACGGGTTTAAGCGGAAGGATGGTCTATGAATTGGATGGGGCTGCTTGTGAAGGTTATACAACGCGTTTTAGATTTGTAACGCGCATTGATATGGACGAACAGCCACAGCGATTGACCGACCAGCAAACTGCAACTTTTGAAAGTGCTGACGGCGATGTTTTCCGTTTTGTGAATAAGACCTTTGTAGATCAGGAATTGGTCAAGGAAGTTAAAGGTATTGCCAAGGCTGATAGCAAGACGACAAGTGTGACATTAGATAGTCCACAGATGCCTTTGCAAAAACTTGGCGCAGCCCAGTTTCCTATCAAACATATGGAAGATCTGATTAAGCGGGCTGTGGCTGGAGAAAAAGTGTTCCAGGCTGATATTTTCGACGGTTCCGAAGATGCTGACAAAGTTGTGGCTACAACAGTTGTCATAGGTGGCAAAGAACATAAGAATAATTCTGAAACTGCCAAAATGGGCGCATTGGGTAAGGAAAATAGCTGGCCTGTTACAATTGCTTATTTTGATGATAAGCAAAATAGCGAAGGCTTGCCAATCTATCGTGCGAATTTTGAGCTTTATCCTAACGGTGTAACACGGGATTTGCATATGGATTATGGTGATTTTTCTATGCGCGGGACATTAGTAAAGCTTGAGATGCAGGATAAAGTTCAAAAAGACTGCGCCAAATAAATCATAAGGTGCTTTATCTTTACGACAGATAAAGCGAGAATTTATGTATATTGTCCAATTGATTTGGCATAATATAGCATATTACAGGCTCTAAATGCGTGCAGGACTTGATTTTTAGTCTGGTATCATTTATTAGCCCGCATATTCCACACACGGGACAGGCTTGGAGCTTAAGCGACATGCCTCCGGTGGCGTCTAACGCCTCTTCCCGTGGAGGTATAACCGGAAAAGGAAAATTACTATGGCATTGCCTGAATTCAGCATGCGCCAGTTGCTTGAAGCTGGTGTTCACTTTGGTCACCAGACACACCGCTGGAACCCAAAAATGGCTCCATATATCTATGGTGCTCGTAACAACATCCACATCTTGGATCTGTCACAGACTGTTCCACTTTTGCACAATGCGCTGAAAGTTGTTTCAGACACTGTTGCTCGTGGCGGACGCGTTCTGTTCGTTGGCACCAAGCGTCAGGCATCTGATATTGTTGCTGATGCGGCTAACCGTTCAGCGCAGTACTATGTCAATGCACGCTGGCTCGGCGGTATGATGACAAACTGGAAAACAATTTCCAATTCAATTCAGCGTTTGCGCAAGCTGGACGAACTTCTTGCTGGTGAAGCACAGGGCTTTACTAAGAAAGAGCGTTTGAACCTTGAGCGTGAGCGTACGAAGCTTGATCGCGCATTGGGCGGTATCAAGGATATGGGTTCTGTTCCTGATTTGATGTTCATCATCGACACAAACAAGGAATCAATTGCTATTCAGGAAGCTAAGCGTCTTGGTATTCCTGTTGTTGCAGTGATCGATTCCAACTGTGACCCAGACCAGATTGATTTCCCGATCCCAGGCAATGATGACGCAGCACGTGCAATTTCGCTTTATTGCGATCTGATCGCTCGTGCAGCTCTTGATGGTATTGCACGTCAGCAGGGTGCGCTTGGTATTGACATTGGAGCAGCTGTTGAAGCTCCTGTTGAGCCAGCACTGGAAACTCCAGCTGTTGAAGCTTAATTAAAGCATAAGCTATTATCCACCCGGAAGCGGGTGGATAATTCGTTTCGATCCGGCATAAAGCCGGTTAAATGTTGGCACACCCTCTGGTGTGCCTTCGCTTTCATGAAAGGCGATTAAATGAGCATTTCCGCATCACAGGTAAAACAACTGCGTGACCTCACCGGCGCAGGCATGATGGACTGTAAAGCAGCGCTTGCTGAAACCAATGGCGATATTGAAGCTGCCGTTGATTATTTGCGCGCTAAAGGTATCGCTAAGGCTGATAAAAAAGCTGGCCGTACCGCTGCAGAAGGTCTTGTTGGCGTTGCTTCTGGTGAAAACAAAGCCGTTGTTGTTGAAGTTAACTCAGAGACTGACTTCGTTGCACGTAACGATGATTTCCAGGAAATCGTTCGTAAGGTTACTGAAGTTGCATTGACAACAGATGGCTCAACAGAAGCTGTTGCTGCTGCCACATATCCTGGCACAGAAAAGACTGTAACCGAAGTTATTAAAGACGCTGTTGGCACCATTGGTGAAAACTTGTCATTCCGTCGTTCGGCGAGCCTGACAGTGAATGAAGGTGTCGTTGCAACTTATGTTCACAATGGCGTTGCCGACGGTCTTGGTAAGCTTGGTGTTCTGGTTGCTATTGAAACAGCCGGTAACAAAGAAGCTGCAAATGCATTTGGCCGTCAGGTTGCGATGCATGTTGCTGCTATCAACCCGCTTGCATTGACCAATGAAGAAGTTGACCCAGTTGCTGTTGAGCGCGAAAAGCAGATCTTTATTGAGCAAGCTCGCGAATCTGGCAAGCCAGATGCAATCATCGAAAAAATGATTGATGGTCGTATGCGCAAGTTCTTTGAAGAAGTTGTTCTTCTTTCACAGTCATTTGTGGTTAATCCAGACCTGACTGTTGCAGCAGCACTTAAAGAAGCTGAAAAAGAAATCGGTGCGCCAGCCAAAATTACCGGATTTGTCCGTTTGGCTCTTGGTGAAGGCATTGAAAAAGAAGAAAGCGATTTCGCAGCAGAAGTTGCTGCAGCTGTTAAAAGCTAATAATCCTATCTTCATAGGGCATATATTTTAAATCCTTGTAGATTTAAGTTAAAAGCCTTTTGAAATTGCAGGGCACTACGTGACAACGTGGTGCCCTTCGTGTATCGCAAGATCAGTAAATATAAAAATGATGTAATCAGGCCACTCAGAAATCAGTTAATTCTGATTTTTATTGCTGAGTGGGGCACTGAATGAATAAATATGTACTTTTTGAAAGCTGCATCATATTCGGCAATAACGGATATATGAAGCTCAAAGTGCGTTAAGAGCAAAGGTTCCATGATGACGAATACTCCTGTCTATAAGCGCATATTATTAAAAGCCTCTGGTGAAGCGTTGATGGGCAATCAAGGGTTTGGAATTGATGTTTCCGTTGCTGACCGGATCGCAGGAGATATCAAGCAAGCTCTGGATTTAGGAGTTGAGGTTGGTATTGTTATCGGCGGTGGCAATATATTCCGTGGTGTTGCCGTTGCGTCTAAAGGTGGTGACCGTATTACTGGTGATCATATGGGTATGCTCGGCACGGTCATCAATTCTATGGCGCTGCGCACGTCTTTAACCAAAGTTGGTGTTGATTCTGTTGTGCTGTCTGCCATTGCTATGCCACAACTGTGTGAAAGTTTTTCACAGCGCTTGGCTTCGGACTATATGAATCAGGGTAAGGTTGTTATCTTTGCTGGCGGCACAGGTAATCCGTTTTTCACGACTGATTCTGCGGCTGCGTTGAGGGCCGCTGAAATTGGCGCCGATGCTATATTTAAAGGGACGCAAGTAGATGGTATTTACTCTGCCGATCCAAAGCTTGATCCAAGTGCGACGCGCTTTGATCATCTGACACATAAGGAAGTTCTCGATCGGGGGCTGATGGTTATGGACACTGCTGCAGTTGCACTTGCGCGTGAAAATAACCTTCCGATCATCGTCTATTCAATTCATGAAAAAGGCGAGTTGGCTGAAATTTTGCAAGGCAAAGGCCGTTGCACCGTGGTTACTGATAAAGTCTAATGCCGGCAGGCATTGAAGGAGAAAATTTATGAGTGATGCTTTTGACATCAATGATCTTGCGCGCCGCATGGAAGGTGCAATTAACTCTTTCAAACATGATCTGAGTGGTCTTCGGACTGGACGGGCATCCGCCAGCTTGTTGGATCCAATTGTCATTGAGGCTTATGGCTCATCAATGCCGATTAATCAGGTTGCGAATGTTACCGTTCCTGAAGCGCGCATGTTGTCGGTCTCGGTATGGGACAAGTCGATGGTTGGCGCTGTTGAGCGTGCTATTCGTGAGTCTAATTTAGGTCTCAATCCGATTACTGATGGTATGACTTTACGTATACCGTTGCCGGAGCTTAATGAGCAACGCCGTAAAGAGCTGGTGAAAGTTGCCCACCAATATGCTGAACAGGCTCGTGTTGCTACACGCCATGTTCGTCGTGATGGTATGGAAAAGCTTAAGAAACTGGAAAAAGACGGTGATATCAGTCAGGATGACAGCCGTGTTTATGCTGAAAGAGTTCAGAAGCAGACAGACGAAACCATTGCTGAACTGGATAAGCTTCTCGTTGTAAAAGAAGCTGAAATCATGCAGGTTTAAAACGCGCGTGACTGATAATGAAAGGGCTGCGCTTATGTTGGAACCTCGCCATATCGCCATAATCATGGATGGTAATGGCCGATGGGCGACCAAGCGCGGCCTAGCACGAACGGCTGGCCATAAAGCTGGCGTTGAAGCTTTGCGTATTGTTGTGAATGAAGCAGGCAAGTGCGGGCTGCAATGGCTAACGCTATTCGCTTTTTCATCCGAAAACTGGTCGCGGCCTGATAGTGAAGTAACAGAGCTTTTAATGCTGCTGAAACTTTTTATCCGGCGAGATTTGGGCGTACTTAACAAGAATAATGTACGGGTACGCATTATTGGTGATCGCATTCACTTAGAGCCTGAAATTCGAGCCCTTTTGGATGAGGCCGAGAATCTTACGCGGGCAAATACAGGGCTCAATCTCGTTATTGCATTCAATTATGGCAGCCGTGATGAAATTACGCGTGCGATGCAAAGTCTTGGGGCCGATATTGCAGCTGGAAGGCTGGATCCGCGCTCTATTTCTGCAGATTTGATTTCAGCCCATCTTGATACCTCGGGTATGCCCGATCCAGATCTGATTATCAGAACCAGTGGTGAAATGCGCTTGTCTAATTTTCTCTTGTGGCAGGCAGCATATGCTGAGTTCTTGTTTGTAGAATGTCTGTGGCCGGAGTTCGGTGCAAAAGAGTTTAAGGATGCGATAGCATCTTATAAAATGCGTAGTCGCAGATTTGGCGGTATTGATGGAACAAGCTGCTCTACACCTGCTTGTGAAGCATCTGCCAATAATGATGAGTTTTTGCCGGTTGAAATGGTCAAGGCTGCGGGCATTAAATAGTCAGGCGCTAGTGACTGTTTGTAATGTTGCTGGCGAGTGTTTTCGTCTTCTCGGTAATCGAAAAAGAATATACTAGCCCATCGGGCTGTCATGAGTGTAAAAGGTAGCTATGTCTAATCTTCAGTTGCGTGCTTTAACAGCGGTTGTTCTTGGCGCTTTTACATTGTGGCTTACCTATATCGGAGGGGTTGGCTTTACCCTGCTGATGGTTGCCATGGGGGCAGCCATTTTTTATGAGTGGACACAATTAGCGGCCAAGCGTTTGAATAAGATTGGCGTTATCATTGGCTGGTTCGTCATGGCCGGTATTGCTGCTATGCTTATCTTGGATGAGCAAGCCTTATTCATCATTGCAGTCTTGTTGGCTGCGTCACTTATCTTGGCAATATTTACCTTTAAAAATAGCAGTGGCTGGCTTGCTGGCGGCTTGTTATATGCTGGGTTTCCGATGATAGCACTGAG
>CANQXU010000033.1 GCA_947627865.1 uncultured Paenochrobactrum sp. | reverse complement strand
ATCTCATTTCTATGTCTGTAAAATGTCACTTGGAAGGTGCTGAAAAGCAGCTACCAAGTGACATCATTGCATGGCAATTTTGTCCGTGACTCTAAAAATACAATGAAGCACGCACTCTATTTTCTATTCCTTTTTGTAATTTCCTAAATAAAACATTCTTTTCAAGCTGCAGCATAAGAATGAGACAAAAAACAAACACTATCCATCGGTGATTCGCCTCCGTCACACTCCGGCAACGCTTAATTGCGGAAACAATCACAGTTTTTTGCCATTATGGGCTATTGTTGCGTATTATCATACGATAAAAGTGGCATTTCCATAAAACATACAATAATGCTATTGCCGTGATATGAACTCTAATATTGATGAACCAAATTGCTTTGCTGATTGCCTTTGAATGAACCAACCCTCAGCCCCAGATTTACCACTTGTCCTAACCGGACGTAATGTGACTGCCGTATTGGGACCAACCAATACAGGCAAGACACATCTGGCGATCGACCGTATGTTGTCATACAGCAGCGGTATGATCGGGTTGCCTCTGCGCCTGCTGGCTCGTGAGGTTTATACGCGTGTCGTTGAGCGTGTAGGCGCGGCAAATGTTTCTCTGATAACCGGTGAAGAAAAGATAATTCCCAAAGGTGCGCGGTATTCCATATGCACCGTTGAGGCACTGCCACGTCATACCGATGTCGCTTTTGTCGCCATTGACGAAGTGCAACTCGCCGGAGATCTGGAGCGCGGCCATATTTTCACAGACCGCATTTTGCATTTGCGCGGACGTGAAGAAACCTTGTTGCTTGGCGCGCCAACAATGCGCCATATTTTTGAAAAATTATTGCGCGGCGTTAACATCATTACACGTCCCCGCCTTTCCCAGCTTTCATATGACGGCTCGAAAAAAATCACCCGTCTGCCAAGACGCTCGGCCATTGTCGCATTTTCAGCCAATGAAGTTTACTCTATTGCAGAACTGATCCGCCGCCAAAGAGGTGGTGCTGCTGTCGTCATGGGCGCATTATCACCGCGCACCCGCAATGCGCAGGTTGAGCTCTACCAGTCTGGTGATGTCGACTTCTTGGTTGCAACCGATGCAATCGGCATGGGACTTAATCTGGACGTTGATCATGTTGCTTTTGCCCAAGCGCAGAAATTTGATGGCTATCAACATAGAGATCTGACACCAGCAGAAGTCGGGCAAATTGCGGGGCGCGCAGGTCGTCACATTCGTGACGGAACCTTTGGTGTGACCGGTCGCGTCAATCCTTTTGAAAATGAGCTTGTTGAACGCGTAGAATCGCATACATTCGACAATGTAAAAGTCATGCAGTGGCGGACAGCGCGTTTTGATTTTTCCTCACTCAGAGGTCTGCTTCATTCGCTGGAAACACCTGCACCTGTTGATGGTTTGGTAAAGGCTTTGCCTGCTGTTGACGCACAAGCATTGGAATATTTGTCGAAAGACGAAGATATCATCCGCTTGGCAACCACGCCTAAACGCATTGAATTGCTTTGGGATGCGTGTGCCTTGCCGGACTATAGAAAAATCGCGCCGGCACAACATGCCGATATTATAGCAACGATCTATCAGGATCTCGTACGACGGGGGAGCGTCGATGAAGATTATATGAGCGAACAGCTTCGCCGCGCAGATAATACAGACGGAGAAATAGACACTCTGTCTCATCGCGTGGCGCAAATAAGAACCTGGACCTTTGTGTCCCACAGGCCAGGCTGGCTTGTAGACCCGGCACATTGGCAGGAAAAGACGCGCGAAATTGAGGACAGACTGTCCGATGCGCTGCATGAAAAGTTGACGAAACGTTTTGTAGACCGCAGGACAAGCGTTCTTATGAGGCGCCTGAGAGAGAATGCCATGCTAGAAGCAGAAATCAGCCCGACTGGAGATGTAACCGTTGAAGGTCACAATGTCGGGCACTTAGAAGGATTCCGTTTTACCGCAGATACACAGGCTGAAGGGCCTGATGCAAAAGCAGTTAAAACGGCAGCACAAAAGGCGCTTGCCGCCGAATTTGAGAGACGTGCTGAACGATTTTCCGCTGCACCTAACGGCGATTTCGCCCTAGGGTCAGATGGGGTTTTACGCTTTATCGGCGCCCCTGTAGCAACTTTGGTTGCCGGTGATGACGTTCTAAAACCACGCAGTGTTATCTTAGCTGACGAACAGCTGACAGGTCCCGCTCGCGATAAGGTTGCAGCGCGTATTGATCGCTTTATTGCGCATCATATTGAAACAGTTCTCAAACCACTGACGGATCTCGCAGCCGCTGATGCCTTGACAGGTATGACCCGCGGCTTAGCCTTTCAGCTTGTTGAAAATCTCGGTATTTTACAACGCCGTGATGTTGCTGAAGAAGTTCGCGGTCTGGATCAGGATTCACGTGCAGCACTACGCCGTCTTGGTGTACGCTTTGGTGCCTATCACATTTTCATGCCTATGCTGCTTAAACCAGCACCAGCAGGCTTGATTACATTGCTTTGGTCACTATCCAATGATGGCCGTGAAAAGCAGGGCTATGGTGACGTGGTTACGGTTCTGGCAGCAGGGCGTACATCTGTTGTGGTTGAAACGGATTATGATCCTGAATTCTATCGCCTTTCAGGCTATCGTGTTCTTGGCCGCCGTGCTGTGCGCGTTGATATCTTGGAGCGCTTGGCTGATCTTATCCGTCCGGCTCTAGCATGGCGTCCAGGTGCTGGTATTCGCCCTGACGGTGCCTATGATGGCAGCCGCTTCACAATCACTCCGGCGATGATGTCCATTCTTGGTGCAACACCCGAAGATATGGAAGAAGTTCTCAAAAGCCTTGGTTATCGTAGCGAGGCTAGCACTGCGGTTGAAGTTGCTGCAAAGCTCGCAGAACTCGATGCTTTTGCTGCTGAAGCTGCCGAGAAAGCAGAAGCTGCAAACAAAGCTGAAGTTCCAGCCGCCGAACCAGTGCCAGCACCAGTGGAAACTGAAGCTGAGACTGTCGAAGTAATCGCTGAGACAACGCAATCTGTGCAGCCTGAAGAAACTGAAGTAGTTGCCGAGGTTGTGGATGTAGCTCCAACTGAAACAGAAGAACCAAAACCAGTTCTCCTGTGGCGTCAGGGTCGCTTCGACAATCGCAATCGTCAGGCTCAGCAGAACCGCCAGCGTGGCCGTCGTAATCCAAATACGCGCCAAGCTGAAACAGCGGAACAATCTGAAGGTGATCGTCGCAACAACGCCAAGCCTAATTTCTCGAAGACAAAACGCTTCGATAAAGGTGAGCGTGGTGGTCGTGATGATCGTGGTCCTAAGGCTAACCAGCGCAATGCAGGCAAGCATCCAAAGAGGGACTACGATAACCAGTCACGTCCTGTCCGACAGGAGCGTCCGGTTAAAATGGACCCAGACTCGCCATTTGCCAAACTGGCAGCTTTGAAAGAGCAATTGAAGAAATAATGACTTTTGATAAAGCGCAAAAACAACGAGTTGATAAATGGTTGTTTTTTGCGCGTGTCGTTAAATCACGTTCGCTGGCGGCTAAATTAGCCGCCGGCGGACATGTTCGGGTGAATGGTGTTAAGATTAATCAGGCTGCCTATGGCATAAAAATTGATGATGTCCTGACAATTTCGCTCAACCAGCAGATTATAATTTATAAAGTTCTAAATGGCGGCGAACGACGTGGCCCTGCACCTGAAGCGCGCCTGCTTTATGAAGACCTTTCTCCACCCCCACCACCAAAGACCGTGCCGCGTAATGCTGCAAAAATCCAGCGTGATGCAGGTACAGGCCGCCCAACAAAGCGTGATAGGCGCCTGACAGATAAACTGCGTGATCAGCTTTAGTTAGTTTTTTCTAAAATAATAATTTCCAACTACATTGCTGTAGCACCTACTCGGCCCGATCTGCGTATCGTGCATAGCGCGAGAACAGTAAAACTATTATGAGCAATACAGGCATTGCCGAAAATACAATGCCAAAGCCACTTTTCTCCGCAATAATTCCAATGATTGATGGCATAAACAACATAGCTGAATAGCCCATGGTGGTCGCAATCGACAAACCAACGCCTGGATGCACGCCCGGAATATTACCAGCCATAGAAAAAATAATTGGGATCATGTTGGATATCCCAATTCCACAAACAGCAAACGCAAAAATAACAATATAAGGATTATTGGACTGTCCTAGTAAAAGCAGACCGAGCATTGCGATCACGACACAAATTCGCAAAGTTTTTACAGATCCAAATATGTCACGGATAAAGTCACCTGAAAAGCGCATCAGTGCCATTGAAAGGGAAAAAGCAGCAAAGCCAATACCGGATAAGGTCACAGTGGCTTGCAAATCCTGCTGCATATAATATGTGCCCCAATCCAGTATCGCACCTTCAGGTATCATACCAAACAGCGCAACAACACCTATAAACCATGGCAAGGCTTGAGTTGGTAATTGCAATTTATGCTTTTTGCCGTCAGCTTTCACTTCATCATCATCAATATAAATATATCGCCACGCATAAATAAGCAGCAAAGCTGCTGCCGCGCTTACAAATGCACCCTGTGCAATTTGCCCCCAATAAGTAATTATAAGGCCACTTGCTATAGAGCCCGCCAAACCACCCAAGCTCCAAAATGCATGGCAAGATGACATGATAGACCGGCGCATCGATTTTTCGACAGCAACAGCATTGGCATTCATTGCAACATCCATGCCGGCCATTGCCGCACCAAAATATAAAAGCACCAAACCCGCGACATAAATATCAGGCGGAATGATCGTTATGATCAGTAATGCCGGGACAACACTTATAGCCAACACTTTTGAGAGAGAGCTTGACCCGGACCGCGTAATCGCTGCCCCCGTGAGTGGCATCGAGATCAAAGCGCCAGTGCCCATAACAAAAATCATAATACCCATATTGGCGCTATTAATTCCTAAATAACGCGCAAATTCGGGAATTATCACTGCCCAACTGCCAAAAACAAAGCCATTTAAAAAAAACAGCAAAGAAATTGCCATACGTTCATACGTAAAAATCGGCGCGGGTGATTGCATTGCGCGATCTTGATACGCGAACTGATCCATTGAGCATTCCTGACTAAAAATAGTATTGTCCTTGAAAAACAATGACCACCATATGACAGATTGCTCTCTTGCTGTCGATAAGTGCGGCCTTATTTTCAATGATACATTATTTCAGCCCCAATATAACAAAAGGGGTTCAGCTTGACCCAAAGCCGAACCCCTTTTCCAACAATTCATAGCCTGTCATTGATTAGGCTAATATGACTTATAGTGGACGAAAATCAGCTATCCTTTTGAAAATAGCTATATTTACCATCATCGCCCTTGCGCCATTCGAAAATCACATAGGGTGAAAGATTAGGATCCCCTTTTTCATCATAAGTCAGATCACCAAGAACCGTTTGAAAAGGTCCTTTTTCTTTCATGGCACTGGCAACCTTTTGCGGTTCATTAGTGCCCGCTGCATTAGCGGCATCCGCAATTGAAGTCATGGCTGCGTATGAGTAAAGCGTATAAGCTTCTGGTTCAAACCCCTGTTTGCGGAACTCTTCGATAAGCTCTTTATTATCAGGATTATCACGCGGATCAGGGCCAAATGTATTTAGAACACCTTCAACAGCATCACCAGCAATGGAAGCAAGTTCACTGGAGACAATGCCGTCACCCGAAATGAAAACGGCATCCAGTCCATTGTCCTGCATCTGTCGTATGATAAGCCCAGCTTCAGGATGCAGGCCGCCCCAATAGATTACATCGACCTTATCGCGTTTTAGTTTTGCAATCAGCGCTGAATAATCTTTCTCTCCAACATTGACGCCTTCATATGCAACCTCTTTAACACCAAGATTGTTTAAAGCGTCCCTTGTTCCATCAGCAAGACCCTGCCCATAAGGCGTCTTATCATGAGCAATCGCAATATTTTTACCTTTGAAGGCTTTTGCAATGTAATCAGAAGCAGCAACGGCCTGATTATCGTCGCGTCGGCAAGTTCGGAATGTATTCCACAAGCCTCTGTCTGTATAAACAGGATTGGTTGTTCCAGGTGCAACCATCAAAACATCATTTTCTGCATAAACCTCGGATGCCGGAATGCTGACACCAGAGTTAAAATGACCGACCACAAATTTCACCCCATCGGCCACAAATTTATTTGCCACTGAAATTCCCTGCTTAGGATCAGACACATCATCGCCTAAGTGAATAACAATCTTTTCGCCATTCATGCCACCAGCAGCATTAATTTTAGCTACAGCAGCCTCAACACCTCGCTGCATCTGTTCACCATAAGCCGCACCGCCACCTGTCAGTGGTGCGCCAATACCAACAAGAACATCCGCATTCGCTGCACCGGCAGCGAACGAAAATGCACCACAAAATACGCTGATTAATAAATGTTTTTTCACTTTATTCTCCGCTATTCTTGTAGTTTTTGTGTGCTCAAATGCTCTCTAAGCATCCAAAACACTCACTTATTGCTACATAAAATAAGGTATTGCCCCATAGAATACGGATGTTAGTGTGGAATTCGCTCCAAGTGTTTTATTTTAAATTATATAAATCGGGGTATTACCTTAGTAATATAGCCATCATATGCGTGCTTCTCCGCCCACAAGCGAAGTGAAAGCAATAGCTAAGGTGACTTAACTTTAAACGAGTTAATTCTATTCGTTTTAGCTTTTGCCTTGCCGCACATTATTGACCTTCAAGTCATGACAACTTGAAGGTCAAATGCTGTAATCTGCATCTTTTTTAAATAAAGATGCAGATTAGGCAGGTTTAGTTAACCTGCTGCTCATAGACATAAAGGCCTTCAGGCGTTTTTTTCCATTCATACATCACATAACCCGGCAACTTGGCATCGCCTTTTTCATCAAAGCCAAGATCACCCAGTGCTGTCTTGAATGGGCCCTTCTCTTTTAGAGCTGCGGCCACGTCCTGAGGGTCATTGCTACCCGCTGCCGCTGCTGCGGCTGCGATCGCCTGAGCTGCGGCATAAGAATAGATGGTATAGGCTTCCGGCTCAAATCCTTCAGCACGGAATTTTTCTACCAACTCTTTATTCTTAGGGTCAACGCGAGGATCAGGGCCAAATGTGTTGAGTGTTCCGATCACTGCATCACCTGCAATTGATGCCAACTCATTGTTCACGATTGCATCGCCGGAAACAAAAACAACATCCATATTCTGATCTGCGAGCTGACGGATAATCAAACCGCCTTCAGTATGCACGCCACCCCAATAAAGAACGTCAATACCCGCAGCCTTAGCCTTGGTAATCAAAGCGGAGAAGTCTTTTTCTCCCACATTGACGCCTTCATAAAGCACTTCTGTAACCCCAAGATCATTAAAAGTCTTTTTCGTGGCATCTGCCAAGCCTTGACCATACGGGGTCTTGTCGTGAACAACCGCCACTTTTTTATCTTTAAAGTTCTTCGCGATATATTCTCCCGCGGCAATCCCCTGCTGATCATCGCGGCCACAAGTGCGGAAGGTGTTCCAAAGGCCCTTTTCAGTATAAGCAGGGTTGGTTGCACCAGGGCTGATCATCAAAATGCCGTTTTCCGCATAGACATCCGCTGCAGGAATAGCCACGCCGGAATTATAAGGGCCAATCATGAACTGAACGCCGTCACCTGCGAATTTATTCGCAACCGAGATACCCTGTTTAGGATCGGAAACGTCATCGCCGATAACGATTCTAATCTGCTCACCATTCATGCCACCAGCAGCATTGATCTCAGCAATAGCAGCCTCTGCTCCTTTAAGAATCTGGGCACCATAGGTAGCGTTAGGACCTGTCATTGGTGCTCCGATGCCGACTAAAACTTCAGCCCAAGCATTCCCCCCCAGCAGCAACATTGCTGATAATGCTACACCTGACAATAAAGACTTTTTCATACCTGAAACTCCCATTTCATTTAGATTTTTATGCTGCTCTATTTTTAGATTTGCAGTTCTATTTTTATCTTTTTTGTATTTTCTGCCTCCCCCAAGAAATCAGAATTAAAACTTATGCTTTTGCCTTCCAGCTTAACAGCGAGGCACGCTCATAAAGCCAGCTATATTGCTGTATCATCTGGTTCGTACGGGTGTAACGATAGGCAAATGAGCCAATAATAATCAACACCGCCGTATCAACCACATAGTATTGTAGCGATAGTAATGTACCTTGGAACAAGGCGTAATGGATAAACCTTACAGCCATTCCAAGTGGCAATAAATAGCCAATCAACACATAGTATGGACGCCATGTCTGCGCACAAGCCTTACCGGTCATCCACGCTGCCCATCCGCCTAACAAGCATGTAATCAGAATAAACAATCCAACCGATTGCTCTTCATAGAGAATTCCCTGCATCTTTGGCTCCCCTTCCGGTATTATAATCCGGAATTAAACTATTTTCACTATACCCAAACAATCATCATTTCCAGAGATTATAAAGATATAATAACTGCGCGCTGCTCCCTCTGAAAGCGCGCAGTGAATGTTTAGTGACGGCCACCTTCAAGATAAGCTGCACGCACTTCAGGATTAGCAAGCAGCTCGCTACCAGTGCCGCTCATTGTTATATTACCATTGACCATAACATAACCGCGATCAGCGAGTTTGAGCGCACCAAAAGCATTTTGCTCTACTAAAAAGACAGTCAGTCCTTGAGTACGATTAAGCTCTTTAATGGCTTCAAAAATCTGTTTGATAATCAAAGGTGCCAGGCCAAGTGAAGGCTCGTCAAGAAGCAATAGCCGCGGCCTTGCCATCAAGGCACGAGCAATAGCCACCATCTGTTGTTCTCCACCGGATAATGTGCCCCCACGCTGATTGATACGTTCCTTCAAGCGCGGGAACAATTCAAACATCAGCTCAACATCTTCATCAAAATACTTTTGATCATCAAGGCTTGCACCCATCTGAAGATTTTCCATGACTGTCATACGCGGAAAAATACGCCGACCTTCCGGAGATTGCGCAATACGCAAGCGAGCAATTTCGTGAGGTTGCACTTGGGTAATATCTTGACCATCAAAAATGATCTGCCCGCTTCTTGCTCGAGGCATACCAAATATGGTCATCATGAGGGTCGATTTACCAGCACCATTGGCACCAATTAAGGTAACAATTTCACCAGTATTAACTGTCAGATCAATCCCTTTAAGTGCACAGATATTGCCGTAATAAGTCTCAACTTTCTTGACCTCAAGCAAAGTTTTACCAGGAATATCAGCTGGATTATGAGGCTGTGCCTGCATCACACGTCTCCCTCTTCACCATTCTTCTTTTTGTCCATTGTATTTTGTGAAGGGTGGCTGGTTTTAACTTTACCCGCCTCAACCTGCTGTGAAAAATCAGTTTTCTCTCCAGCAGCGAGTTTCTTTGCCTGCCCGATCCAATCTTCTCTGTGGATGCGGCCATCAAAATCAAGATACTCTTCGACTTGTTTCACATCCTCTGCAGACCATAATGCGATCTGCGAGAAACTGGTTATACCGTGTGCGTTAAGCTTGCTTTCATTCACGGCACCAATCCCCTTAATCAAGGTCAGATTGTCTTTGGGATCTTCTTCTACTTTCTCAACAATTGCTTCATCACTCAGCATGCTGGCTACGAAATCAGCAGGATCGGTTGATGCTGGAGCATCTTCGATAAGATCAACTATTTCATCATCATCAACACCTAGATAAGCCGCAATAACTCTTGGGTCATTACGTACAAATTCAGGGTCTCCGTCAGAAATTTTTGTACCATATTCCAGTACAATAACATGATCGGATATCTCCATGACAACCGACATATCATGCTCAATCAATAGAATAGAGGTTCCTGTCTCATCACGTATATCAAGAAGAAGCTTGTTGAGTTCGGCAGATTCACGTGGATTAAGCCCTGCGGCCGGCTCATCAAGACAGAGCATTTCCGGCTGCGTACACATGGCCCGAGCAATTTCCAATCGCCGTTGATCACCATAAGGCAAATCACCAGCCAGATCATCGGCACGATCCGTCAGCTTAATCTTATCCAACCACCAGCTTGCCTTTTCAACGGCCTTATCCGCTGCTTTACGATAAGAGGGCAGCCCAAGCAGGCCAGCAATACTGAAGCCGGAAGAGACCATCAGTGAATTATGCTGTGCCACAAGAAGATTTTCCAAGACAGTCAAACCGGAAAACAGCCTGATATTTTGGAAAGTACGTGCGACATGTGCTTTCCGTGTAATTTTAAAATCACTCAAACGTTCGAGCAAGAATTTATCACCATTCTTACGTGTCATGGTGAGCATTCCGCCCGTTGGCTTGTAAAAGCCTGTAATACAGTTAAACACTGTGGTTTTACCTGCACCATTAGGCCCAATAATTGCAGTTATATCGCCCCGCTTCACATCAAATGACAAATCATTAATAGCAATCAGTCCGCCAAATCGCATGGACAGATGCTCGACACTTAAAATATTGTCATTCTTGGAGATATCAGGCTTTTGAATTGCTTCAGACATTAGCCTTGCCCCTCCTTAGTCAGAGTGCCGGAAACATGTTTATTTTTATGCAAGAAAACACTTGGCTCTCTTGTTCCCACGAATCCGCGTGGTTTCCAGACCATCACTACAACCATCGCCAAACCAAAGATCAGCATACGATACAATTCCGGTGTAAATCCGGGACCGAAGATAGATTTTAAGAAACCAAGATCTCTAAGAATTTCAGTACCGCCAATCATCACAACTGCTGCAATAGCAATACCTTTCAAAGATCCCATTCCTCCAAGCACCACGATAGCCAGAATAATTGCGGATTCTAAGAACACAAAGGATTCAGGACTTACAAACCCCTGACGTGCCGCAAAGAAAGAACCAGCAAAGCCACCAAACATCGCGCCAACAGCAAAAGCAGTCAATTTGGTTGTGGTTGTGTTGATACCAAGTGCACGACAAGCAATCTCGTCCTCACGCAAGGCTTCCCACGCTCTGCCGATTGGCAGCTTACGCATACGTATTGTTACCCATGCCGTTAAAAGCGCTAGGAGCAAAATGACGTAATAGAGAAAGATTTTATAATGTGAAGCGGAGAATTTAAGCCCCCAATATGCAGCAAATCCGTCTTTACTTGCATTAAAATGCAGCCCCATAAATGTGGCCTTTGCAATGCCGGATATACCAAAAGTACCCTTTGTGACGTCTGTCCAGTTCACTAAGACTAATCGAATAATCTCACCAAAGGCCAAGGTAACAATCGCAAGATAATCCCCTCGAAGCCGCAGAACAGGGAAGCCTAAGATTATGCCCCATAGCGCTGCAAAAATTCCTGCCATCGGCAATAGCAGCCAAAATGAAAAGCCGTAATAGCTAGACAATAGTGCATAGGAATAAGCCCCCACCGCATAGAATGCGACATAGCCAAGGTCCAGCAAACCGGCAAGACCAACAACAATGTTTAGCCCCCATGCCAGCATGATATAGATTAATATCTGGACGCCAAAGTTATCAACCCATTTTAGCGAACCTTGAAAACCTACCAGACTGACAACAATCACCGGATACACAAATAAGAAAGCAATGCCGAATTGTGAGAAGTGGCGTATCCAGAACGCCGATTCTTTATGTGTAATCGGCGCTGCCGCTTTCTTCATTTTCCGTTCAGAAAGCCATGGCTCTAATGCGCAAACATAAAGAAAACGGCCTATAGCTGCAATTGCAACCAGGATTGCCAATGTTCCCCAGCGCTGCGTCAAAATCAGCTGGTTATTAATATTCTGATCCGTTCTGAAACCAATGATCAGAACAAAAAGTCCCAATGCGATAAGACCGCTTTTAATGCCTTCACGCAATGCCCGCCCAAAAAGGGAATCCGGGCGTGAGTTTGTTTGAACCGCCATGAATTACACCTTTTCCACTTCTGGACGTCCGAGAAGACCGGAAGGCATGAAAATCAAAACAATTGCCAGAATTGAAAACGCAGCAACGTCTTTATAGTCAATTGAGAAATATGCAGACCATAGTGCCTCAATCAAACCAATCATAAGCCCGCCAATAACAGCGCCTGGTAACGACCCGATCCCACCCAGAACAGCAGCAGTAAATGCTTTTACGCCTGGAATGAAACCATCGGTAAATGAAATGACACCATAAAATGTCAAGAAAAGTGTACCAGCAACAGCAGCCAGCATTGCACCCATAACAAAAGTTAAGGAAATCACTCGGTCAACATTGATTCCGACCAAGGCTGCCATTTTGCGATCCTGCTCACAGGCGCGCTGTGCACGCCCCAAAGATGTACGGTTCACAACAAACCAGAATGCTGCAAGCAATAAGGCAGTAACAACCACAACCACAATCTGCTTCAATGAAATTGTTACATCAGTACCAAACAGTGAATATGAATTATTGATCAGTGATGGAATTGGTTTGTTACGCGGACCCTGTGTAACTTGCACAAAATTAGACAATGCAATCGACATACCAATCGCTGTAATCAGCGGTGCCAGGCGGAACGAACCACGTAACGGACGATAAGCTCCTCGCTCAATTGCCCAGCTCCATAATCCTGTCAGCAACATTGCAACAATCATCATGATCAGCAGCGCTAAAGCGACAGGCAAAGTACCAATAAATGTTGTAATGATAAGAAAAACAATCAGTGCCATAAAAGCACCAAGCATAAAAACATCACCATGCGCAAAGTTGATCATGCCGATGATGCCATAAACCATCGTATAACCAATGGCGATCAGGCCGTAGATCGAGCCGAGCGCTAACCCGTTGATCACCTGCTGAACGAAATATTCCATCGATAAGCCACCCATTTCTGCTTCGGGTTCATTATAAATTACTCTTCCCCAAGAGCATTATCCCGATTTAATACAACTAACGGCTGATAACAGGATTGCAAGTCCCATTAGAATGGAAGGACGAATTTTGTAATTTTATGAAACGTAGCATTTGCCAAAACGATTCATGAGAAAAAAGTCTAAAATGGAAATATCCTAGATATTTCAATGGTAAATCCTCAGACCATCCTTCAAAAAAGCTTTTAAAAAAATTCACAATAAAAACGAGAAAATAATTTTATTTCCTATTAATCTAGTGTTTTTGAAGACGTAATTAGCAGCATTCAGACTGTTATCATTGACTAATATTCATCATTAATATTGATTCGTAGAATCAAACTAATTTATCCATCTTCTGATTTTAGACAAAAAATACATGAATTCGCATAAAAACTTGCCTGCCCAACGGAACAGAAACCGCTTTTAAGCGTTATTTGTCAGATCGCTATGATATTTGTAATATAAAAACTTATATCATTTTGTCTGTGTAAAGGGAGTTATAGAATGGCACAACCTGTCGATAAAAGCGCAGAACAGCTACGTGAAGCCTTTGAAGAACAGATCGCTGAGATGCGAAAAGAGATCAAGTCACTCACTAAAAACCTGTCCAAGCAGGGAAGTGCATTGTCTCATAGCGCACATGACACCGCCTCAGAACTATATGATACCGTGCGTGAGCGTGGTGCAGATGCTGCAAAAGTTGTTACGAGACAAGCCCGTCATGTCACAGAAACAGCCAAAGAAAATCCATTAGCAACTGTCGCGATTATTGCTGGTATCGGTCTTCTTATAGGACTGCTGTCACGCCGCTAAATATCGATTTTGAATAACAATTAAGAGGATGAAGCATGAATAATAAAAATAGCTTATATCTTCTGTTAGGCATATTTTTAGCCGTTATTCTTGGTATGGCTTATTATATTTACCAAGAACAATCTAAGCCAAGCGGTATTGAACTCAAGCTCAATGAAGATGGCATTAGTGTTGAAGGTAATTAACCTTCTGTCGCTATATGTAAAACATTATAGAACGGGCCGATTGGCCCGTTTTCTATATTAAATAATAAAAAAGCGGGCAAAGCCCGCTATTTATTTAGAACTGCTTAATAATTTAAGCCGGCAGAATAGTACCCTGCAAGGTCATAAGCTGATGCAAGAAAATCTCTGCTTTTGTTCTTTGTTCGTTAGAAGACGCCTCATCCAGATGTTTTTTAGCTTCCTCAATACGACTATTGAGATCTGCTTTATCCAAATCATCAATATGCGTCGCAGATTCAGCCAATACTGAACAACCCGCAGGTGTGATATCGGCAAAGCCGCCATACACAATGTAGGAGTCAGACTTACCATCGGTGAGTTTGACGGTCACTACGCCCGGCATGATTGCAGTCATCAGAGGAGAATGTCCTGCCAGTGCGGTCAAATAACCTTCACTGCCTGGGATGACGACTTCAGTTACCTGTGTCGAAAGCAGAAGCCGCTCAGGCGACACCAGTTCGAATTGGAAAGCTTCGGCCATAGGTTCTCACTCAAATTGCTAAAGGTAGAAATGTCCCTGAGGCGGGCTCATAACCCGCCCACAGTTTCATCTATTAAGCAGCTTCAGCTGCCAAACGCTGTGCCTTCTCGATAGCTTCTTCAATGGAACCAACCATATAGAAAGCAGCTTCCGGAAGATGATCGTAGTCACCTGCACAAAGACCTTTAAAGCCTTTGATCGTGTCATCCAGATCAACCAGTTTACCTGGTGAACCCGTAAAGATTTCCGCGACAAAGAAAGGCTGTGACAAGAAGCGTTCGATCTTACGAGCACGTCCAACAGTCAGCTTATCTTCTTCAGACAATTCATCCATACCAAGAATGGCGATGATATCCTGAAGGGACTTATAACGCTGCAAGATTGACTGTACCTGACGGGCAACTTCATAATGCTCTTCACCAACAATCATTGGGTCCAGCATACGTGATGTTGAGTCAAGCGGGTCAACCGCAGGATAAATACCCTTTTCAGCGATCGAACGGTTAAGAACGGTCGTCGCATCCAAGTGCGCAAACGATGTCGCAGGTGCAGGGTCAGTCAAGTCATCCGCAGGGACATAAATCGCCTGCACGGACGTGATAGAGCCCTTATGCGTTGTCGTAATGCGTTCCTGCATCGCACCCATGTCAGTTGCCAGTGTAGGCTGATAACCAACCGCGGAAGGAATACGACCCAAGAGAGCCGAAACCTCGGAACCAGCCTGTGTAAAGCGGAAGATATTGTCCACGAAGAACAACACGTCCTGACCTTCATCACGGAAGTTTTCCGCAATTGTCAAACCGGACAGAGCAACACGCGCACGCGCACCTGGTGGTTCGTTCATCTGACCGTAAACAAGTGCAGCCTTAGAACCTTCGCCGCCGCCAAGCTTGTTAACACCGGATTCGATCATTTCGTGGTAAAGGTCGTTACCTTCACGGGTACGCTCACCAACACCAGCGAATACTGAGTAACCACCGTGAGCTTTCGCCACGTTGTTAATCAGTTCCATGATCAGAACGGTTTTACCAACGCCCGCACCACCGAACAGACCAATCTTACCACCCTTGGCATATGGAGCCAAAAGGTCAACAACCTTAATTCCGGTTACCAGAATTTCAGATTCGGTAGACTGTTCAATATATTCAGGCGCTTCTTGGTGGATCGAACGACGTTCAGTCGCTTTGATCGGGCCAGCTTCGTCAACTGGTTCACCAATAACGTTCATGATACGGCCAAGAGTTTCCGGGCCAACTGGAACAGTAATCGGCGAACCGGTATCTGTTACCTTCTGACCGCGAACCAAACCTTCGGTCGAGTCCATAGCAATGGTACGCACGGTGTTTTCACCCAAATGCTGTGCCACTTCAAGAACCAGACGTGAGCCGAGATTGTCAGTTTCCAAAGCGTTGAGGATCAGCGGCAGCTGACCATCTTCGAATTGAACGTCAACAACAGCACCAATGACCTGCTTGATACGGCCAACTGAGCCAGATGCTGCAGATTGGTTTTCATTCGGTGCGGTTGCCTTTGCCGCTACATCCTTGGTAGTCGCTTTTGAGGATTTATCCTCAGGCGCTACCTTGTCAGCGGTAGTTTTCGGGGTCGCTGCTTTTGCCATCGATCCTTACCTTCCGATTAGAGCGCTTCCGCGCCCGCAATAATTTCGATGAGTTCCGTAGTAATCTGAGCCTGACGCTGGCGGTTGTAAGTGATCGATAGTTTATCAATCATATCACCCGCGTTGCGTGTCGCATTATCCATGGCACTCATTTTTGCACCCATCTCACCTGCCACATTTTCCAACAGAGCGCGGAAAATCTGAACGGAGATGTTGCGTGGAATGAGCGTGCTCAAAATATCTGCCGGATCTGGTTCATATTCGTAAATCGCTTCACTACCTGCAGCAGCGGAACCAGCGGCTTCTGGAGAAGCTGGAATAAGCTGTTGCGCGGTCGGAACCTGTGCAATTACGGATTTGAACTCAGAATAGAACAGGGTGCAAACATCAAATGCTCCCTCTTCAAATAATTTTATCAGCTTCTGCCCGATTGCATCGGCATGAACAAATGCCAGCTGCTTAACTGAACGAAGGTCGACATGGTCAATCAGTGATGTTGCAAATTCACGACGCAGAATATCTGCGCCTTTCTTTCCAACAGTCACAATCTTAACTGTCTTGCCTTCGCTGATAAGCTTGCGGGCATGATCACGTGCAAATCGCGCAATCTGCGAGTTAAAACCACCGCATAGCCCACGTTCCGCAGTGCAGACAACGAGCAAATGCACGTTGTCTTTACCGGTTCCGGCCATCAGCTTTGGCGCATCCTCACCGCTGACATTCTGAGCAATATTAGCCAGAACGTCACCCATACGCTGCGAATAAGGCCTTGCGGCCTCCGCAGCTTCCTGGGCACGGCGCAGCTTCGCCGCAGCGACCATCTGCATCGCGCGAGTGATTTTCTGCGTCGCCTTGACCGAGGCGATACGGTTTCTCAGATCCTTTAGTGAAGGCATCCGTTCATCCCGTCAAAAAGTTCAGGCGAAAGACTTGGCGAACGTATCAACCGCTGCCTTGAGCTTTGCCTTGATTTCGTCGGTGAGCGCTTTCTGATCACGGATCGCGTCAAGCACATCTTTGTGCTCTGTGCGAAGCGAAGCCAGAAGACCCTCTTCGAACTTACCAACCTGATCGACAGCCAGCTTGTCAAGATAGCCGTTAACACCGGCATAAATCACAACAACCTGTTCTTCTGTCTTCAGAGGTGAAAACTGTGGCTGCTTGAGCAATTCAGTCAAACGTGCACCACGGTTCAGCAAGCGCTGTGTAGAAGCATCAAGATCGGAACCAAACTGCGCAAATGCAGCCATTTCACGATACTGAGCCAATTCACCCTTAATGGAACCAGCAACCTGCTTCATCGCTTTGATCTGAGCGGCAGAACCAACACGGGAAACCGATAGACCTACGTTAACAGCAGGACGGATACCCTGATAGAACAGGTCGGTTTCAAGGAAGATCTGACCGTCAGTGATCGAAATCACGTTTGTCGGAATAAACGCAGAAACGTCGTTACCCTGAGTTTCAATAACAGGCAGAGCTGTCAAAGAACCGGCACCGAGCTCATCATTGAGCTTCGCAGCGCGCTCAAGCAGACGTGAGTGCAGATAGAAAACGTCACCAGGATATGCTTCACGGCCCGGAGGACGACGCAGCAACAAGGACATCTGACGATAAGCAACAGCCTGCTTGGAAAGGTCATCATAACCGATCAGAGCATGCATACCGTTATCGCGGAAATATTCACCGATCGCACAACCTGCAAATGGTGCAAGGAACTGCATCGGAGCGGCATCAGAAGCGGTTGCAGCAATCACAACGGAATATTCCAGTGCGCCGCGTTCTTCGAGTACCTTAACAAGCTGTGCAACAGTTGAACGCTTCTGGCCAACAGCCACGTAAATGCAGTACAGTTTGTCTTTATCCGGACCATTATCATGGATCGGCTTCTGGTTAAGGAAGCTGTCGAGGATGATCGCGGTTTTACCTGTCTGACGGTCACCAATGACCAGC
>CANQXU010000032.1 GCA_947627865.1 uncultured Paenochrobactrum sp. | reverse complement strand
GATCATGAAGAGCGAAAAGAAATTAGCCAGCTGACTAAGAGCTTGGCTGTTCATGATGAAAAGCTATTGTCGATGCCGGCAATGACGCATATCGAAATTGGTGGCAATGCAGCAACTTGTGAAGCTTTGTCCTTTCCGTTTAACGTTGCAGCATGGAATTTAGAGCGCTGTCTTTTCCCTATTGAGAGTGCACAGAAATTAGCTGCATTTGATCCTGCTATAGTTTTGCTTTCTGAAATGGACGACGGCATGGCACGAACGGGTCAAAAAAATACGACCAGTGAGCTCGCGGATATATTGCGAATGCAATATGCCTATGGTGTTGAATTTATTGAGCTTGGCCTTGGCTCGGAAGTTGAGCATGAGTTTTGCAGGGATGATTATAATTCCAAAGGGTTTCATGGTAATAGCCTGATGGCTAAAACTGTATTGAACGAACCATTTATTCAACGGCTAAAAGGTGAGCGTATTTGGTTCATGAATGGTGGTGATCAGCCCAGAATTGGTGAAAGAATGGCCATAGGTGCTGTTATCAATACGGAACAAGGTCCTTTTTTAGCTGTCTCTGTGCATTTGGAGAGCGCCACGCAAGGCGAATACAGGCAGGTGCAAGCTGAAAAACTGGTTGATGCATTGGAAGCACGTTTTGGTGATATGCCTATTCTCATTGGCGGCGATCTAAATACCGGAAATCAGATGGAAGGCGACTTCGAAAAAGAAGGCCTTTTTGCCAGTCTCAAGGCTCGTGGTTTCGAGCGTCATAGTGGCTCAATTGAGCAAATGACAACACGTCCTAGCTTGATAAGCCGCTGGCCTGAAAGAGAGATGAAGCTCGATTGGTTTTTGTCTCGTGGCTTAAAAATTGAAAAAAGTGAAATCGTGACTTCACTTGATGAGACTGGCAAACCGCTCTCCGATCATGACCTGATTATTTGTACTGTCAGCGGTTTTGAACAGCAATCACATATTATCTGAATATAGTGCATTGCTATTCATCATTTAGTTTGGAAGCTTAAGGCAGTGAGCCGGTAGCGTTCGGGATGCTACCGGTTGGCTATATGGGTTGTAGCCAATGATTTTTTAATGCTTATCAACTCTGCTGAGTTTAAATTTGCAGAGCTTCCAAGACTCTCAACAAAGCTTTGATGCTTTTAGGCTTTTAAAGTGTTGTAATAAATTACTGGTAATTAGACTAAGTCATTAATCTTTTTATAAAGTGAATATATGATATGTCAGAACTCAATCCCTGGTTCCTTGCCATTGCTTTTTCTATAGTCATTATGGGAATTGCGCTATTCTATCTCAACACTACAAGCAGAAAAAACTCGGGCGATGTTATGACATTGCTGCTCAAAGTTGGTGGGGTCTATCTCTCTGTTATAGCAGCATTTTCTGGTTTTATTGTCGCTGCTGCTTTTGATTGATCTTTAATTGTCGTAGTACGAATATTATCCGTGCCTTAAAATAAGATGCAGCCAAAAGAAAATAAAAAAGCTTAAGGTGCTTGCGCTTTTTCAAGTGTTCCTATAGTTTCATCAGTGGGCCACTTCTCCCCAACGAGAAGCGTGCTATCTGTGAGGATAGGATCAAAGATGACAAATATTACCAAGCCGGCATTGCGTCCGGAAAATCCTAATTTTTCTTCCGGGCCTTGTTCCAAGCGCCCAGGCTGGTCGCTCCAAGCGCTCAGTGATGCTCCACTTGGCCGCTCGCATCGCGCGAAGATTGGCAAAAGCAAGCTGAAGCAAGCTATTGATCTCACCCGAGAAATTCTCCAAGTCCCTGCTGATTACCGTATCGGTATCGTTCCGGCATCTGATACAGGTGCTGTTGAAATGTCGTTGTGGTCGCTGCTTGGTGCACGCGGCGTTGATATGGTTGCATGGGAAAGCTTTGGCGCAGGTTGGGTCACCGACGTGGTCAAGCAGCTTAAACTGGAAGATGTTCGCACTTTTGAAGCGCCTTATGGTGAAATCGTCGACTTCTCGCAAGTTGACTTTGATCGTGACGTTGTCTTCACATGGAACGGTACCACATCAGGTGCACGTGTCCCGAATGCAGATTTTATTCCAGAAGATCGCCAAGGTTTAACGATTTGCGATGCGACATCGGCAGCTTTTGCACAAGACCTCGATTTCGCAAAGCTCGATGTTGTCACTTTCTCATGGCAGAAGGTTTTAGGTGGTGAAGGAGCCCATGGTATCCTGATCTTGAGCCCGCGTGCTGTCGAGCGACTTGAAACATATAAGCCAGCATGGCCTTTGCCAAAGATTTTCCGTCTCACTAAGGGCGGCAAGCTGATCGAAGGCATTTTTGTTGGAGAGACAATCAATACTCCGTCAATGCTTTGTGTTGAGGATTATCTTGATGCGCTTCATTGGGCTCAGTCCGTTGGTGGGCTAAAAGGCTTGGTTGCACGTGCCGACAAAAATTTTGATATACTCAACCGTTTCGTTGAAAATTCGACATGGTTGGCCAATTTGGCAGGACAGCCTGAAATACGCTCTAATACATCTGTTTGCCTTAAAATAGTTGATCCGGAAATTGTTGCTCTACCACAGGATCAACAGGCAGCTTTTGCTAAGGGTATCGTGAACCTTCTTGATAAAGAGGGTGTTGCATTTGATATCGGAGCTTATCGTGATGCGCCGTCCGGTCTTCGTATCTGGACTGGTGCAACAGTTGAGGCATCTGACGTTGAAGCACTGACCCATTGGCTTGATTGGGCTTTTGCTGAGCAGAAATCAGCGCTTATCTCAAAATAATATTTTTATGACATGAGCGGTAGCTGTGTTGGGACAGTTGCCGCTTACCTCACACACATTGTTTCTTTTGCATGGAGGCCATGATGGCACCTCGCGTTCTTGTTTCCGATAAATTATCACCAACTGCCGTTCAGATTTTTAAAGATCGCGGTGTTGAAGTTGATTACTTGCCTGATCTTGGAAAAGATAAAGAAAAACTACTGGAAGTGATCGGCCAATATGACGGCCTTGCTATTCGTTCCGCTACAAAAGTGACGGAAAAGCTGATCGCAGCAGCAACTAATCTTAAAGTTGTTGGCCGTGCAGGCATTGGCGTTGATAATGTTGATATTCCAGCGGCTTCACGTCGTGGTATCATCGTGATGAATACGCCATTCGGCAACTCCATCACGACTGCCGAGCACGCTATTGCATTGATGTTTGCTGTCGCGCGCCAATTGCCTGAAGCCGATATTTCAACCCGCGCTGGTAAGTGGGAAAAAAACCGCTTTATGGGGATTGAAATTACAGGCAAAACACTTGGTGTTATTGGCTGTGGTAATATTGGTGCTATCGTTGCGAGCCGTGCCATCGGGCTTAAAATGCATGTCGTAGCCTTTGATCCGTTTCTTTCAGAGGCACGCGCCAAAGAGTTGGGCGTTGTGAAGGTTGAGCTTGATGAGCTGTTTGCGAAAGCAGATTTCATTACGCTGCATACGCCGCTAACGGACAAGACACGCAATATCATCAATGCGGAATCAATTGCCAAGATGAAGCAGGGTGTGCGCATTATTAATTGTGCACGTGGTGGTTTGATCGTTGAAAAAGATCTCGCTGCCGGTTTGAAATCTGGTAAAGTTGGCGGTGCTGGTATTGACGTTTTTGAAGTTGAACCTGCTACCGAGAGCGAATTGTTCAACTTGCCAAATGTTGTTTGCACACCGCATCTGGGGGCTTCAACTTCAGAGGCGCAAGAAAATGTTGCCGTGCAAGTTGCAGAGCAAATGGCGGATTACCTTGTTAAAGGTGCTGTTTCCAATGCGATTAATATGCCGTCGATTACTGCTGAAGAAGCACCGCGTTTGAAGCCGTTTATCAAGCTGGCTGAAGTTCTGGGTGCATTTGTTGGTCAGGTGACTGATGAGCCGATTCAGGAGGTTGAAATCATTTTTGATGGTTCGACCGCTGCAATGAATACGCGCGCTTTGATGAGTGCTGCTTTGGCTGGCCTTATTCGCCCGCAGGTCTCAGACGTCAATATGGTCTCTGCACCAATCATGGTCAAAGAACGCGGTATTATCGTATCAGAAGTAAAGCGCGATAAATCCGGTATTTTTGATGGTTACATCAAGATCAATGTAAAAACGACAAAGCGGGAGCGTTCAATCGCTGGTACTTGCTTCTCTGATGGAAAACCGCGTTTCATCCAGATTAAAGGCATTAATCTTGATGCCGAGGTTGGTGAGAATATGCTTTATGTCACCAATGTTGATATTCCAGGCATGATTGGTCTGTTGGGTACAATCTGTGGCAAGCACAAAGTCAATATCGCGAATTTCTCTTTGGGTCGTAATGCGCCGGGTGGTGATGCAATTGCTTTGCTTTATGTGGATGAGCAAGTGCCAGCAGCGGCAATTGAAGAGCTGACAGCGGTTGAGGCGATTAAGGCTGCACGCCCACTGGTATTTAACGTTGAAAATGCTTAGTAAAATTTAAATAAGTTTAAAAACAACCTCGGGAGTGCAAGCTTCCGGGGTTTCTTGTGATGAGGTTTAAGATGAGTGCGGCAGTTACAAACGCAGATTGGCGTCATATGCATGCTGACGACTTAACGATGGTTTATGAAACTGGTTGCATTGTGCATCCAGATTATCCTGAAGCTAAATCTGTGTTTGAGGACCGTTTTAATCTTTATCCCAAGGGCTGTTTTGTGCTTCAGGCTGGGCAGGGTCAGTTGGGGTATGCCATTAGTCATCCTTGGCCAGCTTTTACAATTCCGGCACTCAATGTCGAGTTATGTTCAATCCCTGATAATGCGAAATCATATTATTTGCATGATATCGCTTTACTGCCGCAAGCCCGCGCTGGCGGTTATGCCTCTATTGTTGTCGGTAAAATGGCGGAACAGGCCAGAGATGATGGCTTCTCAACTATGGCGCTTGTTGCGGTGAATGGGTCGCAAGGTTTTTGGGAGCGTCAGGGCTTTAAAGTTGTGGAACATGACGCGCTCACTGGAAAGCTTAAAACTTACTCAGATGACGCCAGATATATGATGCGTGAACTGATTTAGACCATAAAATCCATAATTTTAGGATTCATGAATAGCACTTTATCAATTCTGTCTGTATAGAGATGAAGGATCAGCACCTCTCATGTCGAGAATCTCTCTGTTTGGTGCATTATGATCCTTGGATATTTAAATACGGGCCATGAACCGAACCAAGGAGTTTCTTCAATGGCAAATGTGGTAGTCGTCGGATCCCAGTGGGGCGACGAAGGCAAAGGTAAGATCGTCGACTGGTTGTCGGAGCGGGCTGATGTCATCGTACGCTATCAGGGCGGGCATAATGCCGGTCACACACTGGTGATTGATGGCGTAAGTTATAAACTTTCACTGCTGCCTTCGGG
This sequence comes from uncultured Paenochrobactrum sp., assembly GCA_947627865.1. GTDB lineage: Bacteria > Pseudomonadota > Alphaproteobacteria > Rhizobiales > Rhizobiaceae > Paenochrobactrum. Next base: position 12,682 of record CANQXU010000032.1, on the reverse strand, counting down.
TCTGGTACGTGGCAAGCTCAGCGTGATTGGTAATGGTGTTGTGGTTGATCCGCATCACTTTGTTGCCGAGATTGAAAAGTTGCGCGCTCAGGGCGTGGATATTAATCCGGATGTTTTACGTGTGGCAGAAAATGCTCCACTGATCCTGTCAGTACATCGTGAACTTGATGCTATGCGTGAAGGTGCGACCACCGGATTGAAAATTGGTACAACCAAACGCGGTATTGGCCCAGCTTATGAAGATAAAGTTGGCCGTCGTGCAATTCGTGTTATCGATCTGACCGAACCTGAAACACTTCAGCCTAAAGTCGAGCGTCTATTGACGCATCATAATTTGTTGCGCCGTGGTATGGGACTGGAAGAAATTTCAGTCGAGACAATTATGGAAGAACTGACATCCGTTTCGGATCAGATTCTGCCTTATATTGATCAGGTCTGGCGTGTTCTTGATGAACGCCGCAAGGCTGGCGATCGTATTTTGTTTGAGGGTGCGCAGGGTGCGTTGCTTGATAATGATCATGGCACTTATCCTTTCGTTACATCTTCCAATACTGTAGCGGGGCAGGCTGCTGCGGGTTCAGGTCTTGGACCAACCTCGATTGGCTATGTTCTTGGTATTACAAAAGCCTATACAACACGTGTTGGTGAAGGTCCTTTCCCGACTGAACTTGATGATGAAATCGGTCAGTTCCTTGGTGAAAAAGGCCATGAATTCGGTGTTGTAACCGGACGTAAGCGCCGTTGCGGCTGGTTTGATGCGGTTATTGTCCGTCAAACAGTTCGCACTTCAGGTATCACAGGTATTGCTCTGACCAAGCTTGATGTTCTCGATGGTTTGGAAGAGATCAAGATTTGTGTTGCCTATGAGCTTGATGGCAAACGCATTGATTATCTGCCGTCTTCTATGGGCGCGCAGGCACGCATCAAACCTATCTATGAAACGCTACCTGGCTGGTCGGAAACGACAGCTGGTGCACGTTCATGGAATGATTTGCCAGCGCAGGCGGTTAAATATGTTCGACATATTGAAGAGCTGATTGGCGCACCAGTTGCAATGCTGTCAACCAGCCCGGAGCGTGAAGATACGATTCTTGTGGCAGATCCTTTTCAGGATTAATTAGATCGCAATTAATAAAAAATCCCGACTGACACTGTGCAGTCGGGATTTTTTTATACGCTTGAGTTGAATTTATTGGTTATTTGATCAGTCTGCTTTGCTTTTGCCGTTTAATTATGGTTAGTAAGTGGTTGATCATTATTATTAATAACTACAATCGGGCGATACAAGCATGGCAGATTTTGCAGCGGTATTGAAAAAGACCATTGATGCACAGGCTGATCCAACGCCTGAGTTGCGCCAGCGTGTCTATGCAAAGGCGCGTGCAACGATTGAGCAAAAGCTGGTAACAGCAAATGCGCCTGAATCCGTTGCATTGCGTCAGCGCAAAATTCTTGAAGATGCAATTGCTGAAGTTGAAAGCTTCTATGCACCGCCAGCACCAATAGTTGAGCAGGCTAACGAGGGGGCGATCGACCCACTCAGCGATTTTCTTGATGAAGTCACTTCAGAAAATGCACGTTCTGCTGCTAACTCCGCACAGGACATGGATAGCGACGATCACTCGTCCGCTGATCGTGCTGGTGAAAATACGCCGGAAGTGAATGAGCTTTCAGCGACACGTAAACCTGAGCGCCCATATCTTGCAGATCAAGAAAACTCTGGCAAAACTTGGATAAAACCTGCAATTATTGCAGCTGTTATATTAGCTTTGCTTGGCGGCGGCGCTTATTTTATCTATGCCAATAAAGATAGTCTGAGCGATATTGCTTCTTCTGTCGGACGTGAAGAGACGCCAGCCACTGATACGGATACCACTACCACTACAGAAGAACAGCCATCTGCTGCTGACAGCGATGCCGCAGACAAAGATGCTGCTGAAACTGTGGTCGAGCCAAAATTAACGCAACGTTTAATGCCTGATGGCACAGAGACGGATCCAGGTCCTGCTGGCGGAACAGGTGGCATAGGCGAAGGGAAATCGACGGCAGCAGCTACTGTTAATAATAGCACTGCGTCAACGACCAACACAGATACTACCAGTGAAGTTGCAGCTGTTAGTCAGCAAGCATTGTTCTATGAAGAACGCTCTGGTCAGGATGCTGAATCTGTCAGTAAAGGCACTGTAGTCTGGTCCGTTATTCAAGAATCACCAAGTGAGGGCGAGCCGGAAGAGCCAGCAGTCCGCGCAGAGGTCAACTTGCCCGATAGCAAAATCAGGCTGAATATGACTGTGCGCCGGAATACGGATGAAACAATTCCAGCCAGCCATTTATTCGAGTTGATGTTTATCGTGCCTGAAGACTTCAAAGGTGGCGCTATTGATAATGTTCAGCGCATTACCTTCAAACAAACAGAGCAGGCCAATGGTAACCCGCTGATTGCTGTGCCTTTTAAAGTTGCAGATAATTTCTTTATCGTGGCCTTGAATGATGCCCGCACTGCCGTTGAAACGAATATGGCACTGATGCGTCGCCTCCAGTGGATCGATATTCCGATTACTTATCGTACGGGGCGTCGTGCATTAATCAGCCTTGAAAAAGGTGTTCCTGGTGATAAGGCTTTTGATGAAGTTCTTAAAAGCTGGGAACCAACAGCTAACAATAACTAAAATAAAAGGCCGCAATCGCGGCCTTTTATTTTGAACATTATGAATGAAAAATAACTTCCACCTTACCAAACTATCTGCTGCATCAAAAATAATGCGGTGACTATCAGGAAAAGCCCGCACGATTGAAGCTCAATAAAGTGCTGCTGGGTGAGGGCTTTTACAAAGAGTTAGTGGCTCAATCCTTATCGGATTGCGGGGAATAGGTTAGAGCCTTTGACTGGTCGAGAGCTGCTTGTTGCATCGCTGCCTGCACTTTTTCAAAGGCGCGGACTTCAATCTGACGAACCCGCTCACGGCTAATGCCGAACTCGGTGGAAAGATCCTCAAGAGTGATCGGGTCTTCCGACAAGCGGCGTGCTTTGAAAATACGCTTTTCACGCTCGTTAAGCGCACTCATTGCATCTTCGAGCATTGCGCGGCGGTTTTCTAACTCGTCTTGTTCAATCAGTATTTTTTCCTGACTGTCGCCGTCATCCACCAACCAATCCTGCCATTCTCCAGATTCGCCCTCGCTTGCACGAATAGGTGCATTAAGCGAAGCATCGCCAGAAAGTCGGCGGTTCATAGATATGACTTCAGCCTCAGACACTTGCAGTCGTGTTGCAATTTCTGCAACCTGATCTGGATTGAGATCACCATCATCAATCGCCTGAATTTTACTCTTCATTTTGCGAAGATTGAAAAACAAGCGCTTTTGATTTGCAGTGGTGCCCATTTTAACCAGGCTCCATGAGCGCAGCACATATTCTTGAATGGAAGCACGGATCCACCACATCGCATATGTAGCAAGACGGAATCCCCGCTCTGGTTCAAATTTTTTAACGGCTTGCATCAGGCCAATATTTCCCTCAGAAATTACTTCTCCGATTGGGAGGCCATAGCCGCGATAGCCCATAGCAATCTTCGCCACCAGACGCAGGTGGCTTGTAACAAGCTTATGGGCAGCTTTTGCATCTTCGTGTTCATTATAACGCTTGGCCAGCATATATTCTTCTTGCGGCTCAAGCATTGGAAAGCGCCGAATCTCTTCCAGATAACGTGTAAGACCACCGTCGCCAGATGTGGATGTAATGCTTGGTAAACTAGCCTGGGCCATAAAGCGCACCCTCCTTTATTTTATTGCGTTCCCGAAAGGCAAACACATGAAACCTGTTGCGATTAATAAAGCCAGCAGGTTCCAAACAGTATTATGAACTAAATTTGGGCAAAATCACGGTATTTCTAAATGATCAACATTATGTGATGCTATTAGAACGCTTTAATCTTCAAAAGGTTTCAAGCCGTTCTTGCATCCTGTTGATATTTACTTGTCTGTGTAGAGCCTGAATTGTTCGAGTAGTTCTTGCATATCAGCGGGCGGTGGTGTGTTGAATTGCATAAGGCGTTCATCGGCAGGATGTGAAAACTCCAACAAATAAGCATGGAGTGCTTGTCTTGAAAACTTGTTTACTGTTGTTTTCAGAGGCTCGTCCAATTTATTGGCTTTTGTTCTAAAAGCACCACCATAATCCATATCGCCAATCAGAGGATGACCAATATGTGTCATATGCACGCGAATTTGGTGCGTGCGACCGGTCTCAAGCTGACATTCTACAAGTGAGGCTAAAGCTGTTGCATCTTCTTGTGGAGAGAAGCGTTCAAGCACTGTAAAATGCGTGACTGCGTGGCGTGCATCTTGACGGGTATCACTGACGACGGCTTGCCGTGTGCGGTCACGGTGCGAGCGCGCCAAATGTGCATCAATTGTCCCGGCGGGGCGAGGGGGGGCACCCCAGACAAGCGCCAGATAAGCGCGTTTGAGATTGCCTGTCAGCCCGTGATCGGCAAATTGAGCACTTAAATGACGGTGCGCATGATCATTTTTGGCAACAACAAGCACGCCACTGGTATCTTTATCAAGCCGATGCACAATACCTGGTCGCTTGATACCACCAATGCCTGACAGACTATCGCCACAATGATATATCAAAGCATTGACCAAGGTGCCGTCCCAATTGCCGTTGCCCGGATGGACAACAAGGCCAGCTGGCTTATTGATTACAATAAGGTCATCATCTTCATAGAGTATATCAAGTGCAATGTTTTCAGGTTTGGGGTCGGCAGTATCAGGTTCTGGCAAGGTTATGGTGATAACCGCTTCAGGCAAAAGCTTTGCTTTGGTTTCTTTTATAACTTTACCGTTGAGTGTAACATGCCCCTTAGTAATAAGGGTTTGTATACGGCTTCGCGAAAGGTCCGGCGCTAGTTTTTCGGCTAGCCATTGGTCTATGCGGCGACCTGCAGCATCTTCACCAGCAATTATCTCTTTCAATCGTCGTTTCCCTTCTTTATCACACATCGCAGGTGTATGAACCGGAGTTTATGAATGCAAGATCAGCAATATCCCCGATATCAGAATCAACAGGATCCTGGATATCAGGAGCAACAACCATATTATCAAGATCCAGAGGCTGAAAAGCCGCTTGATCCGGCTATGGAAAAAGTGCGCCGTAAGATGATACGCCTATTGGCAGTTTCGATCGGTGTCATGATCATTGGTCTTATGGCTGTGTTGATCGCAGTTGTCTATAAAATCAATAAAGCACCAGACACGCCTCCTGCAACTGATTTGCGCTCAGATATTCCGGGGCAAGAGCTGCCGGTGAAAATTGAGCCGCCTAAAATGATCGAATCGCAATTACAGTTGCCCGAAGGTGCACGGTTGCTTTCTCATAGTCTTTCCGGTGATCAGCTGTCACTAGAGACTTTATTACCTGATGGGGTAACCGAGATCATTGTGTACGACTTTAAAGAAGCCCGTATTGTCGGAAAAGTACAAATGGGCAATGTCGAGTAAAAATCTTACGCATTAAATTTTATAAAATGGCTCTTCAGGAGCCATTTTTTATTTATCCTATTGATAAATATAACCGAAACTGTGGAAAACATACTCTATTTTGGATTTTTTGAGAAAAAAACAAGAAAAATTGAAAAAATGGAAAAATGCTTGTTGCTAAGCGTGAAAACAAAAGTTATATACCGCTCACCAACAGGCGCCCATCGTCTAGCGGTTAGGACAGCGCCCTTTCACGGCGCAGACAGGGGTTCGATTCCCCTTGGGCGTACCAGTTGCTTGCAGTATTGCATGTTAAGCTGTTGAGTTTAATCTACCTCACCGTTATTTTGATATAATCATAAAGCAATTCGCTTTGAAGATATTTTATGTTGTATAAGCGTAAAACAGAATGCGCATATCTAACATTTTTCTTTTTTGCGTGCATACCCCATTTCCTGCTTTTTAAAGATTATCGTGGGTATCTGCGGGTAAAAATTGCAACTTGGATTCAGCTGATACATAATCCCTGCATGAACAGTTTCGTTAAAAAACCCGACTATGAAAAACAGCTTCGTAGCGCTGGTGTACGTATCACGCGCCCACGGCGTATGATCATTGATATTTTGTCCAATTCGGAAGACCATCCGGATGCATTGGAGATTTTTCAGCGCGCGGTGCAGTTGGATCCGAATATCTCATTGTCGACGGTGTATAGGACAATGAAATTGCTTGAAGAGCTTGGCGCTATTCATAGGCATGAGTTTGGTGGGGGGCCTGCGCGTTTTGAGCAGGCAGACGGAGAACATCACGACCATATTATTGATATGGAAAGCGGTGAAGTTCTTGAGTTCCATTCTGATAAAATCGAACGGTTACAGGAAGAAATTGCCCGATCATTTGGCTACGAGATTGTGCATCACCGTTTGGAGCTATATTGCCGCCCGATAACGAAAAAAAATGATTAGGTTTTGGAATGAAGCGTCTCGACCATAAGGCTATGAGTCGAAATAATCATTTGAAATTTTGAGAGTATAAACAAAGCCGCTATTTTTGCGTTCATGGCTTGCTGTACCATCGACAGAACTGGGCACTATTTGTTCGAGTACGACAGATCCAAAGCGCCGAACTAATTTCTCACATGTAAGTACATCCGGGCAGAGCTCTTCCCAAATAAAGGTGAGCTCTTCTTTGTCGTCCCCGATCTTCTCAACCTTCGCAGAGACTTCAACTCTGCCAGAACCATGTGAGAGTGCGCCATAGGAGGTGCTGTTGATGATCAGCTCATGCAATGCCAACCCAAGATGCAGGGTAGCGGATGGAAATAAATAAGGATTGTCGCCTTTGATGGTTAAGCGATTGTCACTGGGATCAATATATTTGCTGATTTGCGAACGTGCCAGATCACGAAATAATGCGCCTAACCAATTCGAATCGGTTACTAAATCCTGAGATTGGGATAAGGATAATAGGCGCCCGGAAAATTTTTTGATAAATTCAGTATTTGTGGCTGTGAAGCGTGCTGTTTGGTTGGCTATACCTTGTATTATAGCAAGAAGATTTTTTGATCGGTGACTGACTTCACGTAGTAAAATTCGTAACGTTTCTTCACGCCGTTTTAATTCACTGATATCTATCAATGTGGTTATGATACCAGTGATTTCATTATGTTCGTTGAGGTCGCAATCACAATGGCATTCATACCATCTCTTGTCGCGTCCTTTTCCAACTGTCAGTTCAGTGATATTGTTATAACCAGTTCGTAGTATCCGCTGCTTGAATGTGGTGAGCAAATCCGCCATTTCTGGAAATAATTCCAGATCATTAATGTTTGAAGACCACCTGCTTTGAAGAAGCGGCGGTAAATTTTCACTCCATAGATATTTTAAGTCGATTGATTGATAGAGTATTGCAATATTAGAATTGGTGAGCGCTTGCTGCACAGCTCTGAGGTGTGTTAATTCCTCTCGAGTTTTTGATAGGTATTTTTTTGTTCGGCTGAGGCGCTTATCCGTCATCAAGGACCTGTATCAAATATGGTTCAGTGTGAACTGCTCGCAATGGTACAAAATACTTGAGCCATACAATCGCCTGTACGACATATATTGGCAGCTCAACTTGATAAGAGAATGAGCAAGCTTGAAAATGGTTCCCTAGATTAGTGATATAAGTGTAAATATTGCGCTCAATTTTTGTTTTTAGCATTTTCCTTGAAGAATAATGCCTGACTGATGAGTGCTTTTACCATCTCCGGATTGAAAGGCTTTGTAATTAAAAAGGCCGGCTCAGGGCGCTGGCCAGTTAATAGTCTTTCAGGGAATGCCGTGATGAAAATGACAGATACAGGGCAATTGCCATGAAGTATTTCATTAACGGCATCAATACCTGAGCTGCCATCTGCCAATTGTATATCTGCCAGGATCATTGAAGGTTTTTCGTCGGTGTATAATTTTAGTGCTTCGGCTTTCGTGCGGGCAATGCCAACGACCTGATGGCCAAGCGCTGTTACGATACTTTCAATGTCCATTGCGATGAACGGCTCATCCTCAATAATTAAAATGCGTGTTGCGATCTGACCTGATATATTATCCGATGCAGATTTTAGCATTTCCTTGAGCTTTTCAGGCGTTACAGAGATTATTTCAGCCGCTTCGTCATTAGAAAAACCCTCTACAGCAATGAGAAGAAAGGCGAGCCTGATATCAGGTGATATAGATGCCAGCCGACTAGCGGCGCAGTTCTCCCATTGATGAGTTGAGGTGGATGGAGAGCTGTCAGTGTTTGTTGTTTTATAGAGGTCGCAGAATAGTTTATAGAGTGCTATACGCGTGGACGAAGCCTGAGGCAGAAGAGATGTGTCCAAGATCAGCGCTTCTAGTGTGGCGGCAACAAAGGCATCACCAGAAGATTGAGAGCCGGTATGAGCCCTGGCAAATCGGCGCAGATACGGCAAGTGAGGCGCAATCCGTGTCGATAGGGACATATCAATCATCCTTATTTTAAATTCTGCATATTCATACACAATAATAAGGTAGTATAATATTATTTCCATTTGAAGAGATTTTATGATTTACTTTTATTTGATATAAAGATTCATCTCTAACGTGCATGAATTAAGATCGGAATTCTGGCACTGATGCATAAAAAAAAGCGAATAGAAACGACCGAAAGTGATCAAGCTTGGCCTCAGGAGTTGGGGGCGAATTGTGAGGTCGGTAAAAAATTGCGGGCTTTTTATGCCTCTATTCAGGATGAGGTTATTCCGGAAAAACTTCTCTGCCTGTTGGAGCAGCTTGAGATGGCAGAGCAAGACGTGAAACAAAAAGAAAATGATAGTGGCGGGGTTGGTTGATGGAGGAGCGCGGAGAAGTCTTTAAAAGAGACTTATTGGCTTGTTTGGCAAGTCTACGTGCTTTCGCAATCACCTTATCTGGTAAATCCGATCATGCAGATGATCTAGTGCAGGATACTATCCTTAAAGCTTGGGATAAGCAGGATAGTTTTGAACTTGGCACAAATATGAAGGCATGGCTTTTTACAATTCTTCGTAATGAATTCTATACACAAATGCGCAAGCGTGGCCGCGAAGTGCAAGATGCTGATGGCGCTATCATCGGCAATTTAGCTGTGCATCCTGCGCAATATGGCAAGTTGGATCTGACTGACTTTAGCAAGGCACTGGACTGCTTGCCTGACGATCAAAGAGAAGCAATCGTGTTAATTGGCGCTTCAGGCTTTTCGTATGAGGAGGCTGCGGAAATCTGTGGCTGCGCAGTAGGGACAATTAAGAGCCGTGTTTCTCGTGCGAGAGCAAAGCTTCAAGAAATTTTGCAGATTGATGGCCATAGCGAATATGGACCTGATGCAGATTCGGCACGTGTCACCATGCGTTCTTTTGTTTGAAACCTAATATAGCGCGACCTAAAACTGGCAGCCGTTTTCTGCTTTCTTTCATCTTGCCCTCAGTTATCCCAGCAAAAAAATCTCGCCATTTTAAATAAGTGTACGACTAGAGAAGCTATGTTCACGGATGGTGAGTGGTTAATATTTATGCAGTCACCAACAAGGACGGGCGGTAAAGATATCTTCGTGAATTGTACATAATATTGTTATTCTCGTAATTATGATTGCCTTATTTTTAGTACTTGCTAAGTTACTGTTTAGCCGTGATTTTTATTCTCTATTGTTGTTAGCAGTTAAAAAACAATATACTAGCTTTCTATCTTGTAGGTCAGGTCCAAACCATTCAATGCGGGAATGAGGATGTTAAGGATAAATGACTTTTAAAGGTGCATATAAATTTGTCGTTTGTAGTATTATAAGAAATTGGCGCCCATTTGCCATTTTGGCGCTGCTGATACTCACATTGATCTCAGTTATTGCATTGTTTTTTTTGGCTTCAGGTATCAAGAGCCAGACCAACTGGATACAGCAATCATATTCCTTACGCTCCAATGTTAGTAAAATTGCATTCTATGTTCTTCAGATAGAAGACAGCCAGAGAAGCTATGTTTTGACGGCTGACGAGAGCTATCTGGACAAATGTTATGAAGCCGTTGCAGCACTTGAAAAAACACTGGCCAGAATTAACAGTTTTATAAATAGTGATCTGAAGCTAACCGAGAATTTTAATCAAATTAACAAGCTGATTTCAGATGCGCAGATGGCGAGCTTTGAATTTTTGAAATTAGCAAAGGGCGACAGAAGCGCAGCAGAACATATATACAATACACAGGCGGCAGATAATATAATGGCAAGCCTGGATAGTATGATTAGGCGCTTTGATGAAATAGAAGATGAGCAACTGATTGAAAGAATTAATAAAATTGAGACTACTCGGTTTTATTTAACTATAGTTTTCATACTTGCGGTTGCTTTTATATTCGTGTTGTTTCTACTGTTTCTCGCCCGCAAACAGAGATATATTCGTTTTCTTTATGAAGGTAGGGAGAGTTTACTCATTGAGAATGAAGAACTTGACCGTCTTGTGAAGGCAAGAACAGCTGAAGTTAATGCAGCGCGTGAACTGGCTGAGCATGAGCGTGAACGAGTTGAGCTGTTGCTGCAGGATTGCAATCACAGAATTGGCAATTCATTAGCGCAGGTCTCTTCTTTATTGAATATCCAGCTGCGGCAGACGAACGAAATGAAAGCAATCGATGCTATTACAGCAGCTCGCGACAGAATACAGACTGTTGCAATTGCCTATCACAGATTACGGCTTGCTCAGGATATGGAAACGACATCTGTAAAAGAGTTTCTGGAGGCTGTTGTTGGTGACATCATTGAAAATAGCGGCCGTAAAGATAGTGTAAATATTCAGTGCGATATTGCTGATGTTAATATGTGTGCACGTGATGCCACAACACTTGGGATTGTTTTGGGAGAGTTGATTACCAACTCAATGAAGCATGGCTTTACGGGTGGGCTTACTGGTCACATACAGGTCATACTGCACTTAAACTCTGATGGAATATTGTCGCTGACGGTCAAAGATAATGGCATTGGCATTAAGAATGATGCGCTAACAAGCAAAACAACCAGTCTAGGAATGATGGTTGTTAAGCAATTGTGCATGCAATTTGGCGGCGAACCTCAATATAGCAATGATGAAAGTGGCGGAACCCGCTTTTTCGTTATATTGCCTTTGCTTGAAATAAAAAATGATTGTCACTGATTTTATATGCGGTTTAATTTGTGATTTACATTGGCTGGGTGAGCTGGGGCTGGGGTGAGCTGGCCTGAGCTGAATTAGGTGCGCGGGCTTTGCTAATAAAGAAAGCCATGTGATAAGCACGTTTTTAGAAAATGCGCATTTCTGGAAATTGGTCAAATTATATTTGTCAGCTATGTTTTAAGATAGCCGACAAATAGAACTGGTCATAAAGTTGCAGCTCCAGCTTCAGGTGTGCCGACGCCCAATTGCTCAAGCGCTAATTCGACTGACCTTAGAAGGCGATTATTGCCATCATCGGCGTCCATGGCGCTCTCGGAAGCTGCACGTTGCAAATCTCTAGCTTCATCATACATAGATTGCAAAAGTTCAATTTTTTTAGGTGCGGTTAAAGCATTGTCATCAAGTATTTTAATGACATCAGGGTGATGAGCCGGACTGTTCTTCAATGTCATGGTAACCTCCCGATGTTTCTTAGCTATTTGCTATTATCATTCTTTTTCTTGGTATTTAAAGCAATGAGAGCAACAGTTAATAGCGGTAAGGCCGCAAACAGCACAGGCTTTTTAAACAAGGAAGGAACAACTGCTACTGCAGCGGAGGCCATTAATGCTTGCTGCTTGGCTTTAAGTTGTTGCTGTTGCTGTAATTTTTTCTTTTGTGCCGAAGCACGCCAGCCAACATAAATAATAAGCGCTATCAAAAAAGCGCTCCCAGCTAAAATCAACGCAGCAATTGCTGGTGAGACAAGCTGTGAAAGGCCAAGAAAGGCTGCAATCAGGACAAATATTGCACCAATAAATACCAGCAGAGCAACTAGGACCCCACATATAGCAGAAGTTTTGGCGCGGTCAGCTGTGCTTTGTAGTTCATCGCCCAGTAAACCACTGATGAGCTGAGCCAGGATTTTCAGCATTTATCAGCGCCGCAACAGTGCTATCAGATAGCCAATACCAGCGGCAATAGCGACTGATGTAATCGGGCGTTCTTTGATAGCGGATGAAAGCTGCTCTTCAAAGTCAGAGGCGCAACCAGTGACATTTTCGAAAAACTCCTCGCCTTGGGCATGTATGTTTTCATACGCTTTTGAGGCATTTTCCTGCGCACCCTTCAGCTTTTCTTGGCCCAGATTGGTCAAGGTGGCGGCGATCGATGCAATATCTTCTTTCAACTGTTCAATTTGTTGCTGTAGCTCTGCAGTGCCATTTTCGTTGGCCATGTCGTTTGTCTCCTCGGATTTATTTGCAGCACGTGCCACTTTCACTCTCCTTTGTTAAGCCATAAAACTAACTGAAAGCCAGCTTTCTCACAGTATATTTATATAAACGCGCGAATACACAGACAGTTCCCATTTTTTATCATATCAAGCGCAGCAGAAGCCTATGTGTATTCTTGGCTACCATGCGAGGCTGATAATTTCTATCGCAATAAATAGATGGACAGTGTGAGGCTTATGATTGCCAATGCAATCAGAGCTGAGGTCGTGCGCATCAAGGCCCGGTTGTTGTAATATTTTAATGGTCTGAC
>CANQXU010000031.1 GCA_947627865.1 uncultured Paenochrobactrum sp. | reverse complement strand
AATTGAATCTGCTCAGGCTTAAGCTGACAGATTTTGTAGATAGTGCAAATTAACTCTGAAAGTCCGCTGAGAGCGAAAAGCGGAAGTTCATAATTTTTTACCTCCGTTGGTGTAATGCGTAACTTAAATCGTAGTAATATGCAATAACGCCGTCGCAAGGCTCTGCCTTGGGTTAATTTCTAATGATTGATATTTACTTTGAATTTTAAAGACATTATACCGATTATAATTTTAGGGCATAGTCGATGACAGATGGTATTTCTGATGGTTTAATTCAGTGATTGCCAATAGTTTAAAAGAGGAATTATGGGTACGGAAATTTCACTTAAGGTTTCAGGTGTAACGCTAGACTGTAGTAAAAATAGCTTAGGTGTTGATCATGGTGCATTGTTCCAATCAACCGACCACATAATGATACCCCAGCATGAGCGCTATGGTCTGGAAGAAACTGCTGAAATTGATGAAGAAAGACGCCTTCAGTGGACCGTACTCAGAAAGCCTCTTTCAGCTGTAGCTGAACGGGTTGAGTTACTTGGTTTTTCTCTTAATACTATACGCGCTGAATATGAAAATCTTGTAAAGTATGAGGTCAATCAAAGAAACGAAATGATTGAAGCCTATCCCGATAATTGGGAACCTTTAGAAAATCTTTTTAGTTTTGATGAGTTTCTGGCCTTACTTAAGAGCTATGATTTGGGGGAGTTAGACGATAAAGTTATCGACTTTGATAATTCAGAAAAAACAGAGAATGATAATTTCATTTTGAAGTTATTTCCTAACGATATTTTAAATAGAATTCCTCTCTATGATCCTTATAACAATTTTTTCTGGTCAGAAAAAACCGCGTTTTTCAGTGTCATAAATATACTCCATCCATACTCTATGCTCAAATTATTAAGTGAAAACAAACATAATCTTAGTGAGTATGTCGAATGGGACTATGGGGAAATAGTCGCTAACGGATGGGTTAATATTAACCAAATAAAAACTGAAATTAACCGTGAAAATTCTTTTCTCATAGCAACTGAAGGTTCCTCGGACTCACATATATTACAAAAGGCATTTAAGTTAATTAAGCCTAGCGTTTATGAATTTTTTCGTTTCATAGATGTAACATCCGGCCATCCATTCCCCGGCACTGGAGGATTGTCAAAGTTTGCTGATGGGTTAGTAAAAATTGATGTACAGAACCAAATCATTTTTGTACTCGATAATGATAGCGAAGGGGTTGAAGCCTTCAATAAAATCATAAAGATGACGCTTCCTCATAATATGAGTTGCATGTGTCTTCCGGATCTTAAGGAGTTTGAAAGTTTCCCTACTTGTGGCCCAAACGGCCTAGCATTATCTAATATTAATAGAACTGCAGCCGCTATAGAGTGTTACTTGGATTTAACATATAGTAAATATGACTCATACACTATTAGATGGACTAACTATAAAAAAGAGACAGGGATGTATCAAGGCTCACTTGAATATAAAGAGTATTACGCTAAAAAATATCTTGAGACATCAGAAGCTAAGCTTATTGAAAGTAAATATGACACCTCCAAGCTTGAGGTTTTGCTTAATGCGATCATTGATGTTTGTTCCAAATTATCTGGAGCAATACGTATTGAAAAAATAAGGAATGACTATCCAAATATATGGACTGAAGATAAATTTTAATTCTATTGAATGATTTTTTATTTTCAATTATCTTAAAATAATATTGTCTATTACGTTATTCAAATATTACAATACGGTATATTGAATGTCCTCTTCTGTCACTCTGTTGCCGTATAAGGATCGAAAGGCAGATTTGAGTGAAAAATGGAAAGCAGTACTTACCTACAGTGGGAATGATTCCTAAAGTCGTAGCTACTCAGTTTTACTGTTTTCCAAACTTCCTGTAGAGACGCTTGGTAAGAATATCAATAGACTCTTTCTTACCAGAGAAAAGGTCATTCACTACATATTCCATAATCTCGAATGCAGCTTCGATATCATCAATGTTTACTTCGTCATAGGTATGACTACCGGCATTTCCTAGGAATTTTATGGCCATCAGGGTGTCTTTATAAGGCGCATATTGATCCTTAAGGCTCTTGAGGCGATGGTGAAGCGTAATTCGGTTATTTTTTTCATTTAACTCAGGCACGTCAATAGCCGTAAGCATCCTTTCAACCGTAATTCTGATCAGATTAGCTGCAGACCCAGGCTGATTGAGATAAACAGAGAAGGAAGCTGTAAGCGGTTTTCTTATCTCTTCCGCACATTGCTCAGGAATCAGGAAAGGATGAAGTACCGGTGAGAACGATATGGGGCGATACCAATTTTCTAGATGGTCTTCAATATCATTAGTCCAGCACCTATCTGTACCACCAATACCTGAGCAAGCCACAACTTCTTTACACTGTGGCCTTGCACATTCCGCCACACAGACGAACACAAATTCTCTCATTTCCAGCTCAAACCAATCTTCACTCCATCCCCTACGAGTTTCGGCTGATTCTTTCGTGATGAAACTGTCTTTTATAATTTGCAAAGTTTTTTGATGACAGATGGGGCACGGCTAGTCGATACTCAAACTATCATGAAATTGCTTAGAGATTTTATGTACGGCCATTTTACAACACCCTCGATAGCTGCTGTGATATAGATAGTCATGTCAGGTAAGAATGTATATACATTAATCTATTTCCGGAGTTTTCAAAAGCATACCTATGAATGAATTGTGAAGTTGTCGCCGTAAATTGGACACTACATTGAAGTTCTTCTAGAACCCCTACAGGTCCGCTTCTGGCACAGAACAGCCTGTCAGAGCATGCTAAATTAGATTTCATGTGGCACAGGGGAACATCCGTGTTCATAGAAATGTTTCTTAAATAAGTCACCCTAAGTAGCGACGGTTAATTGAAATAACACTGCGACGGCGAACAGGGGAGGTTACGGTTTGCGGCTCCATAACATGGTCGGCGGTATCGCCCTGAGGCTTTACATCACCCCCCTTTCCAATCAGAGCTCGCCGCATGTGCCTGTCCATCAGGTCACGCGTCCACCCGAACGCATATGCTGGCTTCCCACATTGACTGGCATCCATCAGAGGTCCGGCGATGATGTCCCGTATTTTTTGTGTCAGTGACTGACCGCGAAGGCCATATCCGGACAGCTTCCGGCGTAGCTTTTTAGTCGTCATTGAGTGCGTAGACTGTCCGTTTTTCACGTTAATTCTCCACCTATTGAGCCCAGGGGCTAGTTGATGCGTTGGCCGGGAGTTGGGTTCGGGCTGTCCGCATGCTGAGAGGCTTTGATAATCTCAATGGATTGCTCAATACCACTGACATCTTGTCCCTTACTGGCAAGGATATGTTTTTGCTCATTCAACGCCATGATGGCATTTTCTATACCCGCACTGAATACGTCTTCTTTCACCTTTTCCGTGGTGATAACGCCATTGGTAACGGCTGCAAATCCGTTAACGACTTCATTCAGTGCCAACGCACCTTCCGGCTCAAATTGTTGGTAGTTATGCAGGTCAATAAACGGCAATAGCTTATCCAGCAGGCCGCTCAGCGCATAGAACATCGTCAGCAGATACAGGTTGTCATTTTCAGTCGTACTGTTATCGGCGATTTTTTTTGCCAACGTTTCTTGGGCTTTGGCGTTGTACCTTGCTGCCCAGGACTCACTTACACAAGTCAAATAGCGCTCACCTTCCTTTTGGGTAGCCTCAATGCTTGGCACGCCAAAGGAGTTCGGTAGCGCATCACGCCAAGGGATCCGCTGCTCACCGAGGTAAATACCTTCTGAGGTCGATTTCAGGTAGGTCAGGTGGGTAAATATTTCCATCAAGTGATGGTTTTCAGACAGGAGGGTATGCTCATTGTGAATAGCACCCATCGCGAGGTCGTTCAGGGCTTTGGTGGTTTTTGGATCTATCATACTACTTCTCTAAGTCTGCGGGATGCGTATGCACTGGCGCGCGACCATGACGCATGGTGTACAGGGTATCGCGGTGATGCTTAGCATCCATTGTGTTATTGTTTTTGTTTCCCCAGGATAACTGAGAAAGTAATTTTTTGAAGAACGCGTTCAATTTTGGCCTCTCCTATTTACAGCAGAATTTTGTTCTTAATCAGTGATATCTGCGAGTTAAAAGTGGTAACACGAGCATGTTACCACTGTTATTTCCGCTAACGAAATGTGTTATTTCGGCAGTAAGCCGCATTCTCCGGCGATAGTCAGCACGTCACCATTGCGGATCACCACTCCGATATTTCGGATGTGTTCAATTTTCCCTGCCGCACAATCACTGGCCTGAACCAATTGTGTGACCAGTTGAGCCGATGCTGCGGTGGCTTTGTCCAGGGCTGTTTCAGGCGTATTCAGGAAGAACACATAGAACGTGGCAACTGCACCCAGCATGACCATCATCAAGCTACGAAACAGCAATGAAACTACAGCGAATCCTACTACGGCGATCCCTGCGTAACTTAACGCTTGGCCGATACTGCCGTTATTGAGAATGGCATTTAAAGACGCCTGTATTTCGTTCATATCAGACTCCGAGAGATAGAAACATTAATGCAGCCACGAAGGCTGCATAACGGACAGATGGCGGGTATTAGAATGGTGGATCGTCGGAATTTGGCGCACCCCAGCCACCTTGCTGGCCGCTCTGGGCGTTATTCGGCTGCTGACTGCCCTGGCGATTATTTTGTTGGTTTTGTTGCGATGCCGAACCGAGCATCTGCATGGTGCCACCGGAAGCAGGGTTAACAACGACTTCAGTAGTGTAGCGATCCGCACCGCTTTGATCTTGCCACTTACGCGTGCTCAGCTGCCCTTCAATATAGATCTGGGAACCTTTACGCAGGTACTCACCGACGACGTCGGCTAATTTCCCGAAGAAGACAACGCGGTGCCACTCCGTTTTTTCCCGTTGCTCCCCCGTCTGCTTGTCACGCCAAGTTTCAGACGTTGCGACAGAAATATTAGCGACCGAACCACCGTTTGCCATTGCGTGTACCTCAGGGTCTTGACCCAGTTTTCCCACAATAATGACCTTGTTAACCCCACGCTGTGCCATGTTGCTTACCTTTTGTTGTTTAAAATTTAATGCGTTACATCACCCATTTTACGGATGTACGCCAACTGACAAACCTTTAAGGGGGACAAAATGAGGTGCTTTTATGAAAAACAACGTAGCGGATTGAAAGTAAAAGAAAAGGCACCCAATGGATGCCTTTACGTGGTACTGACTAACGTAATATAGAAACGCCCTGGTGAGGCGTAAACTTAAGCCAGCTGCTCAGCCAATTTGCTTGCTAATTTTTCAGCCTCTTCCGGAAGACTCAGAGCCTGAATGAGGGCAACTTTCTCGCCATCCGCTTTCACACCATACACAACCCAATAAAGCACGTCACCCGGCGCAGCGGCTAAGTCATCTACATCCCCACTTTCGGGCAATTCAATGATTGTTTCACCGACACCCATTGCACCGTATGCCACACGCAGGAAACCGTGATCAGTTCCCAATGGTAAACCGTTCACAACAAATTCACGAATCGATGAAAGGTCTTTTTCCGGCACCTGTTTTGCGAATTCAAGCAAGTCAGGAAAGACGGACAGAATTTCATAGGCACTGTCTGTGTCACGGGTTGTATTCATTAGGATGTTGATTGCCCACAGAGCGCCTTGTTTGAATTCAGTAGAGGTCAGAGTAGTCATATTGGTTCCTTATCTTTTTTGTCGTTTGAAGCTTTCGCTTCCATATTGTTTAAAGTATTCAGTGAAGCCCTTGTCACTCTCCCGAGTGGCGGATTCTGCTGCGGCGTTAGCCTTGCGCATATCGCGCTCAGCAACCTCATTACTCAGCTTCATGTAGCGGGCCATGTTGTCCTGGCTGGGCTCAGACACTACGTCGTCGTAGGCAGATTGGTAACGCTCATCCAGCGACAGACCAAACGTTGTTGAACATCCTGCCAGAAAAATAACAAGAGGTAAAATAATTAATTTATTCATATGGTTACGCCATTTTCAGAGCCAGAGTAGGGATTTCGTTTTGCCCATTTTCAGAGCCAGACTCTTGTTCTCGTTTTCTAAAAAGGCCACCGAACGATGGCCGATTGAGTCTATTTGGAAACGGCAGAACCGACAGACATCAGAGAACCCGCATTGATGAGACCGCCAACGCTTTGCGCCAGATCAGCAGGCATTGCCACCACTTTCGCGTTAGGACTGGTCGCCAGGTTAGAAAGCGTCTGGATATAATTGTTCGCCAGCTGGAAACTCATTGCCTCACGGCCACCCTCAATGGTGAGCGCTTCAGCCAACTTGGACGAGGCTTTGAACTGCCCATTTGCGAGCGTTTCCAGTGCGGTCGCTTCACGAATAGCAGATTCTTGCTTAGCTTCAGCATCCAAGATAAGGGATTCTTTCTTGCCCTCCGCTTCCATGATGGCTGCATTTTTATTCCCGGCAGCGAGCTCTTCCGTGGCTTTTCGCTCACGCACCGCAGCGGCCTGTTTCTCCATCGATTTCAGCATGGAATCTGACGGCGTGATGTCCTGAATGTCTACGGTTCGTAGCATCAGACCCCAGTCTTCCATTTGCACATCCATGTTCGATCGCAGCTTTGCAGCAAGCTGATCACGGTTGGTCAGGGTCTCATCCAACTCCATTCCGCCAACGGCGTTACGGATGGTGGTCATGACCAGATTGCGCACGGCAGTATTGAAGTTATCGACCCCGTAGGCCGCTTTTTTCGGATCTGCCACACGGATGAAGCAAATCGCATTCACTTTCGTCATGGCGTTGTCTTTGGTGATGGCCTCAATGCCCTTAACTTCAATCATCTGGTCTTTGGCTGACATGCGATAGGCAACGTTATCCAGAAACGGGATAAGGATGTTCAGACCGGGATTTAGCGTAGTGTGGTATTTCCCCAGGCGCTCAACCACCCACTGATCTGCCTGCGGTACGATGCGAACACACTGATATAAAGTGACCGCGAGAAACAGAAGAAAAATAACCAGCCCGATAACACCAACCATAATAATTACCTTTTTAAGTTAAAGATTATCCGCATTCACTGCGGTGACTTGAACAACACCTTCAGTAACCCCAACAATGCAAATACGGGCTTCCTTCGGCAACGCGACTTCTGACTGACACGGCCACTGCTGATTACCTTGCACAGGTTTCGTCAGCAAAATCACACTTTGTCCGCCAGCTTGGATGGCAGAGGCCAAAATCCCCACCTGCCCCACCAGCGGCTCTTCCACGTATCGCTCTGGCTTGAGGCGTGACCACTTTACCCAGGCCAGCGCACAGCACAGTGTTGAAATACACCAAATCCCGATCTGTGCGGTAAAACTCAGTTCGGGCACCATCAGCACGGCAACTGCGGGTATTAACGCGGCTAATGCCATCCACAACCCAAAAAATGTGATTGTAAATAGCTCTATCAGGCCGCACACAGCCCCTATTCCGACCCAAATCCAGACCACGATTGAGACCTCCTTCGCGTTTACTCGACACAACTCGTTAGCATCAGAACAGCTAACTTATAGGCTACACACCCAAGAATGACCGCGACCATCGCGCAAGTTATAGACCAGGCCTTGGTACCGCGTGTCATTAGCACCCCATCCACACGACAGCACAGAAGTGGAAGCGCAGCGAACACAACCAGCATCAGGCTTAAAATGAACAGGAACACGGTTAATAACGTCAACACGCACAATTCTCCAATAATGGATGAGTAGCAAGGATAAGGCGTTTACGTGCTTAGCTCATCAATAAAGGCTGTCATTTTGATGACGAAAAAAAGTAACTGCACAGCAAGAAAAATACGGCTCCACAAATCGGTATGTAACCCCAGCTGTAAAAACTGGCTGGGTGAATCGATAACCAACCCAGTTGAACCAGCAAGAGTCCGACCGCGATTATGCCCATGAATGGTTCCTTATATGGAATGCACCAATGACTTAAGTGAAACACGAGTCAGACGTCTGACGAAATTTTCAAAACTTTTTTCGTCACACCCTCGACGAATTTCCAACGATGGGCGCGCCCTTCAAAGCCATAGGTTTCACAGACATAGCCTTGACGCATCAAGGACGAACCTATTCCGCTGACGGCGCTTCCTCGGTTCGCCCAGTGATAGCCACCGTTGGAATTTAGCCAGTCAACGATGTCTGTCACATGCCGTTGCTTTCCATCCTTCATCAGGGTCTCGATGCGGATCATGGTCCGTTTCCAGTCGGTCATGAATTGCCCCGTACCGGTGGTACCGGCTACGGCGATACGCATATCTTCGTGAAGTTGAGCGCGCAAGACTTTGCCCAAGTGACGGGAGCCAGGAACCCTGCGAGGTTCAAGTTGAACCCTTAGGGAATAGTGGGCGTCGCTGATCTTTTCTGTAACGCCGTCATAACTCAGCTTTCTCGAAGGGGACTTTTCAATTTCAAGAAAACCGATGCCCCACTGACGCATGAGCAATAAAGGGAAGTCGCGACGAGCGGAAGACTTCTTGCAAGCCACATAAATATGGTGAGGCATTCCAGCCTTGTCACTGCGGTACGGGTAAAACCAGGACATAGCTTGTTCCAGTACCGGTAGGCCGATTGCCTTTTTGCATTCGATGACTTGCACTATCGAGCCTTTGGTAGCAACAAAATCAGGCCGTTTGCCGTGGTGCTTCAAATGGACTTCGGGATACACCTCCCAATGCAACCACTTCAACCAAGCCTGGACACAAGCGGCAATTTCCGCTTCTGTCATATCGTTGCTGTCAGGTGAAGAGAATTCCGGCTGGTGAGGCAAGTACGTGGTAAAGCTGCCATCCACGCCATCATGCGTACCGAATCGCCGGTTATGTTCGATCATATGGTCAGCGTAGTGGCTCATCGCACGTTAGCCTCCTGTTCAGCTGCGAACATCATGGATAACGCGATCGTGACTTGGGTTACAGTGCGATGGCTAAACGCCATGATATAAGCCTGCGCTGCGGCGCGGGCAGTGTCGTCTTCGACCAGTGCAACGGTGGTGATAGCTTCTTTGTGGCTGGTGGGATAGACCCGACCAGCCCACCAGCTCAACGCGTCATTGAACAGGACGATTAACGCAGTGAACAGTGTCCAGAGGGTGGCGAACGCAATCAGGCATAACATCATGCATGACATGAACAGCGCGGCCAGCGTGTGCCAGCTGTCTACATCCGTGGTGATGATCCGCACAATAAATCCGACCGAACTGGCCCAAAGCGCCACTGACAACAATGAGCGCTTCCGGTATTGCTGTTTCGCTCCGCTGCGCGCCATCATGACTTTGAACCACAACATGAAGAGCACCAGATAGGCTTTTTGCCCGAACGTGGCACAAGCCCAATGAGGGCGCACACTCTTTTCCAGATACTGGTTGGCGTATTTCATCTTAACGGTGGCTCCAGTCGTTTTTCAGGATGGCGATGCTTGACCGTGGGGCTTTACCGACCCACTCACAACAGGTGAACCAGAAACGATTAAATTTGTAGGGGATACGGGTGTAATACAAATCCCCGTCATCTTCTTTGATTTTTTCTCCGTTGATGACCGGAAGCTGGTGGCAGAACGGACAGGCCGCAGCGCCCTGCGCCATTTCTGGGGCGATCGGAAAATCGGTAGGACCTAACACATCAGGATCAGCTGACAAGCGGTCATGCCAGCAAGTACCTTCAGGCAACGTGATGAACTCATCATCCAGTACGTATTCAAAAGTCGGCATTAGGATGTGATGAACACCATGCTTACGCCACCGCAGTTGTGCCATAAACTCCACGGTTTCACCTGGTTGGGACTCCATAGGAACACGGAAGCGATAAACGCCGGGAGCGGTGGGTAAACCGTGTCCTTTTGTGTCTACAACATGCCAGATAATGTTTTTTTCAGCGACAGTTGCGTTATCAGCGATAACTTCCGCTGGTGAAAAAGATTGAGATTCAAACATGATGCTTAACACTCCTTTCGTGCAAATTAATTGGCCGAGTTGAATGAGAGAGCGAATACGTGCGTAGAACAACGATGGGTGCTTCATCGCCCCACCCTCCCTACAGTGGCAATGCCGTGTAAGATGAACTCTGGTGGTGACCCGTTTTCAATTCGGTAGATAGACAAGAAAACAAACAGTGCGACCCAAACGGTCATGAGTGGTGATAGCATGAACGGCAATACAGTCCAGACGGTCAGTAGAAGCAGGCTGAATGACGCACCGATGACAATAAAGGCCTGATATAGAACCAACTTGTAATTGGCAAGCATGCGTAGAAGCGCATTTTTGCGAAAGGATGGGTTGTGGCGGAAATTGCGAAACTCAATCCACATCAATCCGATCCAAAACACATACGGGCACAGGCTGGCAGCGGCGTTGATGAGCAACATATCCCTCAATGCCATCATCACTGAAACCCGATTTGTCTCTGAATGAAATTGCCCATCAGCCATCAGCCTCACGGCGCGAATGAATCCGTTGTCCTCAATATTCAACGTGATGATAACGAGCGTGAAAATACCGAAGCCAATCCGCAGCGCATTTCGTGACATTTCCGAGGTTTTCATCCCCCAACCAATCATGGACGTTGCCCCGCAAATATAGGCCACACCAAGGAGTGATGACTGCTCCCATGATGCTTGCTCAAACCCGGCCAGTGAGAACCAGCTGAGGCAAAAAATTCCAATCACCCCCAAGCAGCAGAATAGGCTTCGTCGTGAGAGTAGCGGGTAATGCAGCGCACATAATGCAATGTGCTGGAGCTCCGAAAACGGGAGGATGAACAAGTTGCGCATTAACCTGCCCTCCGGGTTTTAAGTTCCAGACGAGAGCGAATTAGCGCGTAGCGGTCATGGAAAAGGTGACTTTCACCAATACCACTGGCCTGGCGACTACAGAACCAGACCACATCATGTACCTGCGCATAGGAGACACCCCCTTGCGTGTTCAGCAGCGTGATGAGCTCACGAGTGACATCGTCTGGAGCACCACAAGCCACGAACCGAAGTAAGGATGCGTGTGTAAAAGCGCTGTCTATCTCAGCCACCTGATAAAATAACCCCCCAGGGCTTCGCGCTAATACGGTCATGGCTGTCATAACCGTGGCCGCAGTGCCAACCAACATAAACAAAGGTTGAGTGCCACCTGTTGAGATAAAACTAGCACCCGTGCTGACCATCGCCATCCCTGCCAATAGCGCGGTCAAACCGGCGATATTGCGCTTCATCGAAATACGGCGCATGCCGGACATAGAGATATGACCGGACTTAGCCTCTTGTGACAAAAAGCGAGATAACGATTCTTGGTATTCAGTGCCTGGCGTAAGTGTGCCAATGTTTTTTGACATGCTGCCCCCTGTTCTTGACTTGTGAACAGGTTACCTCTGAGGGATCCGCTGACGAAATGAAAAGGTCAGCAGTTTGATGGGATTTTCCAGATAAAAAAAAGAGCCTTTTAATCGGCTCTCTTTATTGTTAAATCATCAATTCATGACCGTCATTCCGGTAATGCGGTCATACAATAATGCGGTTTCTGTAGCGGTTCTGTGCGGGATAATGCCCAATTGCAAGAGGCCAGCAGAGATTGAACCTTCTCCACCCTGCCCGTTAACAGCACTTCAACGGGCGCTACCTGGGCACCCTCGTTGCTAAAGCCCTGGTCTAAGGTTGACTTTCGGATCCGGAGGTAGTCAGTGTTGGCATTGAGCCGTGCGGTATCCGTCTTCAGCCATTCAACTTCGTTCAGAAGTGAATACGGCCAGCCCATTTGGGCTAATGTCCCCAAAATAGTCGTCAGTCGATAAAGGTCATTTTTGGTTGTCAGTTTACCGGTCCCACTGTCGTACAAGTATTGCAGCTTTTCTTTCAGCTTGGCACTCGTGGGGTGATTCTCTCCTTGACTGATAAGCCAGCGCAGATCCGGGGCGACATCTTTCGAAAAACGTTTTTGCCTCATGGCTTGTTTCAACCATTCGAACAAAAAGAGATGTTCTTGTATGTTACCGTTCGCCCGACCATTGCGCTTGGCGATAGCCAACGCGACAAGCGCACACCAGGCAAGATGTGCGCTCATTTGGTTCAAGGTGGTTTTCATTTCAGTCATGACTATCCGTGCTGCTTATACTTTCGTTTTTGTTTACATCAGGCATTTTACCTGAAACGCTAATACAACGCGATGCATTCAAAAGCGCACTTTCTGCCCCGGCAGTGCGTGCCTTCAGGTCATCCGTCTTTGTGTCGCGGTAAAGCAATTTTTGCGCCCGGCTCTCGTGCGTGACATCGATCGGAATACCCGTTGCGATGACAGTGTTGAGGTACTCGATAGCTGAACGTCCATCGGTTGGTAGGTAAGTCATAGTGTCATATTCACGCCCCATTGACTCGTATAACCGCTTGATTTCATCAACCGACAACATGGCATTAAATCGGAACAGCCTACCAGCAAAAAATAACACAGTAAAAATAAGGCATGCCCCGAAAACACCCGCAAGATAGCCAGCGACGGTGACGAATTCCACGAGGCCTTCAGACGGATTTTATCTGAATAATACTGGAACAGGATCACGGCAAAAGCGGCAAGAAAAACGATTGCGAGCCCGTAGAAGCAACATGCTATGTAACCCTCCATAAATTTGGTGAATTTCATCCGCAAGTATGACTCTTGCCTTTTCAGGTAGAGTTCGACATCTGTCGTTTCGATATTCATAAGAGCCTCATTATTCAATGTGGTTATCGTTCTGGATATGTTCGGCGGTCAGCGAAGTCTTTGCGATGCTGTCAGTTAGCGCTGAAAGTTCTTGCTTCACCTTGAGGAGAGCGTCTTTGTCCGCACTGGCTTTCTGTGCCAGGGCGAGCATGGTATCCACCGTTCGGGTATGCGCCCCGTTCATGGGCACACCTGACATGACGACAGCATTAAGGTAATCAATCGCGGGGCGCTCGTCCTCAGGGGCATAATTTAAGCGGGTGTAGGTTTCTTCGGCTGCTTTGTACTGCATTTCAATTTCATGGACGGTTAACTGGGCTTTGATCTTCGGCAAATACCCACGAAAGAACAGCCCAATCAAAACCAATACGCAAACGCAGCCCAGCGCGTAGTATCCTGCCAAATCTATTATGTGTAGCAATTCTGGGTCGTGGAACCCCACCAGAAAGCGCCAAGCAAACAAAGCGGCATAGAAAACGACAAATACCAACATTGGTGTTAACACAGTGGGCATGAGGGTGTTTTCAATAAACACCGTGACTTTCAGCATTCGGCTATTACTCTGTCGTTGCAGGTACAACTGAATGTCCATTTTATCAATTTTCATGATGCTCTCTCTGTGCCCTGATCGTCCGTGTTCTACGATCAGGGGGGGTACGAGTAGTTTGGAATGCTTATGCTAGCGTTTTGCTTTGTGCGATGACGGTTTCGAATTCCTGGCTTAAGGTGTTCAGCTCGTGGTCACGCACATCCGCCTCAACCAATGCTTTTACTCGGGCGCGGTGGTGATAATTCATTGGAATACCTTCACAAATTAAGGTGTCGATGTAATCAATGCCGGACTTCTGTTTTGAGGACAAATGGCCCATTTTTTGGTATGCACAGAACGTGCTGGAACAGAGGGCTTCTATCTCATTAACGCTCAACAGTGGCTTCAGTCGTGGAAACGAACACGAATAATACAAGTGCGCAAACAAGAGCACACCGACACAGCCAACTACAACGAAGCACAACGGAATGAAAAGGAGGGTTTCCACAACGACTGGCATGATAGTCAGTTGGATGACAGAAAACAGCACCCCAATCAGGAGGAATGTGATAAATGGTGGGGTAAAGATACCATCCAGAATACGCGTGATTTTTAGCATTCCGCATGCGCTTTGGCGTTGCAGGTACAATTTGATGTCAGTCTGTTCAGTTTTCATGATTGCCTCTTCAGTTAACGGTCTTTTGCTTTTTTCTGCACGTCTTCACATTTTGGCGAAACCCCATGCGAACATTGTTCTTGTGCGCTCAGGATCCACCAGCCATTTTCTACTTTATGTCTTGGGCTTAACCCGTCATCGTCTGACCAACGCATAGCAACAATGAAGTTGTAACTGTTAAGCCAACGGATGGCGGTCTGGCAGTACAATGCATTTTGAAGCATGGATTTTATGCGATTACTGACTTTCTTTGCTTCAGCGGGGCTGCTCGTGGGGTTAACGTTGAAAATGAGTGCGGGATCCGATTGCATCATGCTCCAAGCGACAATGTCCGCTTCGGAGACCCGTGCATGGCACTGTATGAATTCGTTATTCCGGATGGCAACGCGCGCCACCGCACTTGGCTGAACAGCATCACTCTCCAGGAGTGTCGGGAGATTATCCTTGAACTGGACCTGATCAATTTGGTTTGACTGCAATGCGGAGTCCGGTTTTTCCAGCGTATGCGAACCATGACCCGCGATTAAATACCCGGCACACTTATTGTGCAGTGACTTGTAAATCCACATTGGGAATCGGTGCTCAGCGGTCATGCTGGTGGCAACAACTAGCGCCTGGTCATAATCAGGGAAAAATACTTTTTGATGCGACCCGAATTGAATGGTTCTTGCTCCGGCCAATAGTGGTGAACCGACAGAACGATGATAAGGTGCGGCCAAGGTAAACCCTCCATAACTACGTTGACAGTTAGAAAGCACACATCGAGACGTAGCCCGATTTCTCCGATACATCTTCTGGTTTTTTATCCAACTTGACCTGGCGTTCTTCGTCGCGCAGTAAATCGTACCGCACCACTTTGGTGCCGAGGGACTTGGACATATCCCGGCAATGGATCAATATGTGAACGCGATTCGGTGGCAGGTGTGGGAAACGCAGTAAAAGAATTTTTGTGAAAATCACGAGTGAAGCTTCATTGGTGTCAAACCCATAGAGGTCCTCTAGGATGAAGTAAGTGTGATTTTTATTGCCCAGTTTGCCCGGCTCAGGGCAAAGCTTCACCCGGAAGTGAACTGCCTCGCATGACCACTCACGGTGCGGCAGCGCCATGAGTACGAAGTCTTTTAACAAAGTGGACATAATACCTCTGTTTGATTTTAGGTTGTGCCATAGGGTAATGGGTAAATTTTACGGGCAGAGATACCGGTGACGAAAAATTACAGTACGTTCCAGCGCGTATTATCTTTAAGGCACAGGCGTTCGTAAGCGGCCCCCACTTCACTACTGGCGGATTTTATATCGCTGCGTATCTCATATTGCTCAATGCGGTGCTCATGGCGTATGTTGGACAGTTCAATACAGCGGTATCGCTGGGCTGCAATGTACTCAGCAAAAGCAGGTTGCTCCTGCATGGCTACGCCCCATTGCTTTGCCGCACGCAAGTAAAGTTGTTTTGCTTCGAGTTCAAGCGCGAGTTTGACCGCACCCGCCTCAGGCAAACATTGTTTACCCAGGCGTTCAACGGTGTTCGATGAAACCTTCCTGCGTGCCATCAGAGCATCTCCTACGGATAGATGATAATTTATACTTTGTAGGATAATGGTACGACTGGTTGGGTGGCTGACGAAGGGAAAACCAGAACAAAACGAGGAGCTTTTAGCGCTAGGATGGAAAATGAGCTAGGCTCTTAAGACTATATGCCCACCGAAGTTCTGAGTGACTTAGTTCGATATAAGAGCCGCAGGTTTGATTCAACTAGTAGATCAGTGAAAGCAATATAACACTTACTAACATAGCCGAGACTTGTATTCTTCCAAGTCTTTCAGAAAATCCGGGTTAGAAATAAATTTTAACTTTAATTCATCTGCAAGCTCTACATAGCCCAAACTATAAAGGTTTTTTACAACCTCAAAGGGAAAATTTAATTTTTCTACTACATGCATTAAATCTTCAAAATTAGCTTCATAACGAGCACGGCGTTCATATTCTCTTTGATAATCTTTTGAGTTGCCTTGGTTACTATAGAATAAAGCCAAGAGGCCTGAAATAGAGACTGAGTCAAACCTATCACGGAATTTTCTTTCTAATATAGTGCGGCGTTTTAAGGATGCCATAATTCGATTCTTTATTTTCTCTGCATTATTCCCATCACAAGGGTTAATAGCGCCATTTACAACAACTAACTCATTGATACTACTACGGCGAAGATAAAATCCGGACATCAGAAAGGCGAGTCTTACAGTATCTTTATCACATCCGTATAATGGCAATTCCAAACCAATCATTTTAGCTAAATCATGTGTGTTTTCGATAACAGCTATAGCCTTACTGAATGCCCTGTTGCTTAACGCATATTTTGACTTTAGCGACTCTCTAACCTGTTTGAATAATGGCTCGCGCCATGTGTTTCTATCAGGAAGATGATTGGCGATATCAATTAGATCATTTCTTGATAAATCACCAGAAAAGTATCCCAATCCATAGTTGTCTAATGCCTCGGACATAAAGTTAGAGAATTTATCAAGCACGGATTCAACCCTATTAAATTGTGTCTTAAGGTCAATGACATTAATGATGCTTTCCCTCACCAAGTGTTTTTCGTTTCTCTTTGAAAATGGATATCTAAAAACTTGCCCTGTCGCATCAATGGCTGATAGTTCTATTATAAATTCATCAATCTCTTCTATAAACCTTTCTGAATTTCTTTCTGCAATAACTGCCTTTTGTTTAACGAACTCCCAAATAATTCCTATGTCGTGAGATCCAGTATGGTCAAAGCTAAAAGGTGTATTTTTAATGGTAAAGATTTCACTAATATAATGCTGACAAATATCTTTCAATCTTAATTCGATAGAGTGCCTGAAGTTAAAACATATTGGATATATAAAATCGTCTAACCACAGACGCACTCCCTTATCTGAGATTACAGCATCAAGTAAGACATTAGCTGCTTTAGAGTATCCTTTGTAATACTCAGTATATGAAGGATTCCCATTTTCCCCCACACATGCATTGGCCCATGTTGGCTCACCACCCTTAAAATATTTATTGCCCTCTTCTGACATGCAAACACATCCTTAATCTATATTCATTTAATTAATTCAAGCCAATTTATTATTAATTTCAAATATCACCAATAATTCACTTTTCTGCGTGATTTATATCATCAGTATTGACCTCTTCAAGTATTTTATAAACGGTTGATCGCGCGATCTGCATTTCTTTGGCAATTGCAGTACCACCTAATCCGCTTTCCCTCATCTTTAAAATTCTCTCACGATCAACGGACCGCTTGCGGCCAAATTTCACGCCTTTGAGTAACGCTTCTTGCCTACCCTCATTTGTTCGCTCCAGAATCCTTTGTCTCTCCGCTTCAGCGACTGCGGATAAAATGGTGACCACCATTTTTCCCATTGAGCCTTCAGTGCTTATACCATCATCCAAAAAACGAACAGCCACACCCATTGAGTCGAATTCTTTAATTAGTTGGATCATGTCGGCGGTATCACGGCCAAGACGGTCTAATTTTTTCACGAGAATAATGTCACCCTTCTCGACTTTAACTTTGAGTAACTGTAACCCCTCTCTATTAATGTGACTTCCTGACTCCTTGTCTGTAAATAAACGGTGCTTTGCCACTCCCGCCTCAATTAACGCTTTCGTCTGAATGTCAAGAGATTGTTGGCTGGTGGACACCCTAGCATACCCAAATAGGCGCAAATTGTGTCTCCTAAATCATTATCGGACAATAAGTGTCTTTTAATTAAAAATATCGAATTAATAGACACTATTTCAATATGTTTTTCAAGTGTCCGAAATATTATAATATATCGGACGTGGGTGTATGTGCATATTTGATGAATAACCGCAAATTTCCTTTTAATTGCTTTTGGTTTAATATCCGAATCATTGAAGATGACAACAGACCAAGTGCATAATATGAAATATAGAATCTGTCAATGTTCCATAGTTCTTTTAATCATTTTTCTTCTGCTGATTTATTTCACAGAACCGTGGTATTCAAATTCTTATTGGGAGGCAAGTTTAGATTTTATCGATGTTGTTTTTACTGGCTTAGGTGCTGTTTTTACTGGCTTAGGTGTTGTTGTCACTGGCATCATTTGCTTTCTGACCTATCGCTCAGTAAAAGAAGTGATTAGCTCAAACAAAGAAAACAGAGCGTATAATTTAGCAAAAGAACAAAAGGATAGTTTTGAGAAGCAATTCACCATTCTTTTACAAGAGCATCATAATTACCTCAGCAAACTATTAGGGAAGGTGCGATTTAATCAGTCATGAC
>CANQXU010000030.1 GCA_947627865.1 uncultured Paenochrobactrum sp. | reverse complement strand
CGAAGCCGCGCTTAATTTAAGCGCGGGCTGCCATTTCTTTTAATTGATATAAAGCATCGAGTGCTTCACGCGGTGTCAGCTCATCTGGGCGAATATGCTCCAGAGCTTCCTGCAGCTCATTATTTTTAGGCGCGGCCTGCGCCTGCTGTTCTTGCTTGAGAGCCACAGAGAATAATGGCAGATCATCAATAAGTTTTTCTGCCTTGCCTGATGTTTCACCAGCTTCCAGCTGATGAAGAACATCACGCGCACGGTTAACCACAGCAGCGGGTAAACCTGCAAGTCTGGCAACCTGCACACCATAAGAGCGATCAGCTGCTCCTTTTGCTACTTCGTGCAAAAATACGACATCATTGTCCCATTCTTTCACACGCATTGTAACATTGGAAAGCCGTGAGAGTTTGCCAGCCAATGCCGTCATTTCATGAAAATGCGTGGCAAAAAGTGCACGACAGCGATTCTTTTCATGCAGATATTCAACGGATGCCCATGCAATTGACAAGCCATCAAATGTTGCCGTGCCACGTCCGATTTCATCCAGAATAACCAACGACTTCTCACTCGCCTGATTGAGAATGGCAGCAGTTTCCACCATTTCAACCATAAAGGTCGAGCGACCACGCGCCAGATCATCCGATGCACCAACACGGCTGAACAAGCGGTCAACAACCCCAATATGCGCCGTGCCTGCCGGTACAAAAGATCCCATCTGCGCCATAATCGCGATTAACGCGTTTTGTCGTAAAAATGTTGATTTACCGCCCATATTCGGACCAGTCAGCAGCCAAATTGCACCGTCCTTTTCGCCATTAACTGGCGACAAATCACAATTATTGGCCACAAATGGATTGGCTGCTTGTTGGCGCAATGCCTGCTCCACCACAGGATGGCGCCCCGAAATGATGTTAAATTCTACACTATCATCGACAAGAGGGCGGCAATAGCTTTGCTCTTCAGCGAGAAGCGCTAAAGATGATGAGACATCAAACACACTGATAGCAGCAGCAGCCAAACGGATAGCATCTGCCTGCTCCACCACTGCGGTAGTCAGATCATCAAATATCCCCATCTCAATGGTTAATGCCCGATCAGCTGCATTGGCGATTTTTGTTTCAAGCTCCGCCAAATCGGTCGTCGTGAAGCGCATGGCATTGGCCATTGTCTGACGATGAATAAAGCGTGATTTTGCCTCATCACCTTCCGTCAGAGCCGCAGAATTATTGGCTGTCACCTCAATGAAATAACCAAGCACATTATTGTGTTTGATCTTGAGTGTCTTCACACCTGTTTCATCGATATAATCAGACTGAAGCTGCGCTATGATACGTCTTGACTGGTCGCGCAGGCTGCGCATTTCATCCAGCTCGGCATTGAAACCGGTTTGAACAAATCCGCCAT
This sequence comes from uncultured Paenochrobactrum sp., assembly GCA_947627865.1. GTDB lineage: Bacteria > Pseudomonadota > Alphaproteobacteria > Rhizobiales > Rhizobiaceae > Paenochrobactrum. The sequence continues at coordinate 17,076 of CANQXU010000030.1, read as the reverse complement.
CGCGTTTCAACAGGGGCAGTTCTTCAGCCAAGGCCCGATCAAGAAGAGTTGCAAGCTGCTGCGGCAATGCTTGAATATCACTGTAAGCCTGCTGCAATTCTTCCGGCAGCTCACTGGACTGGAACAGATAAGCCAATCTTCTTGCGGCATAGAACCCCTTTTGCAAAGCGCCCAGATCACGCGGGCCACCGCGCCCGACAGCGAGCCGCGTCAGTGAACGCGGCATGTCAGGAACACCACGAAGCTCCAAGCGTAAACTTTCAATGATTGCCGCTTGCGACATAAACCATTCTACAGAATCAAGCCGGGTATTAATCTGAGCCGGGCTGATCAAAGGCGAGGTCAATCGCTCTGCCAGCAAGCGCGCACCACCGCCCGTTACCGTGCGATCAACAGCTTTGAGCAGGCTGCCATCCCGACTGCCAGTTTGGGTACGCAACAACTCAAGATTAGTACGTGTCGCTGGATCAATAAAGAGTGTCGTCCCCTCCTGCTCGCGCTCGGGACGCATGAGAGGCGGTCGCTCATTAATCTGGGTTTTCTCAACATAAGCTATAACGCCCGCCACAGCGGATAATTCCGGTCGGGTAAAACTACCAAAACCGTCCAATGCGCCAACGGAAAAATAGCGCTGAATACGGTCAGGCGCAGCCGCACTGTCAAACAGACTTGCGGGCTGAGGCATGACAGTACGGCCAACCAGATCAAGAACCGGACGAATTTCTTCATCCTGAAAAGCTGAATCAGCAACAATCAACTCACTTGGGTCTATCCGCATAATATCTGCAAATAAACGATCCGTTGTCGTTTCACTGACTTTAAAGCTACCTGTCGAGATATCAATCCACGCCAGTGCCAACCCACCATCTTGCGCACCACGCACCCGCCCCATAGCCATCAAGAAATTGGAGCGTGATGGATCTAGCAAGCGCTCTTCCGTGATAGTCCCAGGCGTTACAAGGCGAACGACATCACGCTTCACAACAGATTTCGAGCCGCGCTTTCTGGCTTCAGCGGGATCTTCCATCTGCTCGCAAACGGCGACCCGAAAGCCTTTGGCAATCAATCTCTGCAAATAATCATCAGCCGTATGCACAGGCACACCGCACATAGGGATATCTTCATCCATATGCTTGCCGCGCTTTGTCAGCGTGATGCCCAATGCCTGCGATGCTTCAATAGCGTCTTGGAAAAACAGCTCGTAGAAGTCCCCCATTCGATAAAATAGGAGAGAATCACTATTTGCTGCTTTAATTTCTATATATTGCTCCATCATCGGCGTGAGACGAGCACCAGACGCGACTGGTGCCGCACTCGTATTTGCAATATCAGTGGAAATGTCATCGATGATAGGGGGCTGATCGCTCACATTCGGCTCCGCTTAGACTTTCATAAAGGATTTTATTACGTTAAAGACGTTATAAAAGCCAATTCATTGCGCATTGCGCATTTTTTGTAACAATATCTATTACCTGAATCGCTGTTTACACACTGAATAACCAGCGCTACGCAAGATTCTCCACAGTTCTTAACCGGAGCCAACATGCCAGCCTCATCAAAATCGAGCAACCCATCGCAAGGTGCCACCCTCAGTTCAAGTGACAAAGAAGCGCTAGACTTTCACGCTTTAGGTCGCCCTGGTAAACTGGAAATTACTCCGACAAAACCAATGACGACACAGCGCGATTTATCGCTTGCTTATTCGCCAGGGGTTGCTGTTCCAGTTTTAGCCATCGCGGAAAATCCTGCAAGTGCATATGACTACACTGCAAAAGGCAATCTAGTTGCAGTTATTTCCAATGGTACCGCTATTTTGGGTCTGGGCAATCTTGGTGCACTTGCATCCAAGCCAGTCATGGAAGGCAAGGCCGTTCTTTTCAAGCGTTTTGCCGATGTTGATTCCATCGATCTGGAAATTGATACAACTGATATTGATGCCTTCATCAATTCGGTTCGCTATCTTGGACCATCATTCGGCGGTATCAATCTCGAAGATATTAAAGCACCAGATTGCTTTATAATCGAGCAGAAGCTGCGCGAAATTATGGACATTCCAGTATTTCATGATGATCAGCATGGCACAGCTATCATCGCAGCCGCTGGCTTGATCAACGCATTGCACTTGACCGGCCGTGATATGGAGACAACCAAAATTGTCTGTAATGGTGCGGGCTCTGCAGGCATTGCCTGTATCGCATTGATCAAAGCCATGGGTATTCCGGCACAAAATGTTATTTTATGCGATACCAAAGGTGTTATTTACAAAGGCCGTAGTGAAGGCATGAATCAGTGGAAATCTGCCCATGCAGTTGAAACTGACAAACGCACGCTTGAAGAAGCGATGGACGGTGCCGATGTATTTTTGGGCTTGTCCGTCAAAGGTGCTTTGACAGATGATATGGTGCGGTCAATGGCACCTAATCCAATCATTTTTGCAATGGCAAATCCTGATCCGGAAGTGACCCCTGAAGATGTTGCGCGTGTTCGTGATGATGCAATTGTTGCAACGGGTCGTTCTGATTACCCCAATCAGGTCAATAATGTCCTCGGCTTCCCGTATATTTTCCGTGGTGCACTTGATGTTCGCGCGACGACCATTAACGAAGAGATGAAGGTTGCGGCGGCACAGGCCTTGGCGCATCTTGCTCGTGAAGATGTGCCTGATGATGTTGTAGCTGCTTATAAAGGCTCACGCCCACGCTTTGGCCCTCAATATATCATTCCGGTGCCTTTTGACCCGCGTCTGCTATCTTATGTTTCAGCAGCTGTTGCGCAAGCAGCCATGGATACTGGCGTTGCCGGCAAGCCAATTGAAGATATTGAAGCCTATCGCCGCGAGCTCTCCGAGCGTCGTGATCCGATCGCATCAACATTGCGCGGTATTTACGAGCAGGTTCGCAAGCAGCCAAAGCGCATTGTCTTTGCTGAAGGCGAAGAAGAGCAAGTCATGCGCGCAGCAGTTTCCTTTGCTAATCAGGAGCTGGGCACAGCCATTTTGGTTGGACGCGAAGAGCAAATTCAAGAAACAGCCAAAGCTGCCGGCCTCGATCTGAACCGTGCTGGCATTGAGATTATCAATGCGCGTCTTTCCAGCCGCAACCGTGCCTATGCAGATCACCTTTACTCCAAGCTTCAGCGTGAGGGTTATCTCTTCCGTGACTGTCAGCGTTTGGTCAATAATGACCGCAACCATTTCGCTTCCTGCATGGTAGCACTTGGTGATGCAGACGGTATGGTTACAGGTGTTACCCGTAATTATGCGACTGGATTGGAAGATGTTCGCCGTGTCATCAGCTCAAAACCAGGCCATAGCCTGGTTGGCGTTTCCATTGCACTTTGTCGTGGTCGTACGGTCTTCATCGCAGACACAGCAGTGCATGAAAACCCAAGTGCGGAACAGCTTGCTGATATTGCTGTGCAAGCAGCCAATACTGCACGCCGCATGGGGATTGAACCCCGCGTTGCACTGACTGCATTCTCTACCTTTGGTCACATGGGTGGTGAACGCTCATCCCGTATTCAAGAGGCCGTCAAAATTTTGGAAGACCGTAAGGTCAATTTCGAATTTGATGGTGAAATGAGTGCAGATGTTGCTCTTAATCCTAAACTTCAGGAGCAGTATCCTTTCATCCGCTTGTCTGGTGCAGCAAATGTTATTGTCACGCCTGACAACCATTCAGCTTCTATTGCTGCTGATATGCTGCAAGAACTGGGCGGCGCTACGATTATCGGACCGCTCTTGGTTGGTTTGGACAAACCTGCGCAGATCGTCACGATGGGCGCCAAAGATACCGACATTGTCAATATGGCCGCAATTACTGCATATAATTCGATTGGCTAAATAGTTTGGTTCAATCTGACAACGCCGGATCAAAAATCCGGCGTTGTGCATTTTAATACACTCTTATTAGAGTTTGCAGAAATGTGTCGGCACTTTTACCCAGCATTGCATAGATTCATATTATTTGCTCTACGTAATATCCTGTCATGAATTCCAGATCCCAAAGATCAAAGGCAATCAGCACCGATGGCATCTGTAAATCTCAAATCCGAAAGTGCCGTTCTTCCAGAAGTTTTAGAGCGCGAATTGCAAGAGCTTGTGCGCTTAAATGAGCCTTCCAGTCCTGAAACGCGTACAAAATTATTAAAGCTGCTAAAAGAGTTTCGACGAAACGGCCTTTATGAGGCAGAGCAAAATCTGCTCAAAAGCGGCAAAGGCACGCAATGCGCACAAGAGCTTTCGCAACTTACTGATGCGATCATTAAGCAGCTCTATGAATTTGTAAGCAATTATATTTATCCGCGCGCCAACCCTACTCTATCCGAAAACATTTCTATCATTGCGGTTGGCGGCTACGGGCGCGGTGGTCTGGCACCTTATTCGGATATCGATCTGTTATTCTTGCTGCCCTATAAACAGACACCATGGGGTGAGCAAGTCATAGAATATATGCTCTATATTCTATGGGATCTGGGCCTGAAGGTCGGCTATGCCGTTCGTAATATAAATGAAGCGGTTCGATATTCTATCGATGACATGACCATTCGGACATCCGTATTGGAAGCGCGCTTTATTTGTGGCGACATCGAATTATTTGATGAGTTGCAACAAAGATTTGATCAGGAAGTCATTGCGGATACCGCATTGGAGTTTATTCATGCAAAATTGCATGAGCGGGATCTGCGCCACCAAAAATCAGGACAAACCCGCTATCTGGTTGAACCCAATGTCAAAGAAAGCAAAGGTGGGCAACGTGACCTGCATACACTTTTCTGGATTACTAAATATTATTACCGCATAAAAAATATTGACGATCTGGTGAAAGCCGGTGTCCTCTCGCGTGCTGAAGCACGAAGCTTGAAAAAAGCTGAAGATTTTCTTTGTGCCGTTCGTGCCCATATGCATTTTATATGCGGGAAAGCAGAGGAACGTCTTTCCTTCGATATTCAGCGCGATATTGCTGAACGGCTGGGTTACAAACCGCATCCGGGTCAGAATTATGTCGAACGCTTTATGAAACATTATTTTCTGGTCACCAAAGATGTTGGCGACCTTACCCGCATCATTTGTGCAGCATTAGAAGAACAACAAGCAAAATATGTGCGCAGTTATGATCGGGTTTTTACCAATACCAAGCCACATCGTCGTAAAATTCGTAACGAGGATGGTTTTATTACAGAAAACCATCGGCTGAATATTGCCCGGGATACAATTTTTGACGAGAATCCCGTCAATATTTTGAGGCTGTTCTATTTAGCCGATAAGCACGGGCTTTCTCTTCATCCGCATGCCATGCAGAAAGTGTCGCGATCACTCAAATTAATCAATGCAGATTTGCGTGATTCACCGGAGGCTAACGCCCTCTTTCTGGATATTCTCACATCACCACGTAAGCCATCAATGATTTTGCGACGCATGAATGAAAGCGGCGTTTTGGGGAAATTCATACCCGATTTTGGCAAGATCGTCGCCATGATGCAATTTAATATGTATCATCATTACACCGTTGATGAGCATCTGCTGCGCTGTATTCAAGTGCTTTCCGAGCTTGAGCATGGGGATTTATCTCAAGCCCATCCCCTGTCGCATCAATTGTTGCAGTCCCTCAAACAAGAGCGCAGAGTTCTTTATGTGGCTGTCTTGCTTCATGATATTGCAAAAGGCAGACCTGAGGATCACTCTATAGCAGGTGCCAGAATAGCACGCAGACTTTGTCCGCGATTTGGTCTTTCACCAGTGGAAACGGATCTTGTTGCATGGCTCGTTCAAGAACATATGGTCATGAGCAAAACGGCACAGTCAAGAGACCTGACTGATCGTAAAACCATTCAAGATTTTGCCGAAAAAGTGCAAACCACTTTGCGGCTCAAATTGCTCCTCATTCTTACCGTATGTGATATTAGCGGCGTAGGTCCTGATGTCTGGAATGGCTGGAAAGGACAGTTACTACGCACCCTCTATATAGAAACAGAGCTTCTCCTCAGGGGGGGATTTTCTGAACAATCCCAATCCGAAAGAAAGGCACAAGCACAAGCAGTACTTGCGGATCATCTTACTGGTTGGATCGCCGATGATATACGAAAATATTCAGAACTTTTTTATACCAATTATTTCCTCTCCGTCAGTCTTGAGGATCAATTGGACCATGTCGAATTAATCCGGCAAGCTGACAAGGCAGGTACACCTATTGCAGTTTCTGCAAAACCCCACGATTTCGAAGCTGTTACCGAACTCACTATCTTAGCGCCCGATCATCCGCGTCTGCTGACTATCATTACCGGTGCGTGTGCCGCAGCGCAGGCAAATATTGTTGATGCCCAGATTTTCACCACCCGTGACGGGCGCGCTCTTGATACTATTCTGATCAGCCGAGAATTTGATCTGGATGAGGACGAGAAGCGCCGTGCCGAGAGAGTTGGAGATCTTATCACGGATGTTTTAACCGGAAAACGCAATCTGGCAGACATTGCTAAATCACGGCCAAAGTCCAGGCGCTCCCTCAAAGCATTTCGCATTCAGCCGAGAGTTGAGGTTCATAATGATCTCTCCAACAAATTCACCGTCATCGAAATCAAAGGGCTGGACCGTCCGGGATTACTGTCGGAATTAACTGCGGTCATTTCCGATCTCGCCCTTGATATTGCATCAGCACATATCACGACATTCGGAGAAAAGGTTATCGATACGTTTTACGTCACCGATTTAACCGGCGAGAAAGTGCAAAATGCCACAAAGCAAAACAATATCAAACGCAAACTGCTTGCACTTTTTGACGATAACAACCACAACAAATTGATAACGCCGATAACGAAAGCAAATGGCCATTAACTATCCAACTGTAGGATATGGTTCATTTCGTTTTCAAAGAAATAATATAGATACTATTGCGAACAGGCTATAATTTATGAGTCTCATTAAGAAATTTGCCACCGTTGCCTCAGGTACATTAATGAGCCGTATATTCGGTTTTACCCGCGAGATGCTCATGGCAGCATCACTGGGAACAGGGCCTGTCGCTGATGCCTTCAATGCTGCGTTCAGATTTCCGAACAGCTTTCGCAGGCTTTTTGCCGAAGGTGCTTTTAATGCCGCCTTCGTGCCATTATTTGCCAAGGAAATTGAAAAAAACGGCCTCGATGGCGCACGTAAATTTTCAGAGGAAGTTTTTGGCGTATTGTTCACCGCCCTTCTGGGGCTGACCATCATCATGGAATTCTCCATGCCGTTTCTGGTGCGCTATGTCATTGCACCGGGTTTTACGGATGATATGGTCAAGTTTGATAATACAGTCAGCCTCGCCGTCATCATGTTTCCTTATCTTGCCTGTATGTCGCTGGCAGCGATGATGGGCGGAATGCTGAACTCGCTGCATCGATATTTTGCTGCAGCAATCGCACCTGTTTTTTTAAACTTCATTCTGATCGGCGTACTGATTGGTGCATGGTGGAAGGGTTTTGATCCGCTGGAAATAGGCTTTGCACTCTCATGGGGGGTCATGGCATCCGGTATTGTTCAGCTGGCTATTGTCTGGTTTGCGGTTCGCAGGGCGGGCATTAAAATTGGCTTCAAGCGACCGCGTATGACACCGAATGTACGCCGATTGCTATGGCTCGCATTTCCTGCTGCAATAACCGGTGGCATTACGCAGATTAACCTGCTCATCAATAATAATATTGCATCATCACAAGACGGGGCTGTTTCATCGCTGGTTTATGCCGACCGCCTCTATCAATTGCCGCTGGGTGTAGTCGGCATTGCAGTTGCAACCGTGCTATTACCGGAACTATCACGGGCATTGCGAGGCGGAAACTTGCAAGAAGCAGGAAAACTGCAAAATAGCTCTGTTGAATTCACACTTTTTCTAACATTGCCCGCGGCAGCAGCATTGCTCGTTATTGCCGAACCCATAGTCAGCCTGTTATTTGAGCGCGGAAAATTCGGGCCGGAATCGACCATTATTGTATCAAATATTTTAGCGATATACGGTATTGGCTTGCCGGGTTTTGTCCTTATCAAAGCATTTATACCTGGTTACTTTGCTCGGGAAGATACCAAAACCCCCATGATATTTGCAGGTATTGCAGTCGTTGTGAACATCACATTTGCATTGACCTTATTTCCGCTATTTGGCCCGACAGGTATCGCCACAGCAGAGGTTATTTCCGGCTGGACAAATGCTTGCCTGCTGTTTGGAGTTCTCGCTTATCGGGGGCATTGGGATAACGACAAAGCATTGCTGACACGTATTCCGAGGCTGATACTTTCTGCGGCGATTATGGCGGGTGCGCTTTACCTTTCACTGCCCTTTTTGCAACCCTATCTGAATAAAAGTGCAGGCTTGCTAAGTCAGGCCGGTACTCTCACTGTTATGATAATTGCCGCGATGCTGATTTATTTCACGGCTGCATTTGCGACAGGTGGCGCACAGCTTTCGCTGGTCAAAAGCTATGTACGTAGGCGTAAAACCAAACCAGATGCTGCATAATCAATATTTCTGCTTGATTGTGTCTGCATAGTCTGGCACCAAATAAATATGGCAGCCCTTTGCTTATAAAAGCGCAGGGCTGTCATTTTAACATTCAGGGTGTTTTAAGGTTTAGTACGAACTTTTAAATACTTTGTTTTATCTGTCGCATTGTCATTTCACCGTGACATAAACTGCGTAGGAAAGCGTCCGCATGCGTCCAAACCACATACGTCGCTTTTCTTGTAACCAAGAGAGCCCAGCCAATTAGAAACAGGCTGAGTTCGCCCTGCTCTCCACCAGCTTTAGGGATTAAAATATTATGAGCGGCTTTAAAGAGCGCATTTTCTCAGGCGCACAACCAACCGGCAATCTGCATCTTGGCAACTATCTTGGTGCAATAAAGCGTTGGGTTGAATTGCAGGAAACACATGAGTGTATTTACTGCGTTGTTGATATGCATGCCCTGACCATATTGCCTGATCCGGTTGAACTCCTAAAGGCAACACGCGAAATCACTGCTGCTTATATTGCAGCCGGAATTGACCCGAAAAAAAACATCGTGTTCAATCAAAGCCGCGTCAAACAACATGCTGAACTGGCATGGGTATTTAACTGCATTGCCCGTATCGGTTGGATGAACCGCATGACGCAATTTAAGGATAAGGCAGGTAAAGATCGCGAGAATGCCTCACTTGGTCTGCTCGCCTATCCAAGCCTCATGGCTGCCGACATTTTGCTATATCGTGCAACGCATGTGCCTGTTGGTGATGATCAAAAACAACATTTAGAATTGACGCGCGACATTGCGCAGAAATTCAACAATGACTATTCCAGCCGCATTGAGCAATTGGGTGTTGGCATTGAGATGAAATCCGGTGATGAAACTATCAACGGTTTTTTCCCGATCACCGAACCCATGATCTCCGGCCCTGCCATGCGTATTATGTCATTGCGCGACGGCACTAAGAAGATGTCCAAATCAGACCCGTCTGATTTATCGCGCATTAATCTGGTTGATGATGCGGATACAATCACCAAGAAAATCCGCAAGGCAAAGACGGATGCAGATGCCATTCCGTCAGAGGTTGAAGGTCTGGAAGGCCGTCCGGAAGCGGACAATCTGGTCGGGATTTATGCGGCATTGGCCGGACAAGATAAAGCGGCAACTTGCCGTGAATTTGGTGGCAAGCAGTTTTCGGAGTTTAAAGCTTCTTTGGCAGAGCTTGCGGTTGCGACAATGTCACCGATTACGCAAGAGATGCGTAAACTCAATGAAGACCCTGCTTATATTGATCAGGTTCTGCGTGATGGTGGCGAAAGAGCTGGTGAGCTTGCAGAAAAAACGATGCATGATGTGCGTGACATCGTAGGTTTTCTACAAAATTAGTGCATTTAAACTCTTGCAGCAAAACAATGACGGTGGCAGATTAAGCTCATGGTATCAAAAAGATTAAGCCGTGAAGACGGCCACCGTCGTAAGTTTCTGGTTATCATTGATGACACGCCTGAATGCGGGCGTGCTGTCACTTATGCTGCACATCGTGCCAAAAATACAAATGGCGTACTCGTTCTGCTTTATGTCGTCGACAGCACAGATTTCCAACACTTTTTGGGCGTTGGCGAGATCATGCGGACAGAATCTCAAGAACGCGCGCGTGCAACATTGGAAAAATATGCACTCAATGTCCGTGAAAAACACGGCATAGAACCTGAACTGATCGTCCGTGAAGGCGAGAAAACAGAAGAGTTACGCATATTGATTGAAGAAGATCAGGACATTGCGATTCTGGTATTGGCAGCCAGTTCCAGCAAGGAAGGCCCAGGCCCTCTGATCCAATCCATTACCGGACGTGGTTCTACTTTTCCAATTCCTGCTACCATCATTCCCGCCAATTTGCTGGATGAGGACATTGAAGCTGTCACTTAACGGCACTATATTGACTTAAACAGTCAACAATAAGCTGCAAATTTGATTGCATATTATATCCGATCAGTATATTAGAATGGTTCTAGTTTACAATACTTTGCCGTTCCCCTTACCAATTCGGCATGAATTCGATCTTTAAAGCTGCAGACCCCAACAGGGAGCTAGAAATGTTCATCCAGACAGAAACAACCCCTAATCCCGCTACTTTGAAATTCCTGCCTGGAAAAGTAGTCATGGAAGAAGGCACAGCTGATTTTCGTGATGCTGATAATGCGGCGGAAGTTTCGCCTTTAGCTGCTAAACTTTTCGCTGTACCCGGTGTTACGGGCGTGTTTTTCGGCTATGATTTTATCACCGTCACCAAGGACAGCGCTGAATGGCAGCACCTAAAACCAGCCATTCTCGGCACGATCATGGAGCATTTCATGTCAGGTGCACCTGTTATGGCTGGTGCGCAGGCTGCAAGTGCTGATCATGGTGAAGATGAATTCTTCGATGCAGAAGATGCAGAAATCGTTGATGTTATTAAGGAACTTCTTGATACGCGTGTACGTCCAGCCGTTGCACAAGATGGCGGCGATATTACGTTCCGCGGCTTTGAAAAAGGCACTGTCTATCTGCATATGAAAGGCGCCTGCGCGGGCTGCCCATCATCAACCGCAACTCTTAAGCACGGTATTCAAAATCTTCTTAAGCATTTTGTACCTGAAGTGCAGCAGGTTGAAGCCATCTAATTTTTAAAATCAAACAAAAAAAGCCGCTCTTTGGAGCGGCTTTTTGTATCTGAATTCAGCTGGTATTATAAAGTCATTTCGTTACCCAGCCATAAAGCTTAACTTAAAGAACTGTCACTTTTGCGCCTTTATCAACGCGCTCATACAAATCTATAATATCCTGATTCATTAAGCGAATGCAGCCTGATGAGACATTTTTACCAATCGACCACCATTCCGGTGTTCCGTGTATTCGGTAACCTGTATCGCCGCCTTTATTATGCAGATAAAGAGCCCGGGCGCCGAGCGGATTTTGTAATCCAGGCTTCATACCATTGCGATATTTCGCCAATTCCGGTTGACGCTTGATCATAGGTACAGGAGGCGTCCATGTCGGCCACTCGCGTTTGGCTGCAACATCCGCCTTTCCAGACCAAGAAAAACCTTCACGCCCCACACCAATGCCATAGCGCATGGCTTTATTGTCAGGCATCACATAATAAAGATATTTTTCCCTAGCATCGACTATTATCGAACCCGGCTTCTGCGTTGTCTCATAACGCACCATCTGGCGCCGATATTGATCCGGTATTTTAGAGTTATTAATAGCCGGAATTGTATAGCCTGCATCCTTAACTGACTGATATGTAGCAAGTTTTGGTGTCTCACCCATTGTTGAGCAACCAGCCAGGCTCCCTCCCCCCAGAGCGACCATGAGCATTATTAGTTTTCTTCGCATTGCTCCCCCAAAACCGGTTCTTTTTTACAAATGCCAATTGGTTAAATCATCCAGCAAAACCAAATCACAACTAGATCGAAAACCACCATAAAAGAATTGTTACCTATAAATATTTAACCAATCACTAACCATAACCGCCAAAATTATTACTTTCTAAATAAGTAAAACCAGTAACCATCGAAGACGGATCTATCTTGAAAAGAGGAGACGGCACTATAATATTAAACCAATGGCTATTATAACTCCCTCTCTGGCAGATCCGCTTACTGACCGACGCCAATCAGAATTGGCAATGTTTATAAGACGTGGAACTATGCGGCTGTTTCGGGATATGAATATTTCCAGCATCCCAGAACTCCCATTAGCCGACGGCAGACGCGCAGACATTGTCTCGCTTCTTCCCAATGGTGAGATTTGGATTACTGAGATAAAATCCTCTATCGAAGATTTCCGAACTGATAAAAAATGGCATAATTATCGCCAATATTGTGATCGGCTATTTTTCGCCAGCCATATAGGGGTTCCTACAGACATATTTCCATCCGACTGCGGCCTGATCACTGCCGATAATTATGGAGCAGCGATTTTACGTGATGCACCACTTGAAAAAGCAGCGCCAGCCACACGCAAAGCTTTAACCTTACGTTTTGCACGCAACGGTGCCGCAAGACTAGCGAGATTAGAGATGGCCGGATATGAAGTTTTGGAAGGTGATGTAGACCTGTGATGCTTTAAAAGCTAGCCAAGCAATTATGCCTCAGTCGTCAATAAGCTCAGAATTATGCTTGCATTTTTAAACATCTGCCATTTTTAGCATCTGCCATGCAGGCCGCGCCATATTGCACAGCCTTATAAACTTCCGTTTAGCCGGAAGGTAGAAATTTAACGCGGAGCGCGTTTTGCCAATATACGCTGCAATGTACGGCGATGCATATTCAATCGTCGAGCCGTTTCAGAGACATTACGTTCGCACATTTCATATACACGCTGAATATGTTCCCAACGGACACGATCAGCAGACATCGGATTTTCCGGTAAGGCTACTTTCTCACCTGCCTTACGCGTAAGAGCGGCAAAAACTTCATCCGCATCTGCCGGTTTGGCCAGATAATCAATTGCCCCAAGTTTAACAGCATTGACCGCCGTGGCAATATTACCATAACCGGTCAAAACAATGGCGCGGGTATCAGCGCGTTTTGCTCGAATAACCTCGATAATATCAAGGCCGTTACCATCGCCCAACCGCATATCAACAACGGCATATGCTGGCGCTGCGGATCTAACTGCTGCGATACCTTCTTCAACGGACTCAGCCGTTGTGACAGTAAACCCTCTGCCTTCCATTGCTCGCGCTAAACGCTGCAAGAAAGGCTTGTCATCATCAACCAACAGGAGTGTCGAATCTTCGCCGATAATCTCGCTGGCGTCCTGATCTGATTCGGTCATCAGGTTGTCCTACTCTTCACTTTTATTTCTTTATTGTAGGGCTGCGGCAAAAAGTCAAATAGGCATTGATAGTTTACTGCATTTTTGACTTATTTCAGCCATAGAAACCCAAAACTCTGCTTAATAGGCCGTTAAAATCAATTAATCGAAATTGTACTCCTTGGCCAGACGATCCGTATTTCAGCTCCCTCTCCCGGTGAATTTCTATTATGAAAACTGATTTTAGCGCCAGAGCGCTCCAATAAAGTTTTCGCTATAAACAACCCAAGCCCTAAACCGCCTCCGTGATGCGTATTATCACGACTGGTCGTATAAGGCTCACCAATACGATCCAGAATTTCTGGCTTAAAACCAGCGCCATCATCTTGAATTATGACACTAATATTAGCCTCGCTCCACCCCCACGTCACGATGACACGCTCATGGCCGAAGTCGACGGCATTTTCAATGAGATTTCCCAGACCATAAAGCAATCCAGGATTGCGCCTGACAATTGGCTCGGGCTTCTCACCATTTTTTTGAACCACTTCCAGATCGATTCCAAAGTGACGATGCGGTGCCACCACCTCCTCAATCAATGACGCCAAGGACAGGCGTGACATATGCTCTTCATTTTCAGAGGAAAGGCTAGTCAGGCGCAACAGGATCTCACGGCACCGCTGCGTTTGCGAATGCAACAATGCAATATCATCTTCAAGTTGCGGATCCTTTGCGTGAGAGCGCTGCATTTCCTTAACCACCAATGTGATTGTGGCCAATGGTGTTCCCAACTCGTGAGCAGCAGCAGCAGCCAAACCGTCTAGTGCTGATAAATGTTGTTCGCGCTGTAATACGAGTTCTGTTGCCGCTAAAGCATCGCCCAACTGGCGTGCTTCTTCAGCTATGCGATAGGCGTAAACTGCGGTAAATCCCAAGGCAGAAATAATGGCGCACCACATGCCGGCTACGAGCAACAAAGGCAGGTCAATAACTTCATCCGCATACCATGGGAGCGGCAGATAATAAAACGCCAGCAAACTTGTGGTAATAACCACCAATATTGCGAGTATCAAAATGTGACGGGCGGGCAATGATGTTGCTGCAATAATCACCGGAACAACCACCAAAACTGCAAAAGAATTTTGCAAGCCACCCGTCAGATATAGCAAGCCTGCAAGCTGTAAAATATCAAATGCCAGCACAAGACTGGCCGCATTTTCGCCCATCCTGTAATTAACCGGAAAGCGAAATGTCAAAAAAAGATTGAGCCAAGCGGATGCAGCAATTAAGGCAAAGCAAATCCCGACTAAAAACGGGAATTTAAGATAAAGAGAAACGAATAGAACTGCGGCAGTCTGCCCTGCAATCGCCAACCAACGCACACGCACCAATGTATTGAGGCGGGGGCGCCGAGAAAGGTGGGATGCACGGTTATTTACATCTATCTGCATATGGACTCCGTGTTAGCTGCCTTTGCTCATATGCCCCTTATTAGCTCTAAAAAGCAACATAATCTGCGCCAACACGTCGCAGTCCATTTAAATTTCAACTACCACGCGGTTTTGCCCTTTTAGTCGCAATTGCAAGAGCAGGCTCATCCGGCCAGACATGTTTGGGATATCGACCACGCATATCCGAGCGAACATCTGCCCAAGAGCCTTTCCAAAAATTGGGTAAGTCCCGAGTAATCTGGATAGGACGATGTGCGGGGGATAATAATTCCAGTAATAACGGCACCCTTCCACCAGCAATGGCAGGATGTATATTCAAGCCAAATAATTCTTGCACGCGAACAGCAAGAACAGGTTCGTCCCCATCATAACGAATAGGAATATGAGAACCCGTCGGAACCTCAAAATGCGTCGGTGCAAGCTCTGCTATACGGCGTTGAAATTCATAGGGGACCAGATTGATCAATCCATTTTGTATTGATTGCTTTGAAAGCTTATCGAGTTGCGTTTCTCCATTTAAATATGGAAGCAGCCAGTTCTCCAATTCGGCAAGTAAGTAATGATCATCCATTGACGGCCACGGATCGCCCAACCCCAAATGCAGCCAAGTCAATCGTCGGCGAAGCGTTTCAGCTTCTTTGTTCCATGGCAGAATTGATAGACCATGAGTTCGCACCGCCTGAATAACAGCTTGGTTTGCCTGATCTTTATCATCAATAGATATTGCCTTCTCAGAAAGAACAATCGCTCCAATCTGCTCTGTTTGCCTCGCTCTGACCGTCTTTTTCTCCAGATCATAACTCACTTTAAACTGCACATTGAATGCAGCAGCAAGTGCATGCCTGATATCTTCACCTGATATTGCAGCCGCAGACAGGATGCGGGAGCGCCCTGCACTGCCGCTCATATCGGCCACAACCAAAAACTTCTGCCGACTCATAGCCGATAGAAGATCAATCTCCCCACCACGTCCACTCGCCAGCAGAAACTGACCATCAGCACCACGTGCTTTTGCAACGCGGTCAGGATAGGCATCAATCATGATTCTGCCGATCGATGAGGTCTGGTGCTCTGTGTCTGAAAGATGATTTCTTGCAATGTTTTTAGCAAGTGAGCGTGCACGGTCTGCACGAACTGACCGCTCTTTTAAAAAATGGGCTAAACGTACTTCCAAATCAATATCTGTCCCTCCCAAACCACGCTCTGTAAGCAAAACAGCCAACTGCGCTGCTATCAATGCTTCACCGCGTTCACCTGCTTTCACCACCATATGTGCAAGCCGTGGTGGCAGAGCAAGTTCCCGGATTTTGTTTCCCATGGATGTTAAGCGTCCACTTTCATCAATTGCGTTTAAATTGATGAGTAAATCGCGCGCTTCTTTCAATGCTGCTTGAGAGGGCAGGTCAAGTAAACTTAATGAAGACGGGTCGGTTACACCCCAAGCCGCACAATCCAGTAAAAAGCCCGTCAGATCTGCCTCGAGAATTTCAGGAGGAGAGAATGCCGGCAATGAGGCAGTTTGGCCTTCATGCCAAAGCCGGATTGCAATACCTTCTTGTGTGCGACCAGCGCGACCAGCCCGTTGATCAGCGGCTGCGCGGGAAGCGCGCTGCGTGACCAATCGGGTCAATCCTGTTGCTGGCTCAAATTTCGGCAAACGTGACAGACCAGAATCGACTACAACACGCACGCCATCGATTGTCACCGATGTTTCGGCAATAGAGGTTGCCAGCACGACCTTTCGCATACCACTGGGCGCTGGTTTAATTGCTTGAGCTTGCGCTCGTGGATCCATAGCTCCATAAAGCGGCGCCAGCAAAACATTCGCAGGCAGTTTTCCTTCCAGAAGTGAAATTGTCCTGATAATTTCGCCCTGCCCTGGCAAAAAAGCAAGGATACTCCCCGTCTCATCAGACAATGTCTGCAGAATGGTTTTTGCAACCGTATTTTCAATGCGATCATCAGTTTTGCGATCCTGATAGTAAATTTCAACGGGAAAAGCGCGACCCTCGCTCTCGATCACAGGCGCATCACCTAATAATGACGCAACACGAGCACCATCCAAAGTCGCAGACATCACCAATATTTTCAAATCATCGCGCAGCGCTGATTGTACATCCAATGCAAGCGCCAAGCCAAAATCTGCATCCAGACTGCGCTCATGAAATTCGTCGAAAATAATGGCAGAAACACCACCGAGCTCTGGGTTTTCCAGTATCATACGTGTAAAAACACCCTCGGTAACGACCAGTATTTTCGTTGCTTTGGAGTGCTTGCTATCCATGCGCATCCGGTAGCCGACCGTCTTACCGACTTCCTCTCCAAGCAAATCAGCCATTCGCTCAGCCGCAGC
>CANQXU010000029.1 GCA_947627865.1 uncultured Paenochrobactrum sp. | reverse complement strand
GACACGCTCCCCAGATGAAAAACCATCCTATTAATTAGGGAGTAGAATACGTCTGAAGCCGATTGTAAATAGTTAGTTAACTGTTAAATGCTCCAGCTGACCCATATTGTATTAGACAGAGATATTTTAGCATCTCTGTCTATGCGCGTATTTGCATGAAATTGAGCTGAACGCTTTTAAGATATATCAATAATTTTATTTGGATTCAGAATGTTATTCGGATCCAGTGCTTTTTTGATTGCTATCATGGCAGCTTGCTTTTCCGGGCTGATAAAGCGCTTGAAGCCATTTTTCTTTTCTGTGCCTATGCCGTGCTCGGCGGATATGGCACCACCTTGTTCTTGAACGCCTGGATATAAAATCTCCTCGACAGACTCATATGAGAACGGTTCTTGTGAGCCGATCATGACGTGTAAATTGCCGTCGCCTATATGCCCAAAAATGAAAATTGAAAGATTATTTGCGAGTTGGCGCAGTTCATGATCGATGCGCGCTGCATATTCAGCAAGATGCACAAGCGGTATTGAAATGTCAAAACTATGAATATGAGGGAAGCCGCGAAGCGCGACATCGGAATCTTCACGCATGAGCCAGAAAAAGTCGCGCTGCTGATTATTTTGCGCGATGACCGCGTCTTCTACCAAGCCTGCTTCAAATAATTCTTCCAAACAAGAAAGAAAGCGTTCTTCATCATTGCCCTGACTGGTAACTTCTGTTTCAGCTAAGAGCAAGAATTGTCCTTCACCAAGACCCGTATCTGAAAACTGCCGACCATGCTGTTTGGCAACTGCTTCAGCAAATTCACGCCATAACACTTCCGTTGCTCTCAATGAGCTGCCAAAATAGCGGCGCATATGCTCTGCCACTTTCAAAACAGCCTCAATGGTTGGGAAAACAAACAAGGCAGTGGCTGCAACCGGACGAAGTGGCACCAGCCTGATGGAAAGGCGGGTGATAATGCCAAGTGTCCCTTCAGAGCCAACAATCAGGTCAGTCAGAGCATAACCGGTATTATTTTTAAGAACAAAAGCCAGATCATTTACGATAGAGCCATCGGCTCTGACAAAAATTGATCCAAGGATACGATCTCGCATCGTGCCCATACGGAAAGCTTCAATGCCGCCTGCATTGGTGGCGGACATTCCGCCGATGGTGGCACTACCACGTGATGGAAGATCAATGCCCGGACTTAAGTCAAATTTAGCAGCAGCATTTTGTAATTCTTCGAGTGTGACGCCTGCATCAACGGTCGCTACATTGCTGATGGGGTCAATTTCAATAAATTTATTGATGCGGGCAGTGCTGATGATGAGCTGCCCAGACTTGGAAACGCTGCCACCAACCAAACCTGTCAGGCCGCCTTGAGGAACAACCGGAATATTTTGGGCATTACAATAAGCTAATAATTGAGATAGTTTTTCGGCGCTGTCCGGCGTTGCCATAACACCTGCCTTCAGATTATCAGGATGATAGCCGGGGTCCCTACCAGATAATGTATCAGAGTGGGTAAGTTTACCGGAAATTGTCTCAATATTATTGAGTTGCTCTTGTGAGAGTTTGTTGACTTGCGATTCCACTGCGCTGCCTTTTATCCTGTGCGATTTTTCATAGTGATGCGCCACACATTTGCAGGGCGCAAGCTCTTTTGAAAAAAATATCTCACGAAAACTTATTATGAGAGCCGTTAGTTCATATAAGGTTCATAATAATTCGACTAATAAACACTGAGAAAATTTATAAACATCTGAAACTATTTTATATTAGACGAGTTTATAAGTGGATATTGTTTAAGATAAAGGATGCCATATGATCACTGAAGCTTCGAAAACGCGCTATTTCTGGCATATCACTTTGGCTTTGCTTGCGCTTGCTATGCTTGTCATCCACCCTGTAAAAGCATTTTCAAAGACTGCTTATCTGGAAGGAACCGCAACTTATATGGAGCGGATGGCTCTTCCTCCTAAGGCTGTTTTAGAAGTCAGACTTGTTGAGACAATGAAAAATAGCCGCCAAGGCAAGGTCATAGCTAAGTCATCTGAGCGTATCCGTTCCAGTGTGCCCGTAAAATTCCGCTTGAAGTATAATGACAAAAAAATTCAGCGTGGTCACCAGTATGTTTTACAAGCCGATATTAAAATTGACGGTCGCGTATGGTTTACAACAAATGAACGCTATACGGTTTTAGAGCGCGATCAGAATACTAATCTTATACTTCAGCGCGTAAGTGATGAAGAAAGACATACACAAAAAGGTGTTATTTTTGGCGGATGGGTTGCGGTTTCCTTGGATGGAAAGCCAGTGACTGGCAAGGAAGACATCAAGATGCAAGTTACGAAAGACGGGAAGCTAAGCGGCTTTAGTGGTTGTAACCGTTATTTTGGCGAAGTGGATTTCCGTGATAATGCATTTAAAACAAGCCGCATGGGTGTAACGCGCATGGCTTGTTTGGATCGTAATATTGCAAATCAAGAGCGTCGTTTGTTTGATGTTTTCGATACAGCCAGTGTTTACCGTCTTGCCAAGGGAGGCAAGGAGCTGAATCTTCTGGACAATAATGGCCGCACAGTTGCTGTTTTTAAGCGCTGACCAAAATTGCTATATTATAAAATTTCAGTGACTGTAAAAAAGGCGGATTACAATCCGCCTTTTAGATATGCATCAGCTCGATGAAACTATAAATTACTCTTTTCGAGTGCAATAGCCCGCCAGCCAATATCTGAGCGGTAAAAACCTTCCGGCCAATCAATAGCTTTCAGGGCCTGATATGCTTTATCATGCGCCTCAGTTACATTTTGTCCGGTGGCTGTTATATTGAGCACACGGCCACCATTAGCTATCAAATCACCATCTTTGAGCGCTGTTCCGGCGTGAAATATTTTAACATCGGGCTTGCTCTCGGCATTAGCGAGATTTTTGATGACTGTTCCTTTTTTTGGAGAAGCAGGATAGCCCTCTGCCGCCATGACTACAGTTAAAGCCGTATCGTCACTAAATTCAACAGTACACTGATCCAGCTTACCATCGGCGCAAGCCACTAAAATCGGCAAAACATCACTTTTCAAACGTGACAACAAAACCTGACATTCCGGATCACCAAAGCGGGTATTATATTCAATAAGCTGAGGGCCTTTTTCATTAATCATCAAGCCCAGAAATAAAACACCGCTGAAGGGCGCAGCAATCTCATTCATACCTTTTAAAGTAGGTTCAATCAGCTCTTGCATGACACGTTGTGTCATTGCCTCATCCATAATAGGTGCTGGTGAATAAGCGCCCATTCCGCCAGTATTCGGTCCTGTATCACCATCGCCAACACGCTTGTGATCTTGTGCGGATCCAAAAGCAAGAGCGGTTTTACCGTCGCTGAGGCAGAAGAAGCTGGCTTCTTCGCCGTGCAGAAATTCCTCGACAACAACCTCGGAGCCTGCTTGTCCAAATGCACCTTCAAAACAAGCATCAATGGCATCTGCTGCTTCTTCTGCAGTTGTTGCTATGACAACACCTTTACCCGCAGCGAGGCCATCCGCTTTGATAACGATGGGCAGACTTTGCGCGCGTGTATAGGCTTTGGCTTTAGGCGCATTGTTGAAACGACCATAAGCGCCGGTGGGAATATTATATCGGGCACAGAGATCCTTGGTGAAACCTTTCGATCCCTCAAGTTGGGCTGCCGCTTTGGACGGCCCAAATACCCGAATACCGGCTTTTTTGAGAATATCTGTAATCCCCGCGACCAATGGTGCTTCCGGACCTACAACAACCAGATCAATTTGATGGGATAATGTGAAGTCGATCACTGTCTGATGATTGTCAGTATCTAAATCAACCAGCTCTGCGAATTGAGCAATTCCTGGATTGCCTGGTGCACAATAGAGCTTTGTCAGTAAGGGTGATGCAGAAATTTTCCATGCCAATGCATGTTCGCGGCCACCAGAACCAATTAACAGGACTTTCATTGCTTGCTCCGATTTGAAGGTAGCGGTATGGGAGAGATAATGTAAAACTGTCTATTGTCGTTCAGCTGAACAGGCAAGGCCAGAGAGTATATTTCTTATTCTTTCTGGCTGTTTTCCTGCACTTTACGCAGTCGATAGTTCGAACCTAGGCGATATGGGGCATTCTATGAATGAATTAAATGGTGCAAGTGACACTGAGCTGCAGAGCCGGACTGCACGCGGTAGAGTAAAAGATGCTCCTTCCGGCCATTGGGTCTATAAAATTTTGCCATCCTCTCTATGGCCTTACGCGCAATTAGCGCGCTGGGACAGGCCGATTGGCTGGCAGTTGTTAATGTGGCCCTGTTGGTGGGCCGCCGCTTTGGTTGCAGGTGCTGGTGCAAAGCCTGGTGATGATTGGCTGTCTGTCATGCCATCATGGTGGCATTTGTTGTTATTCTTGATCGGTTCCGTCGCTATGAGGGGAGCCGGATGCACTTATAATGATCTCGTTGATCAGGATATTGATGCACAGGTCGATCGTACACGCTCACGGCCTTTGCCTTCAGGCCAGGTCAGTAGCCGCCATGCCAA
This sequence comes from uncultured Paenochrobactrum sp., assembly GCA_947627865.1. GTDB lineage: Bacteria > Pseudomonadota > Alphaproteobacteria > Rhizobiales > Rhizobiaceae > Paenochrobactrum. The sequence goes on along the minus strand of CANQXU010000029.1, from coordinate 14,026 downwards.
GCTTTTTTTAGTTGCCCAAGCGCTGGTGGGCTTGGTTGTTTTGCTGATGTTTAACTATTTCAGCATTATGCTTGGCTTTGTTTCCTTGCTGATTGTCGCGGCATATCCTTTTATGAAAAGAATTACCAATTGGCCGCAATTTGTTTTGGGGCTTGCTTTTTCATGGGGAGCCCTCATGGGCTGGGCAACGGTTGCCGGCTCATTATCGTTATCGCCGTTCCTTCTATATATAGGCTCAATCCTTTGGGTTATTGGCTATGACACGATTTATGCGCATCAAGATAAGGAAGATGACGCGCTGGTTGGTGTCAAATCAACAGCGAGACTGTTTGGTAAACATACCAAGACTGCTTTGATGTTTCTCTATGGTGGTGCTTTGGCATTTTTTGCAGGAGCATTTGCGGTTGCAGAGGTGCCGATGCCTGCGCTTGCCGGTTTAGTCGCAGCTGGTGCGCATTTGTTCAGGCAAATTAATGTGCTGGATATTGATAATCCTGATCAGTGTCTGAAACTATTCAAGTCGAACAATATCGTTGGATTAATCATTTTTGTTGGTCTTGTTGCTGGAACCGCATGGGTCGCTATTAAGCCAATTGTCTGATCAGAAAAAAGCCCCGCACTGCGGGGCTTTTTTGATTAAATCAAGAACTTAGCTTGATTTCTTTGATGAGCATATTCAGGTTGCTTTCAATATTAGGCCTAATATCCGCACGTGAGAGTGCAAAGGCCACATTCGCCTCAATGAAACCTTCTTTCGAGCCGCAGTCAAAGGTCCGTCCTTCGTAGCGGAAACCGTAGAATTCTTGCAATTCTGCAAGTTTCAACATGGCATCGGTGAGTTGAATTTCTCCGCCTGCACCGCGTTCTTGATTCTGCAATAGCTTGAAAATTTCTGGCTGCAGAATATAACGGCCATTAATATAAAGATTGGACGGAGCGGTACCTTTGGCTGGCTTTTCGACCATTTGGTTGATTTTAAAGCCGTGGGCCACATCTTCACCACGTCCGACAATGCCGTATTTATGAGCTTCTTCGGGATGGCATTCCTGTACCGCAATGATATTATTCTGGGTCTGCTCATAGAGCTCGACCATTTCAGCGAGACAGCCACGTTTCGACTGCATAACCATATCTGGTAATAAAAGCGCGAAAGGTTCGTCACCAACCAATTCGCGCGCGCACCAAACAGCATGACCAAGGCCAAGGGGTTCCTGCTGGCGGGTGAAGCTCGTGGTGCCAGGCTGCGGTTGGATGTTTTGCAAATGTTCTAGATCTTGCAATTTACCACGTTGTTCAAGCGTGTGATAAAGTTCGACCTGAGCGTCAAAATAATCTTCAATAACTGCTTTGTTGCGGCCGGTGACAAAAATGAGATGCTCAATCCCTGCCTCTCGTGCCTCATCGACAACATATTGAATGACTGGTTTGTCAACAACCGTGAGCATTTCTTTTGGGACAGACTTTGTCGCGGGAAGAAAACGAGTACCCAGACCTGCAACCGGAAAGACTGCTTTACGTATTTTTTTCGGTGAAGACATACTGTTCCTTAAACTCTAATAACTACAAGCGTGCAAATACTAAGTATACGTCATTTAAAAGTCAAAAGTGGCAGAATAAGCTCGTTTTTTATCACATTAAGCTTCACATTCTTACTAAGTTTGAACGTTTTATGAATTTTAAATAAAAAGCAAATGGTAAACCAAATGCTAACCAGATGCCATTATAAGCACTCATGCATTTTGTAGATTGAAATTTAATTTTATGAACGTTTTGAACGGAAGGGAAACTCACAAATGCTGCGATTTCCATTCAGCTGGAAAGCCAACAGATCTTTGCGATTAACTGTAGCAATCGCAATGGCTGCTCTTACCTTGGGATTGTCAACGGTTGGTGCATCCGCGGATGCCAAATTCCGCCAGTGGGTTGCGAACTTCCGTAATACAGCTATTCAACAAGGCGTCTCGCCCAAGACCTTTGATTTAGCCTTCAAGGGTGTGACCGCACCGGACCCTGTTGTGTTGGAAAAGGCACGTTTTCAACCAGAATTTGTTGACCCTGTATGGAATTATATGGACAATCGCGTCAATGAAACGACTGTTCTTGACGGGCAGGCAATGGCTAAAAAATGGGGGCCATGGCTTGATCGTATTGAAAAACAATATGGTGTCAGCAGAAATATCCTGCTCGCAATTTGGTCCATGGAAAGTAGCTATGGAGCAATTCTTAAAAAAGACGACGTATTGAGAGATGTTGTCCGCTCGCTTGCAACATTAGCCTATGCTGATCCTAAACGTGCAAAATTTGGCCGTACGCAGCTGATTGCAGCGATGAAAATTTTGCAAACAGGTGACATAGATCGTAACCATTTATCAGGTTCATGGGCTGGCGCTATGGGGCACACGCAATTTATTCCAACCAGTTATCAGGCCTATGCGGTTGATATGGATGGTAATGGCAAGCGTGATATCTGGAATTCTGTTCCTGATGCTCTGGCAACTGCAGCAAATCTGTTACGTCGTAACGGATGGCAGAGTAGCAAAGGCTGGGGCTATGAAGTGGTGCTACCGGCGGGCCGTAAATTTCCTTCAGGCACTTTGAGCATTGGTGAATGGCAAAAACTTGGTTTGAAGCGTGCTAATGGGCGTCCATTTCCAGATTTGAGTGAACCAGCAACATTGAAGGTTCTGGATGGACGTACGGGGCCTGTTTATCTGATGACTAAGAATTTCAATGTTATCAAGCGCTATAACAATGCTGATAAATATGCGTTAGCTGTGGGCCTGCTAGCTGATCGTATTGGTGGCTATCATGGCCCTATCAATGACTGGAACAGACCTTTTACGCCGATCACGATGAAAGAACGGCATGAGCTACAGACACATCTGAAAGCACTTGGCTATTATGATGGTGAAATTGATGGTAAAATCGGTTCAGGATCACGTGCATCTATTGTGGCATTTCAGCAAAGAAATGGCATGACGGCTGACGGACATCCAAGCAAGGAAGTGCTAACAGTATTACGTAGACGCTAATTTTAAGTTTGGGCTGTTATGAATGCAAATTTAAGATTGCATCTTTTGTTTAAAAAAATGCTATGGCGTTGTGCCGTGGCATTCATCTCGCTATTTGTAGTGCTGTCAGTCATTCCGGATAATGTCGAGGCTCGTCCAAGAACATTATTTGATATGTTGTTTGGTGAAAAGCAAGCCCAGCCAACTCAACCATCTGCACCAGTGAGAAAGAGCAGACCGCCAGCCCAGTCAAAAACGCCAAAACGAGCGGCGCCTGTAACACTGCCTTTGGCAATTATTCCAATTCCTCAAATTCAGCAAAAACCACCAGCTCAAAAACGTGACGATGCCAGATTGATTTTGGTGATTGGCGATTTTATGGCGAGGGGGTTAGCAGAGGGGCTTATAGAAGCATTCCGTGATAATGCGAATATCAGGGTACAGGAACGTATATATGACTCCTCCGGATTGGTGCGTACCGATCATTATGACTGGAATAAGAATGTTCAGGCCATTTTGGATGAGGAAGATCCCGCAGTAGTCATTATTATGGTAGGTGCCAATGACCGCCAGCCGATCAGTGTGAATGACAAAACCTTTCGACTTTTAAGCGAGGATTGGCTCAAGGAATATGAGCTTAGAGGGTTAACGCTTTCAAAAACAATTAAGGATGCCGGATATCCATTCATATGGGTTGGGCAGGTGCCGTTTAAGTCTACCGATATGACACATGATATGCTGGCTTTTAATGCTGCATATCGTGATATCACTATAAAAAATGGCGGAATTTATACTGATGTTGTTGGAGGTTTTGCGGATGATGATGGCAATGCAATCATTAACGGTGTGGACATTAATGGTCAAAACGCTGTTTTGCGGGCCAGTGACGGCATCAATCTGAGCAGTGCTGGCAAAAGAAAATTAGCCTTTTATGTTGAAAAGCCAATTCGGACGATCTTCAACGACTTGTCTTTTGATAGTGATATCCAAGCAAGCCAATCTGTTGACAGTGCTCCTTTGGCGGGTGGAAATAATAGAATTGTCCGGATTGCACCTGTCAGCTTACAGGAATTATTGGCAAAATATCCTGCTGACGAACTTGCTGGCGCTGATGTTGTGCGTAGGGCAACACAAAAACACAATTATGAAGACATTTCAGCGCCAAAAGGACGTGCTGACTATTTCCATTTGGATTAATTCAGAAGATCATATTTATAATTATTGAGCGCCGACTAGTATTATTTGGTAACAAAATCAATCAATACTAGACGATATCGCTGATTTCATCATAAGTATGTGCTCAGTTAAGCATTGGCAGTTATAAGCGGGAGTTGATTGAAGTGCATTTTGCCTCGGACAATTGGGCTGGTGCCCATACAAAAATTGCTGAAAGCCTGACGCAACACGCAGGCGGCTTTGCAGCAGCTTATGGCGCTAGTGAGCTGGACAAAAAAGTCGAAGCCAAATTTAATGAGCTATTCGAACGCGAGGTTGCGGTTTATTTCGTTTCTACAGGAACTGCCGCAAATTCGCTGGCACTTGCGAGTGTCAACCGCCCTGGCGGGGTAACTCTGTGTCATCGTGAAGCACATGTCATTGAAGATGAGTGCGGAGCGCCAGAGTATTTTACCAATGGGGCGCGGCTTCATCCTGTTGATGGTGCAGCTGGTCGTATTAATCCAGAGAATTTAAAGCGTGAGCTTAAGCGGTTTAATCCGGCATTTATTCATGCAGGTCAGCCAATGGCTGTTACAATTACCCAGTCAACTGAAGTTGGTACACTATATTCGCTTGAGCAAATTGCAGAAATATCTTCCATATGCCACAGCCATGGTTTGCCGTTACATCTTGATGGTGCCAGATTTGCAAATGCGCTTGTGTCGCTTGATGTTTCTCCGGCAGATATGACTTGGCGCCAAGGGGTTGATATTGTTTCTTTTGGCGGCACTAAAAATGGGTGCTGGTGTGCAGAAGCTTTGGTTTTTATGAACCCTGACAGTGCAAAAGATTTACCGTTCATCCGTAAACGAGCGGCTCAGCTTTATTCAAAAACTCGTTTTGTGGCAGCCCAGTTTGATGCCTATTTGCAAGATGATTTATGGTTGGATCTGGCTCGGCATTCCAATGACTTGGCACAAAAATTAGCACAGCACATTACGAATTCCAGTCAGTTGCGTTTGGCTTGGAAGCCTCAAGCCAATGAGGTTTTTGCAATTATGAAGCGCACAGTTTTTGAGCGGTTGCAAAAAGCAGGCGTGCATTTTTATGATTGGAACCCGCCACATGCAGAAATGCATAAAGTGATGGATGAAGAAGTTTTTGCACGCTTTGTTACAAGCTTTGCCAATACGCAAGATGAAGTAGATCAGCTTGGCGCGTTGATAGCGTAATGAATTGATAAAAAAGCGGCGTTTTAAACGCCGCTTTGTAACTGCTATTATATTAGATTAGTGCTTGGCAGCAGCAGAGATTTCCTGTGCTGTTTCGTTTCCAAGCTGGGAAACCATGATTTTACGTGGTTTCATCTGCTCTGGTATTTCACGTTTTAAATTGATGTGGAGCAAGCCGTTCTTAAGATTGGCACCTTCCACTTCAACAAAATCTGCAAGCTGGAAACGGCGCTCAAAAGCGCGAGACGCTATGCCTCGATAGAGCAGTTCTGAATTTTCTTTCGCTTCAGTATCCGACTTTTCGCCTTTAACAGTAAGCTGATTGCGATGTGCTTCGATTTCGATTTCATTTTCAGAAAAACCAGCGACCGCCATGGTGATACGATAAGCATTTTCTCCAGTCCGCTCAATATTATAAGGCGGATATGACTGTGTACCTTCCGGCTGTGCAAGCGTATCTAGCATGGAAAAAAGACGATCAAAACCAACGGTTGAACGGTGAAGTGGTGTAAAATCTACTGGACGCATTGTTAAGCCCTCCTATGAGCGACAATATTAGCGTTTGGCGGCAAAGCTCCCTGAGTGGCGAACTTTTCATGCCGACGGTCCCATATTGGCAACCGCATGATTTATGTGGGAATAGAATTCATGATTTCAAGAACTTTAATCATGAATTCTATTGGTAAATATATTTGAACTATAAAATTCGCAGTTTATGAACCGAAGATGAATGCCTGTTTTGGCCTGTGTTCAGGTATGATCCCTTATATTTATTTTCAACAAGCAGGGGTTATTCCCTTGGCGAATTTAAATTTAGAATAAAGGTCATAACGATGAAAAAAGTTATTTTACTTGCAGCCACCGCTTTGACACTGGCTTTTGCTGGTCTTGGTTCCGCTACAGCGTCAGATCATGGCCTCAAGATCGATGTTCGTTATTCTTATCATCATAATGACAGGGGCTATAACGCCAAGCGCCATATTCTCAAGCCGCAGCAGGTCTCACGTATCATGCAACGCCGTGGCTATAAAGTACGCTCGATGAGGTTTGATCGTGGCAATTATTTCGTTTCAGCCTCAAAACGACATGGTCGTCAGGTCATGCTAATTGTCGATGGTCGCAGCGGACAGATCAAAGGTGAACGCAGAATAGGGCGTCGATGATAAATTCTTGTAAATAGTCAATTAACTAGCGATTAAACGTCCCTTTAATCGGTAGTTATTAGCCGGAGGCGCATAACGCTTCCGGCTTTTTCTTTGCAAATTAATAATATCTAAGTTTGGATTGTTTACACATTGGGAATTAAATAAACTAAAATAATCTCAGTAATTTGTAATGATGAGTACGGTAATGGACGTGAGTGCTGAAATTGCTCAATTATGGGAAACAACAGATAATCCGGCACCTGAATATGTGCGTACTGAATTTATGCGTAGTTTTGATGGCAAGCGTATTCGTTATGCTATTTTCGGCGCTCAAAGTGGACATAAAGACGTTGAAAATCGGGGTACTATTCTGCTCTTACATGGGCGCAATCAGAGTATTGAGCATTATTTTGAATTAATAACCTATTTGAATAAGCTTGGATTTTGTGTCGCAACATTAGATTGGCGCGGGCAGGGAGGATCAGAACGGTTACTCAAAGATCCATCACGCGGGCATGTCAGACGTTTTAGCGATTACAACCGTGATTTAAAACAATTTATGCAGGATATTGTTTTAAAAGAGTGTCCTGCGCCCTATTCTATTGTGGCACATTCTGCGGGAGCACTTGTAGCCTTAAAGGCTTTGCAGGACTTTGACCACCAGATAGAACGCGTTGTGCTCGTCACACCACTGATTAGACTGGCAGGTGGAGTTAGGGCGAATAATAATCTGTTTCGTTTGATCTCTGTTCTGCGTTGGATCGGCTGCGGTAGCTTCTCTGTGACAAAACTCTTCCATCGTAGAAAACAAGTAAACTTAAAAGATAATCCATATACAAGCGATAAGATTCGTTATGAACGCAGATTGGGTATGTTGGCAGATCATGAACATCTGTCACTGGGGGCGCCAAGCTATTTGTGGCTTTATGAAGCTTTAAAAACCTCAAGAGAAGTTTCACATAGAGATTTTATAAATAAGCTCACTACACCCATTCTTTTAGTGGCAGCGGGGAATGACCGTATTGTGTCTGCTGATGCAATTGAACTTTACGCCAGAGAGTTACGTAACGGTATCTGTGTTACAATTGATGGTGCAAAACATGATCTGATACATGAGGCGGACTTCTATAGAGACCAGTTTTTAGCAGCGCTGGAAGCATTTATTCCAGGGACATCGCAGACTTCGTCTCGACAGGTAGAAAATTCAGTGCCGAAAAGCTAGGTTTTAAAGGACTTGCACAAAATCAAAGTTGATTTTGTGCAAGTGTAAATATTAATTCAATAATTATTGATTCAATATTTTTAGGGTTGCAGCATGCAATTCAGGAGTTGCCGCTGCAATAATATCACCACCGTTTTCTGCACGGCTGCCTTCAAAAGTAGTGACAATGCCGCCGGCTTTTTCGATGATAGGAATAAGTGCAGCTATATCATATGCTTGCAATCCTGTTTCTACAACAATATCAGCAAAGCCCGCTGCTAGCATGGCAAAAGCATAACAATCGACACCGTAACGTGTTAAGCGGACCTGTCCACGCAATATTTCAAAATTTTCTTTTTTCTTATCTTTGAAGAGTTCTGGCGTGGTTGTGAATAGGGTTGCGTCGCAGAGCTCTCTTGTTTGCTTTGTGGCCAACACACGCTTGCCGTGCTCACCGTGCTCAAGGTAGCTGCCGATACCATCGCTGTAATAAAGTTCACCTGTAAAGGGCTGGGACATAAAGCCAGCTTGAGCAACGCCGTCTATGGTCAATCCTGCTAGTGTTCCCCAAACTGGTAGTCCCGAAATAAAGGCGCGGGTGCCATCAATCGGGTCAATAATCCATATATGGCTGTTATTTTCATTTTCTGAGCCATATTCTTCCCCGATAATGCCATGGCTTGGAAATTCGGACTTGATGACGGCGCGGATGGCGCGCTCGGCGGCGCGGTCAGCTTCTGTTACGGGGTCAAAGCCGACTGTGTATTTATTATCAATTTCATTGAACTGACGAAAACGGGGTAAAGTTTCTCGTGCCGCTGCCGCCGCCATTTTTTTAAGAGTTTCAGGATTGATAATCACAACGGTCTCCGATGTTAATTCAAGTCAAACTACATACACAGTTAGAGTTTTATATTCGCTATAATTTACAATAGTTTATAACGAATATTCAGCTTGTCTATTTTTGATTTGATAATATCTGCTTTATTCAGCTGCTAATGGTGGAGAAGAAAAAATACTGTCTGGCAATGAAGTCAATTCAGCTAAATAGCCATATAAATCTGATTGTAAGATATTAAAACCTGCTTTCTTTTGTATGGTGCTTTCATCCATATATAAAGCGCGGTTCAATTCAATTTGAATGGCATGAAATCCTTGTGACGGATTGCCATAATTTTCGGTGATATATCCACCGGCATAGGGTTTGTTGTAAGCTACATCAAAGCCTAAATCTTGCAATTTGAATATGGCCTCGGCTGCAAATGCATTGCTACATGAGCGTCCAAAGCGATCGCCAATTATAAAGTCTGCTCTTGAGGGCTGATCGTTGAAATTCATCCCGCTTGGCATCGAGTGGCAATCTATTAAAACAGCAAAGCCAAATTTATCACGTGTTTGGATAAGCAGTTTTTGCAAGGCATGGTGATATGGTTTGTAAAGTAATTCTATACGATCAAATGCGACTTTTAACGGGATTTTGCCCGGGTAAATTGTTTTTCCCTCACTCACAATTCGTGGGATAGTTCCCAAACCTGCTGCAACGCGCACTGAGTGGGCATTTGTGTAGGATGGGAGCTTTTCTTCAAACATGCGTTGATCAAGCTCATAAGGCTGGCGATTGACATCTAGATAAGCCCGAGGAAAATGTGCCCGCAATAAGGGAGCGCCGAGCAGGATAGAACTAAGATAAAGCTCATCCACAAAAGCATCTTCAGAAGTTCGTATCGTTGTGGTGTCTAAATGTGAGGATGCGAGAAATGTGGCAGGATAATATGCGCCGCTATGGGGAGAATTGAAGACAAATGGAACACGTTGCTCTGCCGGTTGGAGAAGCTCAAAGGGCAATAAATTTGGAAATTCATTCCGAAGGGGCATCGATACCTATTGGTGAGAAAAATTAAATTGTTAGTTGTCATTGAGATATAGCATAGAAGATACGAAAATGGGTCATGCAAAAATATTTGATTTCAATATGAAAAATTAAACGAATAAGTTCTCAATTGCTATATAGCGGTGCTTCTTTGCAACATTATCCCTATATAAACTGTTTGCGCCCTTTTCGTGAAAATAATATGCATTTTTTAACCAAAATTTATTCCATATTTACCAAAAAAGGGTTTGCTAGATAGAAAGTACTGAGTCGCACCGAATCTGATTATGGATAAGGACGACAAGATAATCGGACAGATCAATGAAAAGAATCCTGCTTGCGGAAGATGATAATGATATGCGCCGCTTTCTGGCCAAGGCCTTAGAAAAAGCTGGCTATCATGTCACGCATTTTGATAATGGCGCGAGTGCTTATGAGCGTTTGCGTGAAGAACCATTTTCTTTGCTACTGACAGATATTGTCATGCCAGAGATGGATGGTATTGAGTTGGCGCGTCGCGCTACTGAAATTGACCCGGATTTAAAGGTTATGTTTATTACGGGTTTTGCTGCTGTAGCACTTAATCCGGATTCTGAAGCACCACGTGAAGCTAAAGTATTATCTAAGCCGTTCCATTTACGCGAATTGGTGACGGAAATTGAAAAAATGCTGATTGCAGCATAGTAATTGACTGAAAACACTAAGTTTTCCACAGGTGAGAGAAGAAAAAGACGATAAAATTAGAAATTAGATAAAGAGTCATTGACGGGCGCAGCCATATGTGGTTAATGCGCCTTGTCGGATGGGCGTATAGCTCAGCGGGAGAGCACTACATTGACATTGTAGGGGTCACAGGTTCAATCCCTGTTACGCCCACCATCCAAACTTAAGAGAAATCAATAGGTTAGCATAAGAGTAAGCAACCTGCTTTCAACTATTGAAATTGACTACTCACCAAATACTCACAAATAAATATAGCTACTCACCGCATCATGTGAGTTATTACTCACAAGAATCGTTGTGGTACTATCTCCTGCCAATTTGAGGAAAGCGAACCATACGATGAAATCGTAAGGTTGAAAGCTCCAGTATTCGCCATTCCTGACTTCCGATAACCTCTATTACCGGAAGCCAGACAGAGTTATTATGGGGTATGTCCAAATTTGGAGAGGCCCTTGACCACCCGCCGCGCCTCTGCCAGCCTGCAAGAAACAGAGGGAGGGTAAATATGTCGCTCGATAGCTATCATCGTGAAAAATTTAGCAATGCAATGTACTCTTTAGCTACGCATCTGCCTTTAGATCAGAGGCTCGTTCATGCATTTACAGAGCTAATAATGGTACAGCCGGAGAATTTTAGCGATCAAGAGCTAGGTGAAAAGTATCGTATTTTATATGCTCAAGTTACTGCTGCCGAAGAACAATATGAGGGGCAAGGCACTTTGCAGGCAACGCTATTGAACATGAATGATGAAGAGTTAAATGAAGTTTCAAGAACAGTTGTTGAAATAAGCAATCAATTGCTCTGGGATGCTATTCCCATCTAACCTTTAGTTAATGGGGTGTTTTATCTGGCACCCCATTAACCAATCAGCTCTGCTCCACAATAACCACAAATCTCATCGCACACAAACTGTCGCCCCTCTCATTCCTTCGAGGGTGCCCTGTGGCAAGCTTACTGACAGAGATACTGCGTGGCGCTTTATTCAAAGGGTTGCAACCTGCACTACGCTGTACATGCCGGCATCAGCAGACTCTCAACCTCTGAGAGTATTAGTGTGCGCAATGTCCCGCGTACCGGCCACGGCCTGAGTGCCAGAGCGCGGCCACGGAGAGCAGCAAGGTCGATCCTGTCGAATGGCCTCCATAAAATCACCGGCGCGCTGCTCGGCCAAATCTGGACGCTGAATAACAATGTCTGAAACAGCACCGATAGTCTCAGACCACAGCTCATCAATATTGCCTGTGCTTTGCTTGATGGTACGCACCACGAAAATCAGATGCCCCTCGCCATGTGCATCCCTTAGGGCTTTCATTGTTCCCCGCGCATGGCTCTGGCCGCGCGCTCTACGCCGGTATGTTGGCACCAGTCTAACGCCCAATTGATCCATTAAACTATCAAGACGACCCTTAGCCACAATGCACCTCTTACACAGATTTCAGGTATGGCTACCCTTACCATTTCCCATGCATTCCAGCACTAAATATTCGTCCGGCCGAGCCTAAAACCATGCTGATACAACGCTGTTATCAGCATAAAATTGAGGGACTGGCTTAATGACCTCAACCACCAGAAACCAGCGCGTAAAAACACAACAATAACGGGATAAACTCCGGTGCGCTGGTCTGTAGCGATCTTTAACAATCTGTAATTACTGCCCCCTATATATCGTACGGACAAAGGAGCGCTTATGACCAACGATGACATTGCCGATATGTTCGCCAGCTTGGGGCCGGTCACCATCAGGCGCATGTTCGGCGCTAAAGGCATATACCATCAGGGCTTAATCATCGCACTTGAGGTTGATGGTGAAGTTTTGCTCAAGGCCGACGATAAGAGCAAAGATATATTCGCCGCGGCTGGCGCTAAGCGATGGAGCTATCAGGGTAAAACCAAACCCGTTGCAATGCCCTACTGGTCGATTCCGGATACCGCATATGACGACCCAGACGAAATGGCAGTCTGGGTGCGTATGGCATATGAGGCAGCGTTGCGTGTCAAATCATAGAAGATCTTACTGCCATTTATTGCGTAGTGCTAGCGATGGTGAGGTGCACAAGAGTCAGAAAATATGTGCCCATACTCCCGATTCGAACCTCTATAATATTGATTCAGACTTTGAGATTTAAGTTTCTAAAATAAGAAGTAATATGGGGAATAAATCTGTACAGTGCAGGAGTGAGTAATAGTGAGGTTGAAATATGGTTCCTGAGGTATTGGTCGGTTTTGCTGCAGATTTTATAGCTAGTATCGGTTGCTCAACTTCTAATACGCTGAGCGCTGCAGGTGTAGAAAGCTTAAATAAAGTTCTTGCTCGTAGGGCTAAGACCGCGCGTCAAATATTGTGCGATGAAATAAAAATGGGCCAGAAAACCTCTGATGACATACCTCAAGAGGAGGTAGCAGCTATTGTATTTCGGTATATGCGAGCAAGTCAAGAAGGCGCGGCACGAATGAATCTTAGGCTTATGGCTGCAATTATATCTGAACAGATAAAAACTACTGATTTATATGCAGATGATTTTTTAAGGTGGGCGAGCATAATTTGCGACTTAAAAAGAGATGAAATCATTGTTCTAGGAGTTATGCAAAACATCGCTTTTAATCCTCATTTTACGAGCAAAAACAACGAAAACTATTGGAAAAATTGTCTGAAAATTCTTGAAGAAAACCATGATATGACGGAGCAGGATGTCTACACGATTGCGTCAGCCTGCCTGAGAACTGGGTTAATCCGTGAAACAAATAGGACGTGGCTGAATCCTGTTTATGGCGCAACGAACAACCTGAAAAATCTATACGACCTTATCAATATTGAGGGAGTTCTAAAAAGAGATGCAAAGCCCTCCTAAACCACATCCTTAGCAGTGAGGATTTCAGACCAGCGCCCCACTGATACGTCACTGTTCTCAGTGGAAAGGAGATCGGGCGCACTACTGTCACAGCATTTTTTTACAGAGAAAACTACAATACGAATTTTGGCGACAGTTCAATTTGTGCTGTCGTCATTGCCTGTCAGTGGAACAATCTCAATTCGGGTTGGTGGTGACATACTGCCATCACTAGAAGTCAGATCCTGCTTTTCAACAAGCAGCCCGTGCAGCTTAGCCATCCCCATGATTGCAGATACGGCGGCAGAAGCGCCCTTCTCGTCTTTAAGTGCAAGCAAGCGGGCTTCTTCTAGCTTAACCGTCAGGCTTTCAACCGTTACCATTGTGCGCTCTGCTGCCTCTGCCTGCAGCTCTGAGACCCTAGCCGTAACCTTGCCGACAGACAGGAGCTCACTCGCCTTACGCCACACTGTTTCAGCTTTTGTATTTTCTCCGACATTATAGGCTCTCCGGTATGCCTCAGACGCATTACCGGTCTCGACGTATGCAAGCGCAAAGGTTTCTTGCTTTTGTGTGAGCGTCACTATTTATTCCTCTCGACATTTCAATAGTCCGCGTTATGTTGCGTTTATGCAAAACAATCCTCAGCCATTTGCCCTTATTGGTTACATCATCGCGGCAGCCCTGTTGCTGCCGCTTGAATGGTGGTTGAAAGTGAATTATGCGGGGGACTTAGCCGCATGGATGCGCTCTTTCTTTTACTGACCGGCCATCACAGCCCCGCCGCGCACTGGTATTGCCAGCATTTCTGATAGCTTCTCTAAGGCTCTCATATAGGTCGGTTTAATTGCCGCCTGC
>CANQXU010000028.1 GCA_947627865.1 uncultured Paenochrobactrum sp. | reverse complement strand
CTCCAGCTTCAAAAACCTCACCAGCCTTGAACACTGTCACCGGAATTTCTGGCGCATCATACTCAGACTGACGCTTCGCCTCTAAAAGGCCGGCTGTGAAAGCAGTGGTATAGACTGGCGCTTTAATACGTGGCCATAAATCCATCAATGCACCAAAATGATCTTCATGCGCATGGGTGATGATAATAGCACGTATATTGTGACGTTCTGCTTCCAAAAAGCGGATATCAGGTAAGATTAGATCTGCCCCTGGATGCTCCGGCCCCGCAAAGCTCACTCCCATATCCACTACGATCCACTCACGGTCATCCTCACGACCATAGCCATACATCGCAAGGTTCATACCTATTTCGCCAACACCGCCGAGCGGTAAAAAGACGAACTCTGTTTTTGTTTTTGTTGGCATGATGCCTTCCTTACTCAACAATATGACTGTTGCCAGCTACCCATAATAAGATGCCGAACGATAATTTCCATGTTCATTCATTATAAGAATGAAACTTTGCACTCAACAGTCATTAAAATACCGGCCCTAAGCCGGTTCAATCTTAATAGACAGATAATTTAACTGATGCCTATATTAAAGGGTTATTTATTAATTGATGCTTATTTTATTTCTCAGCCTTAACAGAATGCGCGTTTCCAAAGAAAACATCACCCGCTGTAACAGCAACTAACGCACCATTGTCTTTTTTAATGACAAGACAGCAATCATCATTAATAGTTTCGAAAGAGCCGCTGATAAGCTCAGAATTCAGCATCAAATTAACCGGCCCACCAAGTCCGTGAGCATATTGCAGCCAAGCATCCCGTATGGCAGAAATCCCTCTACCCTCTTGCCACAGCATATAATTAACATGCCAATGATGGGATAACATCTCGAACAGTTTCTCAGCTGTGATTTTAATGCCTAAATCAGCCAAAGAAACTGCATTATATGGCAAGTCTTGTGGATGTGTGACAATATTTGTTCCCATACCGATGGCTATACCGAACCGAGCGCCAGCGAGATTGGTTGTTTCAACCAATATACCGCATAATTTAGCTCCATTGATCAAGACATCATTAGGCCATTTCAGTTTGACAGCATGCTTCGCTTGCAACCCTGCTTCAATCAACAATGATTCAATGGTTTGTGCCAAAGCCACTCCGGCTATAAAACCCAGATTTGCAACGGACTGTAAGGGATAGGCTTCATTTAGTAGAAGTGTGGAAGCGAGATTACCAACCGGTGTTTGCCAATGTCGGCCCAAACGGCCACGCCCGCCCTGTTGGTTTTTACTAACAATCCAGACTTTACCTGTATCGCCGTTTAAAGCGCATTCCAGAGCGATCTGATTTGTTGACCCGACGACATCGTAAACATCAAGTCGGTAATTATTTTCTATTGCTAAAGATGAAAGTTTAAAGGTCATCACAAAGCCAAATCTGGCCTGTCAATTAAGACAGGCCAGTTATTTTTTGAATTAAGCATCAGATAAGTGATTGTGCTGCTGTTTGGGCAAGACCAGCAATATAGCCACCAATCAGGCCATAGAGCAGTACAAATGCACCCGACACCCAAAGAACCAGTTTCAATTCACCAGTCACTGGGAGCAGAGGTTGTGCCGGTTCATCAAACCACATGATTTTGATGATACGCAAATAGTAGAATGCACCAACAACAGAAGCAACAATACCAATTACAGCCAGTGGCACCAGCCCTGCTTGTACAGCTGCGGCGAATGCATACCATTTACCAAAAAAGCCAGCAAGCGGAGGGATACCAGCCAGCGAGAACATCATGACTGTCATGATGCAAGCCAGCAACGGATTGCTACGTGAAAGGCCAGCAAGATCATCGATCTGTTCTACATTGCCGTCCTTGGTACGCATTGCCAGAATGAAGGCAAATGTACCCAAAGTCATTGCAAGATAGATCAGCATATAGATCATCACACCGCTGACACCAATGACCGTTCCTGCCGCAAGAGCAACCAGAGCGTAACCCATATGGCTGATGGAAGAATAAGCCATAAGACGTTTGATATTGCGCTGGCCAATGGCTGCGAAGGCACCAAGTACCATCGAAGCAATCGAAACGAACACTATCACCTGACGCCAATCATGAGCGACTGGTGCAAAAGCATCCATTGTGACACGCACAATCAATGCCATTGCGGCCATTTTAGGAGCTGAGGCAAAAAATGCTGTTACTGGTGTTGGTGCACCTTCATAAACATCCGGTGTCCACATATGGAATGGTACAGCAGAAATCTTGAAGCAAAGACCTGCCAAGATAAACACCAGACCAAAGACAACACCAAGCTCACGCTCACCACCCGAAATAGCGTTGGCAATCTCAACAAAGCCGATATGGCCGGTATAACCATAAACGAGAGAAATACCGTATAGCATCATACCGGATGACAAGGCACCAAGTACGAAATATTTCAAACCAGCTTCAGTTGAGCGAACACTATCACGATTGAATGCAGCCAGCACATAAAGGGCCAGTGACTGTAGTTCAAGTCCCATATAGAGTGTCAGCATGTTTGATGCTGAAATCATCAGCAACATGCCAAGCGTGGACAGAATAACCAGTACCGGAAATTCGAATTTATCGAACTTTTCCTGACGTGCAAAACCAACAGACATGATTAACGCCACGATCGAACCGATCAGTGTGAGCGCTTTCATGAAGCGGGTAAAGCCGTTGGATACAAAGGCATCACCAAAAGCGGTGCCGTTGGCAGGGAATAGAATGACAATGGCTAATGCTGCAATCAATACAGCAACAGCCAAACCATTGACGATGGCAGAAGCGCGCTCACCTGAGAACACGCCGATCATCAGCAATGCCAGACCGCTCAGCGCGAGGAGTACCTCAGGGGCTGCAAGGGTCAGAGAAGCAATCAGGTCGGTTTGCATCGGGCCTATGCCTTTACTTAACGCGCTAGCGAAGCGCTTGCGGCATTAGCCAGCGCTGCGTCATAATGAATAACCAAAGCATTTACCGCTTCTGCTGTCACATTGAAAACAGGAGTTGGATAAATACCGAAGAAGATGGTGAGTGCCGCAAGCGGATACAGGATCAGCTTTTCACGCGGGCTAAGGTCAACGAGAACCTTCAGGCTTTCCTTGGTGAGAGCACCAAAGACGACCTGTCTGTAAAGCCACAATGCATAGACGGCTGAGAGGATAACACCTGATGTTGCAAAGACTGCAAACCATGTATTTGCCTTAAACAAGCCAAACAATGTGAGGAACTCACCGATAAAGCCGGATGTACCAGGCAGACCGACATTAGCCATAGTGAAAATCAAAAATGCCACTGCATATTTCGGCATATTATTGACCAAACCACCAAAGGCAGCGATCTCGCGTGTGTGCATGCGGTCATAAATAACGCCAACACACAAGAACAGCGCACCGGAAACGATACCATGTGAAAGCATCTGGAAGATCGCACCTTCGATACCTTGCACATTGGCCGTAAAGATACCCATCGTGACATAGCCCATATGAGCAACTGAAGAGTAAGCGATCAGTTTTTTCATATCTGTTTGGACCAAGGCGACCAGTGAAGTGTAAATGATCGCGATCACAGATAGCGTAAAGATGAATGGTGCAAAGTCTGCGGAAGCCAACGGAAACATTGGTAGCGAGAAACGAAGAAAACCGTAACCACCAAGTTTCAGCAACACACCAGCCAGAATAACAGAGCCAGCGGTTGGTGCTTCAACGTGCGCGTCAGGCAACCATGTATGCACTGGCCACATCGGCATCTTCACTGCAAATGAAGCGAAGAATGCGATCCATAGCCATGTCTGCATGCTTGCAGGGAAGTCATATTTCAGCAATTCAACAATGTTGAGTGTCCCGGTCTGCCAATACATTGCCATAATAGCGATCAGCATCAAAACTGAGCCAAGCAATGTATAGAGGAAGAACTTGAACGATGCATAGACGCGGCGATTGCCACCCCATACGCCGATGATAATGAACATCGGAATAAGGCTTGCTTCAAAGAAGACATAGAACAGGAACAGATCAAGCGCGCAGAACACACCGATAATCAGCGTTTCCAGAATTAGAAACGCGACCATATATTCCTTAAGACGCTTCTCAACCGAGAGCCAGCTTGCAAGAACACAAAAAGGCATCAGGAAGGCAGACAACACCACAAACAGCATGGAAATACCGTCCACACCCATGTGATAGGAAATGCCGCCTCCAAGCCAGTCAGACTGCTCAACCATCTGGAAGCCAGGGTTTGAATTGTCAAACCCTGCCCAAATGATGAAAGCAAGAATAAGCGTTAGAACTGTGGTCAGCAAAGCAACATTACGAATGTTGCGGCGCGCCGTTTCACCGTTATCCTTGATCAACAAGATTAACAATGCACCAACGAGGGGCAGAAACGTGACCGTTGAAAGAATTGGCCAGTCGGTCATCAGAAAAAGCTCCCAAGCATCATCCAGGTAACGAGTGCTGCAACACCAATAAGCATTGCGAATGCATAGTGATAAAGATACCCGGACTGAAGTTTAACGACACGATTGGTGACTTTCACGACCCAGGCAGCAACACCATCGGGACCATGGCCATCAATCAACCAGCCATCACCGCCCTTCCAGAAGATACGACCAAGGCAACGTGCCGGACGTACAAACAAGAAGTCATAGAGTTCGTCAAAGTACCATTTATTCAGCAAGAACTGGTACAAACCACGATGGCGGGCTGCCAAGTTCTTCGGCATTTCTGGCGAACGGATATAAAAGATCCACGCTACAACGAAGCCAATGGCCATAGCAGCAAATGGTGACCACTTAACCCAAAGCGGCACATGGTGGTATTCTTCAACGAGATGATTATCTGCGGAGGTATAGAGTGCACCTTTCCAGAAAGCATCATAATGATCGCCAAAGAAATACTGTACAAAGAACACACCAGCAAATAGTGCGCCGACCGCAAGAATGTAAAGCGGAACCAGCATGACTTGTGGTGAATCGTGCACATGCTTCATAACCTCTGCCGAGGCGCGGGCTTTACCATGGAATGTCATGAAGATCAGACGCCATGAATAGAAGCTTGTGAACATTGCCGCCACAATCATCAGGAAGAATGCATAGCCTGAAGCGCCGCTCATCGAGGCAAAAGTGGATTCAATGATCGCATCTTTAGAGAAGAAACCAGCAGCACCAATCATTGTGCCCGGGATACCAACACCTGTGAGTGCGACAGTACCAATAATCATCATCCAATAGGTTGTCGGAATGAGCTTACCAAGCCCACCCATACGGCGCATATCCTGCTCGCCTGACACAGCATGAATGACGGACCCCGCTCCTAAGAACAGAAGTGCCTTGAAGAAAGCATGCGTGAAAAGATGGAATACAGCTGCACCATAAGCACCGACCCCCAAGGCCACGAACATATATCCAAGCTGCGAACAAGTTGAATAAGCAATGACACGCTTGATGTCGTTTTGCACCAGACCAACTGTTGCGGCAAAAAACGCAGTCGTCGCACCAATGATGGTCACAATGAGAAGCGCATTTGGTGCCAATTCAAAGACCGGCGACATACGCGCAACCATAAAGACACCAGCCGTAACCATCGTTGCAGCATGAATAAGGGCTGAAACCGGTGTCGGTCCTTCCATCGCATCAGGCAACCATGTGTGCAGCAGAAACTGAGCAGATTTACCCATGGCACCCATAAAGAGCAACAAGCAAACAACGGTCAGTGCATCTACTTTATCAAGCGCGAAGCCGAGGAAATTAAGAACAGGTGCTTCAGATGCTGCACCATCGGCAGGCAGATAATTAGCAGCAGTTGAGAAAATAGTGTTGTAATCAACCGACTGGAAAAGCGCGAATACACCAAAGATCCCGAGCAAGAAGCCGAAGTCACCCACGCGGTTGACGACAAAAGCTTTCATTGCCGCCGCATTTGCTGAAGGTTTTTGATACCAGAAACCAATCAGCAAATAGGATGCCAGACCAACGCCTTCCCAACCAAAGAACATCTGGATAAGGTTATCCGACGTTACCAATGTGAGCATTGCGAAGGTAAATAAAGACAAATAGGCGAAGAAACGCGCACGGTGCGGATCATCATGCATGTATCCGATAGAATAAATATGCACGAGTGCTGAAACCGTATTCACCACAACCAGCATAACTGCGGTCAAAGTATCAACCCGCAAAGCCCAGTCGAATGTCAATGTGCCTGAGGTAACCCAATGCAACACGGTTATGCGTACAGTTTCCCCGTCGCCAAGAGCTATATTGAAAAACACCACCCATGACAGCAATGCACTGATAATCATGAAGCCGGATGTGATCAATTCACACGCTTTTGAACCCAGAGACTTGCCGAACAGACCAGCAGCCAAGAAGCCTAAAAGCGGAAGGAAGACGATCGCGTAATAGAGCATCTGCCCGTCAACCTTTCATTACGTTGACGTCTTCAACCGCGATAGACCCACGATTACGGAAGAAAACGACCAGAATAGCAAGACCGATCGCGGCTTCAGCAGCAGCAACGGTTAGCACGAAAAGAGCAAAGACCTGTCCGACCAGATCGCCTAGTTCCGCAGAAAAAGCGACAAAATTCAGATTTACAGCCAGCAGGATCAACTCAACTGACATAAGAATGACGATGACATTCTTACGATTTAAGAAAATACCGAAGACGCCCAGAGTAAACAGGACAGCTGATACGGTAAGATATTCCGAGATACCGATTTCCATCATATTTCCTCTGCTATATCCCCTTACCCGATTCAACTTTTTTGATCTCAATCGCTGTCTCAGGCGAACGTGCGACCTGAACCGGAATAGACTGGCGCTTGACATTTGGCTTATGGCGCAGTGTCAGAACAATCGCACCGATCATTGCCACCAGCAGGATCAAACCAGCCACCTGGAAGAACAGTACATATTCTGTGTAGAGCAAATCACCCAAAGCAGCAGTATTCTGTCTGACTGCCAGATCAGGGATAGGCTGAACGCCCGCCTCACCTAATTTGGGAGTGAAACTGCGCCCTACAAAAACAACAATAAGTTCGCCCAGCAGAATTAAGCCAACCAAGGCTCCAACTGGTGCATATTGCAGCGCACCTTTTTTCAATTCCGCAAAATCCACATCCAGCATCATGACAACGAACAGGAACAATACAGCCACTGCGCCGACATAAATAACCAATAAGATCATCGCCAGAAATTCTGCTCCTGTGAGCAGGAACAGCGCGGCGCCATTAAAGAATGTAAGGATCAAAAATAGCACGGAGTGGACGGGATTGCGCGCCGAAATCACCATGAGCGCGCTGGCGATCATGATAAAGGCGAACAGATAGAAAAACGCTGCCGCTATACCTGTCAGCATGGGGTTCCCCCAACACCTTTCTCTGGCGAGGCTTTATACTTCGCCTGCTCTATGGTTCGCGTTAAACGCGAGTTTTCATCTGACAAGAAAATATCAAATTCCCTGCCTGTTTATTTCAGGTTTGCCGGCATTCCGGCAAACCCCATGCCCCATCAACGATAAGGCGCATCCAAAGCGATGTTGCGGGCGAGCTCGCGCTCCCAACGATCACCATTGGCAAGGAGTTTATCCTTGTCATAATACAATTCTTCACGTGTTTCGGTCGCAAACTCGAAGTTCGGACCTTCTACAATTGCATCAACTGGACAGGCTTCCTGACAGAAACCGCAATAAATGCATTTGACCATATCGATGTCATAACGAACGGTACGACGTGTGCCGTCATTACGACGTGGTCCGGCTTCAATCGTAATTGCTTGTGCAGGGCAGATTGCCTCGCAAAGTTTACAAGCAATACAACGCTCTTCGCCATTTGGATAACGTCTCAACGCATGCTCACCACGAAAACGAGGTGATACTGGCCCCTTCTCATTGGGATAGTTCAATGTTGGCTTTGGAGCCACAAACTGACGCATCGAGAGGAAGAAAGCGCCGACAAACTCTTTCAGAAGGATTGATTTGGCGGCTTGTGCAAAAGAAGTCATTTTTATCTCCTTAACCCACCAGGCCAAAAACTTTTAAGAAAGTAGCAGTCGCAACAACCATGAATAATGAAATCGGCAAGAACACTTTCCAACCCAGACGCATCAACTGGTCATAACGATAGCGTGGAACGAAGGCCTTAACCATCGCAAACATGAAGAAGCACAAGCAAAGCTTCAGCATGAACCAGATGATACCAGGAACCCAGTTCAAGAACCAAACATCAACCGGAGGCAACCAGCCACCCAAGAACAGGATCGTCATCAATGCGCACATCAAAGTGATGGCAACATATTCACCAAGGAAGAACAGTAGAAATGGTGTTGATGAATATTCGATCATGTGACCGGCAACGAGTTCGGATTCTGCTTCCACCAGATCGAACGGCGGACGGTTCGTTTCTGCCAATGCCGAGATGAAGAAAATCACGAACATCGGGAAAAGAGCCAACCAGTGCCAGTCAAGGAATGAAGCAGGCAAGCCCATCATGGTGCCAAGACCTGAATTTTGAGCCAGCACGATATCTGTCAAATTCAGGGAGCCTACGCATAACAGCACCGTCACCAGCACGAAACCAATGGAAACCTCATAGGAAACCATTTGAGCGGCGGAGCGCAATGCACCAAGGAAAGGATATTTGGAGTTTGAAGCCCAACCGCCCATAATCACGCCATAAACTTCAAGTGAAGATATAGCGAAGATAAACAGGATACCTACGTTGATATTGGCAATGGCCCAACCAGCATTAACCGGAATGACCGCCCAACATGCAAGTGCCAGAACTGCGGACAGAAAAGGCGCCAATAAAAACACTGCCTTATTGGCACCCGAAGGGATAATCGGCTCTTTAAACACAAATTTAAAGAGATCGGCAAAAGCCTGAAACAATCCCCATGGCCCGACAACGTTCGGACCACGGCGCAACTGAACCGCAGCCCAGATTTTACGATCTGCATAAAGCAGATAAGCCACTACAATCAGCAAAACGACGAGCAGAAGAAGCGACTTGAGCGCTATAATCAGCACGGGCAAGACGTATTCTGCAAATAAAGCGTCCATCTTATCAGTCTCTCTCTCGTCTTATTCCGCTGCCTGCCTGAAACCATCAGCAGCTAAGGCTGAACACTCAGCCATGACTGCAGACGCACGTGCGATCGGGTTCGTCAGGTAGAAGTCTTTAACAACAGATGTGAAGTTGGCGGAAGCCAATGACTTATAATTGCGTGCAAGAGCGGCAATATCAGTCACGGAACCGGTGGCAACAGCATCAATTACAGCCATATGCGGGTGCTCGGCATAAAGCTTTGCACGCAGTGCTGACATAGAATCGTATGGCAATTTATGCCCGAGATGTTCGGAAAGAGCACGCAGGATTGCCCAGTCTTCCTTCGCATCACCTGGTGCGAAAGCCGCACGGCTACCAAGCTGCACACGACCTTCTGTATTCACATAAGTACCCGATTTTTCGGTATAGGTTGCACCCGGCAGAATAATATCTGCGTTATGTGCACCAGCATCCCCATGCGTACCAATATAGATTGTGAATGTATTGCCTTTGTTTGAATAGTCGAGTTCATCAGCACCTAACAAGAAGACAACATCCATTTTCCCAAGCATATTGGCTGCATGAACCGAATTATCTTGCGGAACAAAGCCAATATCCAATGCACCAACGCGGGAAGCGGCTGTGTGAAGAACACTAAAGCCATTCCATTCCGCACTAAGAGCACCGCATTGTTCAGCCAAAGCAGCAGCGGCGGCCAAAACATCTGCCCCGTTCTCACCGGTCAAAGCACCCTGTCCGATAATGATCATAGGACGTTCAGCTTTTTTCAGAACATCTGCAAAAGCATTTTTGCCACTCAGAACATCCGCCAGACTATCGGCACCTGCTCCAAGATATTCGTAACCATATCGCAACTCAGCCTGCTCACCGATCAAAGCGATCGGGAAATGGCCCATGCGCTGACGCTTCAAAATTCGAGAGTTCAGAACCGCAGCTTCAATGCGTGGGTTTGCACCAATTATGAGCAATGCATCTGCATCCTCAATACCTTCAATTTTAGTATTGAAAAGGTAAGATGCACGACCAAAAGCCGGATTAAGTGCTGTACCATCCTGACGGCAATCAACATTGGTTGAACCAAGGGAATTAACCAGCTGCTTTAACGCATAAATTTCTTCAACTGCGGCCAGATCACCAGCAATTGCGCCAATTTTATTAGCATCTGTCGCTTTAATTTTAGCAGCGACGGCAGCAAAAGCTTCCGGCCAGCTCGCAGCAACCAAGCGTCCATCTTTGCGAATATACGGGCGATCAAGACGTTGCGTACGTAAACCATCCCAAATGAAACGTGTTTTGTCAGAGATCCACTCTTCGTTCACCGCTTCATTAAGGCGTGGCATAACACGCATAACTTCGCGACCACGGGTATCAACACGGATATTGGAACCAACCGCATCCATCACATCAATGGTTTCGGTTTTGTTGAGCTCCCAAGGACGGGCCTGAAACGCATAAGGGCGCGATGTCAGAGCACCAACCGGGCACAGATCAATCACATTGCCTTGTAGTTCCGACGTCATAGCGCGTTCAAGATATGTAGTGATTTCAGCATCTTCACCGCGGCCAATCAGACCCAGCTCAGAGATACCTGCAACTTCTGTCGTAAAGCGAACACAGCGTGTGCAATGAATGCAGCGTGTCATCACAGTTTTTACGAGAGGCCCGATATATTTATCTTCAACCGCACGTTTATTCTCATGGAAACGAGAACCATCAGTGCCGAAAGCCATTGCTTGGTCTTGCAGATCACATTCACCGCCCTGATCACAAATCGGGCAATCTAGCGGATGATTGATCAGCAGAAATTCCATCACACCTTCACGGGCCTTTTTGACCATAGGTGTATTGGTGAAAATCTCTGGTGCCTCGCCTTCAGGACCTGGACGCAAATCGCGCACACCCATTGCACAAGATGCAGCGGGCTTTGGTGGTCCACCTTTAACTTCGACCAAACACATGCGGCAGTTTCCGGCGATGGAAAGTCGCTCATGGAAACAGAAACGCGGCACTTCTGCGCCTGCCGCTTCGGCAGCCTGAAGGAGCGTATAGTGATCGGGAACCTCGATCTCTGTGCCGTCAACCTTTATCTTTGCCATCGCTTTTCCAAACCTGCGGCTCATGCCGCGTATTCTAGAACATCAATCCCAAAGCCGGCTCGCTCAAACAAGCCGGCGCACTATAGCTTACTCAGCAGCTTCCAAGCGTGTGTTACGACTTTGAACCGCATTGTATGTATATTCATCGATGCGCTTTTCGATTTCAGGGCGGAAATTACGGATCAGCCCCTGAATCGGCCATGCCGCTGCATCACCAAGAGCACATATTGTATGCCCTTCAATCTGTTTGGTAACATCAAGCAGCATATCAATTTCACGCTTTTGTGCGTTGCCCTTGACCATGCGCTCCATCACCCGCCACATCCAGCCAGTACCTTCACGGCATGGTGTACATTGACCGCAGCTTTCGTGTTTGAAGAAGTAGGACAGACGGGCAATTGCCTTAATAATATCTGTCGACTTATCCATAACGATAAGGCCACCAGTACCGAATGATGATTTAAGCTCGCGCATACCGTCAAAATCCATGATGGCATCCATCATGTTTTCGCCGGTTATAACCGGACAGGATGCACCGCCTGGAATAACGGCCAGCAGATTGTCCCAACCACCACGAATACCACCACCATGTTTTTCAATCAGGTCACGGAAGGGTACACCCAATGCTTCTTCAACCGTGCAAGGTGTGTTCACATGTCCTGAAATCTGGAACAGCTTCGTTCCGACATTGTTCGGGCGTCCGATTGATGAGAACCATGCAGCACCGCGACGTAAAATCGACGGCGCAACTGCAATGGATTCCACATTATTCACGGTTGTCGGGCAACCATAAAGACCAACATTGGCAGGGAATGGAGGCTTCAAGCGTGGCTGGCCTTTTTTGCCTTCCAAGCTTTCAAGCAAAGCCGTTTCTTCACCACAAATATAGGCTCCGGCACCGTGGGACACGAAAACATCCATATCCCAACCGCATTTGCTATTTTTTCCTAGCAATCCAGCAGCGTAGCATTCATCAATCGCTGCCTGCAAAGCTTCACGCTCGCGGACAAACTCGCCACGAAGATAAATATAAGCAGTGTGTGCACCCATGGCACAACCGGCAAATACACAACCTTCGATCAAAGTGTGCGGATCATGGCGTAAGATCTCACGATCTTTACAAGTTCCTGGTTCGGATTCATCCGCATTAACCACCAGATAATGCGGACGCTCACTGACCTGCTTTGGCATAAAGGACCATTTCAGACCAGTAGGGAACCCAGCACCGCCGCGTCCACGAAGACCGGAGGCTTTCATTTCATCGATAATCCAATCACGCCCCTTATCAATGAGACCCTTGGTATTATCCCAGCAACCACGAGACATTGCACCTTTGAGTGACTTGTCCTTCAGGCCGTAAATATTGGTAAAGATGCGATCTTTATCTGCAAGCATATCACACCCCCTGCCCTGATTTGTCTGCACCATCAAGCAATGATGTCAGCGCTCCCGCAGGCTCGGATGAAAAGCGTCCATTTTGCGGGCCTGGCTTAATTGTATCGCCCTTGCCCGCCTCGAAAGCATCAATGATCTCGCTCAAACGCTCTGGTGTCAGGTCTTCATATGTATCCTTGAAAACCATGATCATTGGAGCATTGACGCAAGCACCCTGACATTCAACTTCTTCCCAAGAAAGCGTGCCATCTGCATTAAGCTCGCCTGGCTCGGGATTAATCTTACTGCGGCATACATTCATCAGCTCTTCCGAGCCGCGCAACATACAAGGCGTTGTACCACAAACTTGAATATGAGCTTTTGTGCCAACGGGCTTGAGTTGAAATTGCGTATAGAAAGTCGCAACTTCCAAGACACGAATGAGCGGCATATCAAGCATGGCTGCCATATATTCAATCGCAGCTTTTGTGACCCAGCCAGCCTGCTCTTGCGCACGCATGAGCAATGGAATGACGGCAGATTGCTGACGCCCTTCCGGAAATTTAGCAATCATTTCTTTTGCCCAAGCCATATTTTCTTCCGTAAAAGAAAACGAAGCGGGCTGGACGGCATCATCTGCTAGACGGCGAACGGACATCAGCGGTCAACCTCACCAAAAACAATATCAAGTGAGCCAAGAATTGCCGATACGTCAGCCAGCATATGACCGCGACAAAGGAAATCCATAGCTTGAAGATGGGCAAAGCCCGGTGCCCGCAACTTACAGCGATAAGGCTTATTGCTGCCATCTGATACCAGATAGACACCGAACTCACCTTTTGGCGCTTCAACTGCGGCATAAACTTCACCAGCAGGCACATGATAGCCTTCGGTATAAAGTTTAAAGTGATGGATAAGTGCTTCCATCGAGCGTTTCATGTCACCACGTTTTGGCGGAACAATTTTGTTATCAATATTGGAAACAGGCCCAACGCGTTCTTTACCAAGCAACAGTTCAATACACTGTCTCATGATACGCGCTGATTGACGCATTTCTTCCATACGAATGAGATAACGGTCATAACAATCCCCATTTTTACCAATAGGAATGTCAAAATCCAATTCTTCGTAGCACTCATAAGGCTGAGACTTACGCAAGTCCCATGCTGCACCAGAGCCACGTACCATCACACCAGAGAAACCACGCGCCCACGCATCATCAAGCGAAACGACACCGATATCCACATTACGCTGTTTGAAAATACGGTTCTCGGTCAGCAAATCATCAAGATTTTTTAGTGTAGTATGGAAAGGATCAATCCATTTACCGATATCTTCTATCAGCTGATCAGGCAGATCTTGATGCACACCACCAGGGCGGAAATAAGCCGCATGCATACGCGCACCACAGGCACGCTCATAGAATACCATGAGCTTTTCACGCTCTTCAAAGCCCCAGAGCGGCGGTGTCAGTGCACCAACGTCCATAGCCTGTGTGGTCACATTCATCAAATGGTTCAGAATACGGCCAATTTCAGAGAACAAAACACGGATAAGCTGACCACGCTTAGGAATATCAATTCCCAATAAACGCTCAACAGCCAGTGCATAGGCATGTTCTTGGTTCATCGGGGCAACATAGTCGAGGCGATCCAAATAAGGTAATGCCTGCAAATATGTTTTGGTTTCCATCAGCTTTTCAGTACCGCGATGCAGCAAGCCAATATGCGGATCAACGCGCTCTACCACTTCACCATCCAGCTCTAGCACAAGGCGCAAAACGCCGTGCGCTGCAGGATGCTGCGGACCAAAGTTGATATTAAAATTACGGACCTGAGTCTCAGCCATTCGTCTATCGCCTTACTGGATAATTAGTTTGCTTTGGCTTTTTCATCGCCAGGCAAAACATAATCCGTCCCCTCCCAAGGAGAGAGAAAATCGAAGTTACGAAATTCCTGTCTTAACTCGACAGGCTCGTAAATAACCCGCTTAGCCTCATTGCTGTAACGCACCTCAACAAATCCGGTCAGTGGAAAATCCTTACGCAAAGGATGCCCCTCAAAACCATAATCCGTCAGGATACGACGCAAATCCGGATGTCCGGTAAACAATATACCGTACATATCATAGGCTTCACGCTCAAACCAATCGGCTCCGGAATATACATCAATAGCAGATGGAACCAATGTATCCTCATCCGCTTCAATTTTCACACGGATGCGAAAATTCTGACGCGGCGAAAGCAACTGATAAACAACATCGAAGCGTTTTTCGCGCTGAGGATAGTCAACGCCTGAAATATCGGTCAAATTAATAAACTGACACTGAACATCATCGCGAAGGAATGTCAGAATAGAAATCAGTTTTTGAACGGATACAGTCAGCGTCAATTCACCATAGGCAAATTTTACCGCTTCAATATCGCCTGAAAAGCGATCCTGTAAATATACTGAAAGATCCGTGAGTGCTTCATCTTGCATGGCTCTCATCCCTTCCACTAGCGTTCAATTGAACCGGTACGGCGGATTTTCTTCTGCAAAAGAAGAATACCATATAACAGCGCTTCAGCAGTCGGAGGGCATCCCGGCACATAAATGTCAACAGGAACGATACGGTCACAACCGCGCACAACTGAATAGGAGTAGTGGTAGTACCCCCCACCATTCGCGCAGGAACCCATCGAGATAACATAACGCGGCTCGGGCATCTGGTCATATACTTTACGCAGTGCCGGTGCCATTTTATTCGTCAATGTACCTGCAACAATCATCACGTCAGACTGACGTGGCGATGCACGCGGTGCAATACCAAAACGCTCGGCATCATAGCGCGGCATGGAGATATGCATCATCTCAACGGCGCAACAAGCCAGACCGAATGTCATCCACATTAACGAACCGGTACGGGCCCAAGTAATCAGCGCATCTGTCGAGGTTACCAAGAACCCCTTATCAGACAGTTCACTATTGAGATCTTGGAAAAAAGCATCATCAGAGCCAACAGGCTTGCCTGTCCGAGGGTCTAAAATACCCTTAGGCTGAGGTGACACGAGTGTGTTGTTGGTGATCAATCCCATTCCAGAGCACCTTTCTTCCACTCATAAATGAAGCCAATGGTTAAAACGCCCAGAAACACCATCATTGATGCGTAACCAAACCAACCAATAGCACCAAAAGAAACAGCCCACGGGAAGAGGAAGGCAACTTCAAGGTCAAAAATGATAAACAGGATGGAGACAAGATAAAAGCGAATATCAAACTTCATTCGCGCATCATCAAAAGCATCAAAGCCGCACTCATACGCGGACAGCTTTTCCGGATCCGGCTGCCGATAGGCAACCAAGAAAGGTGCAACCAAAAGTGCTGCACCGATAACCATCGCGATTCCGATAAAAATGACGATCGGCAGATAGGAACTTAAAAGCTCGTTCATGATCCCTTTTCCGACTAGATACAGGTTTCTGTGCCTGTCATACGCTTTTTATCGCGAACGACCATGTGACACAGTGCATCTATTATCCCCTCGCCGTGTAGCTTCAATTGGCATACCGTGCGAATTTAATTTATTGTTGCCGGACGGTTACCTTAGTGCGCTCGGTTGTGCAAGCCCTCTTGTGATTTCATCTCATAACTGCTGCAAAGACATCACTATCAAAGCCTGTAAAAAGCCTTTTCCATCAGTTTAACTCAGCATAATGCACTCATAATCACTAATATGTGAATAAGAAATCATGAGCAAAAAACTCAACATTTACAAAAAATAACTGAAAGACAGTTAATAGCGATCCAGCAATATAAAAAGAATCAAAGAAAATTAGCGCCGCCGATGCTGCCACCAAAGATAGAGCGATATTGGTATCACCGCGAAAAGCACTACCTCAACAATCCATAGATAAGCCATTTGTAACTTCACCAAGTGCAATGTCGATCATCGTCACGACAACTTGCCTATATTAACACGCTCATTTCATAACGCCAAATCTGAGATTATGACTGAACTTCGTGCTTATATTTATAATCCATAATATCAGCCGTCTCATCCACATTAATCATGCGACGTGTCGGGATCGCAAAGCGTACCTCGTGCTTTTCAAACCATTTGGCCGCACTTAAGAGAACCTGCTGCTGAATATTCATGAAATCAATATATTCACGACTTAAGACATAATAAACAATCTCAAAACGCACACCAAGCTCATTAAACTCTGCCAAATGCGCACGATCAAAGCGCGTCATTTCAATTGATTCAATGGTCTCTTTTATATGATCTGGAAATTGTGCCAATATTTCTGGCGAAGGTCCATATTGCGCATGAATGCTAAAAATAATGCGACGCTCACTCATACGTCTCAGATTACGCAGGCGCGTATTGAGCAGTGCATCATTGGAAACATTCAACTGCTCGCCTGATAAAGCACGCAGCCGCGTCATACGCAGTCCAATCATCTCTACGGTGCCCATATATTCGTCGAAAATAATAAAATCTCCAACAACAAAGGGCTTATCCAGCAAAATAGACAATGATGCGAAAAGGTCTTTAAGGACTGACTGCAAGGCAAAAGCTATCGCAATACCACCAACACCAAGACCGGCAATCAAGGCTGTGATATCCACGCCAAAATTGGAGAGCGTCAGCAACAAGACCGCTGACCAAATCACAGCCAGCCCTATTATCCTGATAACTTGCGCTGCGCTTGTTCTGGCAGGATCTGGATCATTACGATCCAGCAACCCATTCTCGATCCACAACCCGACCAGAATTCCTGACCAAACACCAATCTGGATAAAAGAGCCAATAATAACAGCCGCCTGCACCAAACGCGACGCACTAGAGGGCAGCACAAGAATGAGAGAAGCGCAATAAATTGCAATAACAATGATAAAAAACCGCTTGGTGCTACCAGTCAATGACTGCACGACCTTTATCATTAAATCCAAGCGCCCTTCAGAGCGGCGCGATAGTAAAGCGACCAACCATGCCTGAAATCTGGACGCGAAACTGACAATCGCAGCAAAAATAACGATTGCTATAACCCAGACAATAATATGATTACCTAAAATCTGCCAGCTACGTGTGAACTCTTCAATTTCTTGCAAGTTGATACTGCCTTAATTCCTTTAATATAACACTTAAATTTAGCGTATATTTATGGCTATTTAATTCGGATATGAATTCTGGAATCAAAAGTTTCAAATAAAATGATTAAGTAAAATTTAAACATTCTATAACGCACGCATAACTAATGATGCACGAGCAGTATTCATTACTAAATCTATAAAAACATATGGGAGATGTCTTATATCTGCGCCACTTAATTTCCAGTGAATTAAGTGGCGCGAGTGACGGGACTCGAACCCGCGACCTCCGGCGTGACAGGCCGGCACTCTAACCAACTGAGCTACACCCGCGCTTGCGAAGTTATTCGCTAATCGCTTCGAACCAACAGGTCCGTTTGATATATGCGTCGTTTAAAAGCTTATCGCCTGTCTGTCAAGCAAGGAATAACGCATTCCAGCCAAAATTCAAAAATACCATCATAATGTCAGTGGATAACTCTATTTAATGCTCAAAATCACAAAATTCTTTTAAAACTAATGGCTAATTAATATGCCTTACGCTGCTAAATCTTAGATTTTTGATTGGTATCAGTATTCACACAATAGCTTATTGCCTTTTATTGAAATAACGCCATCAATAATCCGGCTATTCAACAATACTAAGCGAGTAGTGATTATTAAGAAGGGCTAAAACAACTCTTTTTGACATGTCTGTAAGAAATCATTTTATTAAGAATGGATAACAAGACATTGAATTCATTTACCATTATAGGTGGCGGTGCCAGCGGAATAATTCTTGCTGCCAATATCTCCAAGCTCTCACCCGGCGCAATTATTCAGATTATGGAATCATCCGGCGATTTTGGCTCTGGCGTTGCTTACAGCACCGATGATCCACAACATCTGCTCAATGTCCGCGCATATAATATGAGCGCTTTTGCTGATAGGCCTGATGATTTTTTAAACTGGCTGCAAAGCAACTATCCTCAACTTGATTATAAGAAGGCAGATTTTGTTCCGCGCAGGCTATATCGTCATTATCTAAATAACATACTCGATGAATTGCTCGATAATCCGAAAATTACACTCCATCACGATCAAGCTATTGCGGTCCGGCAGCGTCACAATAATATGGAAACAACGACCTCGTTAAACGACCACATTTATAGTGATGCTGTTATACTGGCGACGGGAAATGAGGCATTTGCCGTCAGCGATAGCCAGCATATCATTGACCC
>CANQXU010000027.1 GCA_947627865.1 uncultured Paenochrobactrum sp. | reverse complement strand
ACCAACTAGACCTGCGCATAATATCAGCACAAGCATGGTTATGACGCCAAAAATTTTCCGTTTTCCTGACGAAAAAAAAGCCTGATTCAATCTTTTTTCAAAATAGCTGATGCCAGCACCAAACAACACGACTGGATGGGTTATTTTACGCCATAACCAAGCTGGATCACCAATCAAACGATCTGCAATCAATGCAAAAAACAAAACTATAAATGAACCTGACATCACGGTTTCAATATATCGCTCAGAACTTGCTCGAAACGAAAGAGATCCGCCTCATCTTTGCATAATCCAATGCGCAGCCAATCAGATGCATAGTCAAATTTACGTATCAAAATATGCTGTTCTGCCAATGCTTCATAAATTTTTTCAGCATCAGGATGTTGCACCAGAGTGAATAGCGAAGAACCACCCAGCTCCGCCAAGCCGCATCGTTGCAGTGTGGCAGACAAAGCCCGTTTTCTGGATCGAATGCGAGCATCAAAATCTGCCAATTCCTCAAAATTTTGAGAAAATGCATATTTGGCAATAGCAAGCGCTGGCCCAGAAACAGCCCAAGGTCCTAATCGTCTTTCAATTTCACTAACAGTCTTTTGATCCGCAAAAGCAAACCCTAGGCGAATACCTGCCAAGCCAAAATATTTGCCAAAAGATTTCAGAACAATTATTGGCGCTTGCTCGGCAAAATTTGCAAGACTGACTATATCTTCCGTTTCACTAAACGCTTCATCAATGATGAGTATCCCATTTTTCTCACCCATTTTGCGGGCCAATGACAGAAGCTCCGGAGCAGTATAGCTGCGCCCGTCCGGATTGTTGGGATTAACCACAATAGCCACTGTAGCTTCCGCCGGAATAGCATCGATTGTGGTGCATTCAACAACGCTCCAACCGGCCATATCGAAGCAAATACTATATTCTTGGTAGGTCGGACTAATAATGGCAACTTGCCCTGTCGCGCGCAAATAGGGAAGAAGCTGAATTAAAGCTTGCGTACCTGGGGCCGCTACAAGGGGTCGGTCTTGGTCAACCTTATAAAAATCTTTGGCTGACCGTAGCATCTCGTCCAGCAAATGTGCATCCGGCAATCGGTTCCATATGAAGTCCGGCAAATCCGGCAAGCTAAAACTTTCAGGATTAATGCCCGTCGATAAATCGAGCCAGTCTTCAAACTTCCCACCATAACGTGCCATAGCCATCGTTAGGGCGCCGCCATGTTCAATTTTTGTTTTCAAAATTTATGCCCGTGTGCTGCATCTTCCATATCAATCACATGCATGAAAGACCCTGATACATTACCAGAGCGCAAACCAACCTTGCCCAATGGTTCATCAGTCGCGTCCCAGACTTCAAACAACGGCTCAGCTTCCCCCTCATATGTAACGGAAGAATAATGAAATTCATGGCCACGCATTGGCATCTGCCAAAATGCACCACCAAGTGGTTGAATTTTGCGATAACCAAGGTGAAGTCGTCTTTTCTTGGCACTTGTTTCAAGCGGTAAGAGACCAAGCATTTTATGTTTTATGCCTTCAGCGTCCTCGATTGCTTCACCCAAAACCATATAGCCACCGCCTTCACCATAAACGATTTTCCCATCAGCTGCGAACTGGTGCATGGCGGCAAAAAACTGTTTTGAGCCAGCAAGCTTGCTTGCATGGAGCTCCGGATAACCACCCGGCAAATAAACTGCATCCGCAGTACTATCGGGCGTTTCATCAAGAAGTGGCGAGAAAAAGCTAATCTGGCTTCCACGTCTCTTCCAACCATTGATAATATGGGGATAGCAAAAGTTAAATGCAGCATCTCGAGCAATTGCAATATGTTGACCTAAAGCTGGTAGTCTCTCGACATTGGCCATTGCAATTGACTTCTGCACCCTGTGGGCGATATCGAACAAACTGCTAAAGGATATATGCTTCTCCATCAATGAAGCTGCATATTCGATAAACCCCTCAAGATTACTGTGTTCAGCAGCCTGAATCAGGCCAAGATGCCTTTCAGGCATTTTCAAATGCACATCTCGTGGAATAGCACCGATAACAGGAATGCCCAACGGGCTAAGTGCATCGCGCAACATCATCTCATGGCGCGCCGAGCCAACCTTATTAAGAATAATTCCCGAGATCATTACCGAACGGCGAAAATCTGAAAAACCCTTAACCAGAGCAGCGACCGAATGCGACTGCTTAGCACAATCAATAACCAGTATAACCGGCAGTCCCAGCATCTGCGCAAGATCAGCAGCAGAACCCTTACCATCAAGCGATCCGTCGAAAAGCCCCATCATACCTTCGGCGACCAAGAACTTCCCGCCTTCAGTAATACGCGACGTCAATGCGCTAATCAGCTCAGGCCGCATGCTCCATGGATCGAGATTGTAGCAAACCTCATGACACGCCGCCTCATGGAATGCAGGGTCAATATAATCTGCACCAACTTTAACCGGAGCCAATTTAATACCCCGTTTTTGCAAAGCCCGCAGTAGACCTAATGTAACAGTTGTTTTACCAGAATCCGAACTCGGCGCAGCAATTAAAAAACCCTTCATACGTCCCCACTTAGCCCCTACTATCACTGTTTTCGCCAAGCGCATTCATTGCACTATATGCCCACTGCCCATACTGCATTAACTTTATATTTAATTGATACCACAATAAAGAGGGTCTAGGGTCATAATTGACTAATCATCAAAGTTTTAACGTTCATATTAATGAATTAACATCAATATATTGGCTTTTAAGAATAAGCAGTGACAAGGTAAAATAAGCGAATGGATAATGAGCGTATCACCGGCCCGAATATCAATGATGAAACCGAGTTCGCTGAGCAGGTCTGGCCAACAGGTATTTATGCCAGTGCCGCAGTAAAATCGGCTCTGCATGCACTGATTACCAATGAGTTTATTGACCCCGTTGGTATTGTTTTGCCAGATGGTGCAGTCCCGTATTTTTTACTTTCCATGGAAAGCATGGGCGAAGGCTATGCAACAGCTGGGATATCCAAAGAAGCGGATGAAAACACAAGCGCCATAACAATAATTGCTACCGTTTTCCCGGCCCCGCCTGCAACTGGCATTGTCTTTCAAGCTGGTGAAGGTGTCGATACCAAGGATGGTGAAGCTTTAATAAGTCACGAAGCGCGGATCATGATGAGTGCAATTGCAACAGAGCTTTGCGAACAATATGAGCTCTCTGCTGATCTCCTTATCATGATCTCAGCCATCAAGAATGGCGATGAAGAAACCGGTAATACACAAGATAAAATTACGATCGGCTGAAAGCGCTCATAGTAGATTCAATATATTACTTCTGCGTCATAAGCATATGATTTTATTGAGTGATATTAAAGTAAAACAAATTGGTTGTGATGCATATTCTCATGCATCACAACTCTGGAACTTTAATCACACCCGCATCTGGAACTTTCAAGTGCCGTCTGAATTTCTTGTGGCGTCAAATTAAAGACATGTGCCACACGCGAGATCATAGCAGTCTCCTGCTGCACCAACTCGCTATCAGCACAGGCGATCGTCAATAGATCTTTCAGTAAGTTCTGGCGCCTTTCTGGTGCCATTTCTGCCACCATAGCCGCTGCCTGTCCAGTCGTTGTCTCATAAGCAAAATCTTTAAGATATTCCGCAACATCTTTAAGCTGATCACCTTCAATGCCAAAATTATTGCGCACAATTTCCTTGAAAGCGATCATCTCTTCGGGGCGCTGCTCCCCATCCGCAAAAGCCACATGCATCAGCAAGATAAGCTCTGCTGCGAGTGCCGGATCATCCGCCACTCTTTGAACCGCACTATCACCACCAATAAAACTTAAAATACGGTCGAAAATACTAACGGCCATTTTATCTGAGCTCCATTCAATCTGGCATTGAGACAGTACAAGTCCCATAGGGACTATATGTAACAATTAATAGCAATATATAAAATCAGACATCTATTTTCTTTTTCATTATATGCTATCAATTTTCCATTCATTTCTCTGGCCACAAACTGTGCGCCCTTAACAAAGTAGTGCAATGCTGGAATTTTTCGACCAAATTACTTTGCTGCTCATCATTGCCGCCTTCATTGCTGGCATCATCGATTCCATTGCCGGCGGTGGCGGCATGATTACTATTCCGGCCCTGCTGCTGGCAGGCATTCCTCCTATTGAGGCGCTAGGGACCAATAAAGTACAGGGTCTTTTCGGCTCCACCTCTGCAACCATTGCCTATGCCCGCAAAGGCTTGGTCAATCTCAAAGAACAGTGGCCCGAAGCCCTTATGTCACTCATCGGCTCTATTTTTGGAGCTCTACTGGCAACGATATTACCAGTCGATATTTTGCAGGCAGCATTACCAATTCTACTTGTTGCAATTGCCGCTTATTTCATACTTAAACCGGATATTGATGATATTGACCGACACCGCCGTATATCACCATTCTTGTTCGGTTTTACTGTGGTGCCACTGATTGGATTTTATGATGGTGTCTTCGGACCTGGTACCGGCTCGTTCTTTATGTTGGCATTTGTATCGCTTGCAGGCTATGGCATTTTAAAGGCAACTGCGCACACCAAACTGCTAAACTGCACCTCTAATTTAGGGAGCCTTGCAGCTTTCGCCGCGGTCGGCGTTATAAACTGGAAAATCGGTATAGCCATGGGTGTTGCACAATTTATTGGCGCACAAATCGGCGCGGCAATGGCCGTTAAAATCGGCTCGCGTATTATTAAACCACTGCTAATTATTATTAGTTTAGCGCTCGCCGTTCGCTTGCTTATTGATGAAACAAATCCAATTCGCCAGCTTATTGGATTTTAAAATTTTGGCTACGAGCCTTGCCCGTAGCCATTTACTTATAGACTAGCGGATAGCGACCAGTACAACGCCACATCCAATCAGGACGATACCCACCCAATTGATAAAAGCCATTC
Organism: uncultured Paenochrobactrum sp.; assembly: GCA_947627865.1. GTDB lineage: Bacteria > Pseudomonadota > Alphaproteobacteria > Rhizobiales > Rhizobiaceae > Paenochrobactrum. Next base: position 13,949 of record CANQXU010000027.1, on the reverse strand, counting down.
GCTCACCCAAAAATATGGCAGCAAAGACAGCAACCAAAACAACTGACAACTTATCGACCGGAGCTACGCGCGCTGCATCACCAATTTGCAAAGCTCTGAAATAAGCAAGCCATGATGCACCCGTTGCCAATCCAGATAGAACCAAGAAAATCCATGACTTGGCGCCAATTTCTGATGGACTTTGCCATTGTCCCGTTACCGTCAGAAATAAGCATAATGCCCCAATAATGACGAATGTACGTATCAATGTAGCAAAATCGGAGTTCACGCCCTGAACCCCGACTTTAGCAAAAACAGCTGTCAAAGCTGCAAAAACTGCTGCTAACAGAGCCCAGAATTGCCAGCTTTCAAACATATTAGAATTCCACACCTTTTTGTGCCTTTACGCCTGAACGAAACGGATGCTTGATCATTTCCATTTCAGTTACCAGATCTGCCACTTCAATCAGCTCTTCTTTAGCATTGCGTCCGGTAATAATGACATGCGTCATTTCAGGTTTTGATTTCAAAACGTCAATAACCTCCTGCACCGGAAGATAATCATAGCGCAGTACAATATTAAGCTCATCACATAAAACCATGTCATAGCTGCCATCCATGATCATAGCTTTTGCCTGCTCCCATGCGCCGCGCGCCATCTCAATATCACGGACTCTGTCTTGTGTCTCCCAAGTAAAGCCCTCGCCCAGAGCAGAAATAGTGACCTGTTCAGGAAATTTTTCCAAAACCCAACGCTCACCAGTTTCCCAAGCGCCTTTCACAAACTGGACAACTCCAACCTTCATACCATGCCCAAGAGAGCGAAAAACCATCCCGAAAGCTGCGGTTGATTTGCCCTTACCTTTACCGGTATGAACAATCACCAATCCTTTTTCCTGCGTTTTTGTTGCTTGGATTTTATCCCTTGCGGCCTTCTTTTTTCGCATCTTTTCTGAATGACGCTCATTCAACTCTTCTTGCGTCATATTTAAAAGTTTCTTTGATTTTTCAGTCATTTAAAGTCTCTTTCTGAATCAAAATATTACTTAATTTTTCCAATTCAAAACGTGCAGAATTGGAGCGTGGGTTCCACATCCCGCGCTGGATAGCCTCTTCAAAACGTTGTGCAATTTCTCGCAGAGCTGCCGGATTTTTGTCCGCTATGAAATCCTGAACATGTCGGTCAGCAATATAAGCCTGATAAACGGCCTCGAAATGGTGCTGTCCGACCGCATGCGTTGTTGCGGCAAAGGCAAACAAATAATCAACCGTTGCAGCAATCTCCGCCGCCCCTTTATAACCATGGCGCATCACCCCCGCTATCCATTTCGGATTAACAGCTCGTCCTCTCACAACGCGTGAAAGTTCTTCTTCGAGACTATGAATAACCGGTCGCTCTGGTCGTGAATGGTCGTTGTGGTAAACCTGCGCTTTCGAGCCGGATAAATGCTCCACCGTTGCAGCCATACCGCCTTCAAACTGATAATAATCATCAGAATCCAGCAAGTCATGTTCGCGATTGTCTTGATTTTGTACGACTGCATCAACGCGCTTCAATTGCGTTTCCAAAAGCCCGCGCTCAGCCTGCCCTTCATCACCCGCACCATAAGCATAGCCACCCCAGACGAGCCATGCTTCTGCAAGATCCTTCCGCTCGTGCCAGCCACGCTCATCAATAAGCGCTTGCAGCCCTGCACCATAAGCACCGGGCTTTGAGCCAAAAATGCGAAACCCTGCTTTCTTAATGGCAGAAGTTTCTGTTTCACCATTTTCCAGCAAAGACTGATAATCAGCCTTCATCCGCTCAGAAATAGGATTATCTGCCACCGCTTCATCTAGCTGGCCAACAGCGCGAGCCGCCTTATCAAAAAGTGCAATTTGCTCAGGAAATGCATCACGGAAAAAACCTGAAATGCGCAAAGTAACATCAATGCGAGGACGCCCCAGCTTTGCCAGCGGAATGATTTCATATCCCGTCACGCGTCTGGATGTCATGTCCCATAAAGGCTTCACCCCGATGAGTGCGAGCGCTTGCGCAATATCATCACCGCCTGTACGCATATTGGACGTACCCCATGCAGTCAGTCCAAATGACTTTGGCCAATCTCCATGATCTTGCGTATAACGCGTGATGAGCAACTCAGCCGATTTTTTGCCCAGCGCCCATGCGGAAGGGGTTGGCACGGACCTGCTGTCCACGGAAAAGAAATTGCGACCCGTCGGCAATACATCAGGCCGCCCTCTGGTTGGTGCTCCCGAGGGTCCGGGTTCCACGAACTCCCCACGCAATCCTGTCATCAATGCGTCAAGTTCAAACGGCCCGCATTGTTCAACCCTTACACGCAATTGCGTATTCACATTTTGAAGAACTGCCGCGGTTTGCTCCCAACCAGCCGGACAGGCTATTTCATTTCCAACCAGCTTTGCTGCCAACAGCTCAATACGCTCGACCGTATCACCATTACTGCGCCAATCATCGCTGCTTACATCCTGCAAAATAGATGGCCTGATATCGTGCCATGTTTCCGTCATCACACAATCAAGCGGGTCAAATTTAGTACTCAATCCTGCATCATTCGCAATCGCTCTGTGCAGGCTTTGCTCACCTATCTGACCGCCATAAACAACAGCTGCACCACGTGGTACACGCGCCAATGCAACCAGCAAATCAGTAAGCAAGCGATCCTTTGGCGAGACGCCAAAAACATGCAAACCATCTCGTATTTGCATTTCCTTTAAATCGCAAAGAAAAGCATCAAGCTTTTGCAAGGCAGTATCGTCGCCTTCATCATCTTGAATGCCTGCATCCTTATCCAGTCCGATATCTCTGACCAGATCAAGAATTTGCGGCTTTAAATAAATCAAACGCCTTGGATCAACGCCGGACGCTTCGTAATATTCATCAACCAGCGCCTCCAGATCTTTAAGCGGCCCATAGCTTTCAGCTCGTGTTAGCGGCGGCGTCAAATGATCAATTATTACCGCACTACTGCGTCGTTTGGCCTGTGTTCCTTCGCCTGGATCATTAACGATGAATGGATAAAGATGCGGCACAGCGCCAAATGCAATTTCTGGATAGCAACGCTCCGACAATGCCAGTGCCTTACCCGGTAACCATTCAAGATTCCCATGCTTACCCATATGGATGATTGCATCCACATCAACTATTTTGCGCAAATAGGCATAAAATGCCAAATAACCATGCGGGGGGACTAAATCAGGTGAATGGTAAGTCTCCTTAGGATCGATATTATATCCCCGCGCTGGCTGGATACCGACCCATATATTTTCTTGTCTCGATAACGGCAACGCAAATTGCTGCTCAGCCTCCATGAAATAAGGATCATTTTCCGGTGCGCCCCAGCGAAGCATCACCTCATCTTGAATCTTTTTGGGAAGATTGATGAAGAACGCATTGTATTGATTCAATGAAATAACTTCACGGATCTCACGACCATCGCGCGCGGCGTTGGTCGGCCCTTTCTGGATATAATCCATGAGTGCATCACTATCAGCCGGAACCTCGCCGACGCGATAGCCCTGCCCTTCAAGCTTGCGTAAAACTTCAACCGTTCCGGCTGGTGTATCCAGCCCCACACCGTTACCAAGCCGCCCATCTCGGTTGGGATAATTGGCCAAGATTATTGCAACGCGTTTTTCGACTGCGTTTTTTTTGCGTAATCGAACCCAGCGCTGTGCAAGTTCCGCAACAAACTCCACTCTGTCTTGTAACGGCTCATGCACCACAATATTGGTTTGTGTGAGCGGATCGTAATTATCAACCGACTTGAACGAAACTGCACGGGTCAAAATACGCCCGTCAACTTCTGGCAATGCAACATTCATCGCCAGATCACGCGCTGATAACCCTTGTTGAGAGGCAGCCCATACAGCTTGCGAGGAGCCTGAAAAAATCACTTGCAGAACCACAGCACCATTTTTTTCAAGCACCGTACGTTCTCTAGTGTTACCTGGAACAGATACTGCAAATCCTGTCGCATTCAAAACGACATCAGGATTGGCCTCATCAAACAAGCGCTCTAACACAACGCTTGAAAAAGCATCCTTCAAACTGGAAATGTAAACAGGCAGTGCATTAATGCCCAATACATCCAACGCTTTTATCAAAGCTTCAACTGCCTGCGTCTGTCCACTTTGGACCAAGGCGCGATAGAAACAGATCGCCACAACAGGGCGATTTCGATCCGGCCAATAACTTTGCAACTGCGCAAAATCGGTTAACTTAGCCTTCGGCCACCACACCCCTGCTTTAAGCAAGGGAGTGGCTGAATCTGGATAGCCAGAACCCTCGATAACTGCCTGACAATATTGCAAAAATGCATCAGAGTTATGCGGCCCTCCCTCAAGCAGGTATCCCCACAAAGCATCCCGTTCTTGAGGCGTGACTGTACAAAACCGCTCTAAACCAAGATCAGGCTTGTCGTCACCAGGTAGAACCGCGAGCTTAATGCCCTTATCGACAGCGCAGGCGTGAAGAGCTTCCAGCCCATATGGCCAGTAACTCTCCCCGCCGATAACTCGAACAACAATCAGCTTCGCAAATCTCGCTGTACGTTCAATATAAGTATCAACGGACATTGGATGAGACAGGCTCATCATATTGGCCAGCCGCAAACCATATTGGTCAATACCGGCCTTGATACCGGTTTTGACCCGCAAGTTATGTGCATCTGCCAGACTAGCCAATTCTGTATCAGCAGCGGAGAGAAATAGAATTTCTGCCGGACTTTGCCCTAGGTCAATCGCCTCCGAACCATCGGCGATTGCCCCCTTCTGCGCTATCAATAAATGCATGGTTAGGCTGCTTGCTCAATCGACTGGCGAATAGCATTCTCATCGATATCATGCAGACCAATCACCACCAGCTTGGAGCCGCGTGGTTCTCCATCAGCCCATGGCCGGTCAAAATAATATTCAATACGCGTGCCGACCGCCTGAATAACCAAACGCATCGGCTTATCTGAAACTTCGGCAAAACCTTTCAGGCGTAAAATATCATGTTCGCGGATAATGTCGGTCAGCTTTTCAACAAATGCCTTGGCATCTGCAACTTGTCCGGCTTCCGCAACAAAACTTTCAAACTCGTCATGGCTATGCTCATGATCATCACCGCTTTCATGGTGCTGCTCGTGATGTGACTTGCGATTAACAATATCATCTTCACTTCCAACACCTAGACCAAGAAGTACATCTGCACCAAGATTGCCAAAACTCGCCGCCACCATATTGGTCTTACGGCTGGAACGCGCAGACACGTCTTGCTTGACCTGCTCTAAAGCATCCGCATCCAACAAGTCTGATTTGTTCAAAACGATCAAATCTGCTGCATGGATTTGATCTTCAAATAGCTCCTCCAGCGGACTTTCATGATCCAGCGCTTCATCGGCAATACGTTGGGCATCAACCTTATCATGATCATCCGCGAAGCGCCCTTCCGCAACAGCGGCAGCATCAATGACTGTTACCACACCATCAACCGTCACTTGAGTTTTGATCTCAGGCCAGTTGAATGCTGCGACCAGTGGCTGAGGCAATGCCAGACCTGATGTTTCGATCACAATATGATCGGGACGATCCTCACGCGCTAAGAGTTTCATCATCGTCGGGATAAAATCATCAGCTACAGTGCAGCAAATGCAGCCATTATTCAGCTCGATGACATCCTCATCACGACAATTTTCAATACCGCACCCTTTAAACAAGCCGCCATCAACACCAAGATCGCCGAACTCGTTGATGATCAAAGCGATGCGCTTGCCATTGGCATTTTCAAGCAAATTGCGGATCATAGTCGTTTTCCCTGACCCGAGAAAACCAGTAATCACAGTTGCGGGAATTTTTTGACCCTGCATAATCTAACCCTTCATTTTCAGCGACAATCCTGCCGCCATAAAGTAAACTTCGCTCACTTGGCGCGCGACAGACTGATGTAAAAAACCAGCATGGTCACGAAAGTCCCGCGCCATTTTATTTTCTGGGACAATGCCCAGCCCCACCTCATTTGAAACAAAAGCAACAGTCCCTTGAAGATCGGGAATTAACTGCTCAAGCTTGGCAAATTCAGTTTCAATGTCCCTTTCGGCCAACATCAGATTGGTCACCCATAAAGTCAGGCAATCAACGAGTATAAAATTTTCAGGCTTAGCCAATTGTCTGAGAGCTTCGACAAGGTCTAATGGCTCTTCCAATGTTTGCCATTGCGGGCCACGACGAGACTTATGGATGGAAATGCGCTCGGTCATTTCGCTGTCCCAAGCTCTTCCTGTTGCAAGATAATGTAGCTTCAAGCCTGATTGCTCAGCCAGTTTTTCGGCATAGCTGGACTTGCCTGAACGGGCACCTCCGAGAATGAGAAAACTTTTAGCCATCCGTGTATTTTCTGCTTCAGATGTCATCTTCCATATATTTCTGGGCTAACCATTTGAGTTTAAAACCTAATACATATCAATATTATCAATGCTGTAGCAGACAACTCTACTACAAATTCCACCACTGCGAATATCGGTCACCTACCAATAAAAGAATGATGAATATCCAAGCGCATGCGCACTTCCCTGCGCCAGGTAAGTCATACTGCCGGATGAATTAAATTTAAATTATATATTTGAAACCTAGCGTGGCTTAACGGGCTGCATATTTCTATGCGCGATTATAGCACCACGAAATGGAGATTTATCTGATGACAAATTAATGGCTGCCTCAGTGGACTGTGCATCCATAGACAAATCAGCCAATACAGCAAATCCTTGCTGTAAAGAATTTAGATGAATTGCAGCCATAACAACCTCCGTGCAGGCAGCAGGGAAAAAACCTTCCCTCAAGGAGCGGGCAAGATGCCCTTTGTGCAGCAGGCAGGTCTCCTGGCTCACGGGTAATCAAAAGAGCATTTCCTTCCCGGTTTAACAAAACTGTTTTCACCAGTGGCGACCTTCATGGTCAATATGCTATTTCTATCCGTTCTACAGTCGCGGGGTCGGCTGTGATCAAAATGCCCGGTTTGGGTCCATCCGTCACATTCCCTCTTGGTTCGCCCGCATTCATACGGGCAAAACCTGTCACAATGATCTAAGCTTAGGTCTTTAAGCTCTCAGCGTCAATGCGCATCAACCACACGCATAAATACGGAGCAGCCTTTTCAACATTATGATGCAATTTCAAACAATGCATCAATATCAACACAGGCTTCCAGCTCATGAGCAAGCGCGTCCAGAGCTGCATCTACGGCAGCGAGATAATCAATCTGGCCTGCACTGATTCCAAATGATTGCAAGAACGCTCTGCGATATGCATCATTCGCAAAAAGACCATGCAGATAAGTGCCGCTTATACGACCATTTGCCGACACTGCTCCGTCATTGCGCCCGAGAACATCACCATCTGCTATGTTGGAAAACGGACGCATCGTATCAGGGCCAGTTGTGTCACCGGCGTGGATCTCATAGGCTCTCACACGCTCGCCATTGGACTTAATCACCGCATCAACATTACTGGTTTGCTTTTGCGGCTTCATTGTCGTTGCAATATCAAGATAGCCCAAGGCATTTGTAAACGGATCATTGCCTTCAATATTCTGCGGATCGGAAATCGATCTGCCAAGCATCTGATACCCTCCACAGATCCCCATTAAATGTCCGCCTTTTTTGACATGGGCTGCTATATCTTTATCCCATCCTTGGCTACGCAAAAATTGAAGATCAGCTATTGTGGACTTTGTTCCAGGGATAATTATCAACCCAGCATCCGCTGGTATGGCTTGACCTGGAGCCACCATAATCAGCTCAACTTCCGGCTCAGATTTTAGGGGGTCAAAATCATCAAAATTAGCTATTCTTGAAAGCATAGGCACAGCAATTTTCAGCGCCTTTTCATGTCCCTTTACAAGCCGCTCGAGCACAATGGAATCTTCGGCTGGCAATTGAGCAACTGATTTAAGCCAAGATACCACCCCGAATGACCGCCATTTGGTAAAGTCTGTAATAGCAGTTAGACCATCATCGAATAATGAAACATCACCACGGAATTTATTGATCAAAAAACCTTTGATCATATCCCGATCCTGATCGTCTAATATGGTATGTGTCCCAACAATTGAGGCGATAACACCACCGCGATCAATATCACCCACTAAAATGACGGGAACATTCGCTTTAATAGCAAAGCCCATATTGGCAATATCACCAGCGCGCAAATTAATTTCAGCGGGCGAGCCTGCCCCCTCAACAATAACAATATCCGCACCATCACAAACAATTTCCCATGACTGCATCACATGATCCAGTAATGTTGCCTTCAAGCGCTGATAATCCCGCCCCTGTGCCTGCCCAAACACCCGCCCTTGCACAACAATCTGACTGCCTGTATCGGATTGTGGTTTAAGCAAAACCGGATTCATATGGACGGATGATGGAACCCCACAAGCCAGTGATTGCAACCATTGTGCACGGCCTATCTCTCCACCATCATCACTCACAGCCGCATTATTCGACATATTCTGGGGTTTAAACGGCCTTACAATCAAGCCCCGATTGCGCGCAACCCTGCAGAGTCCCGCAACCAAAACTGTCTTGCCAACATCGGAGCCAGTGCCCTGTAACATAATAGCTTTTGTCATAGCGCACTCTTAGCGTATCAAAAGCAAAAGATGAATACAGCATTCATCACCGATCTTATAATTTCCATACACTCAAACAAAACTTGCGCTTTGAGATACGTGATCGCAATAAAACGAAATTCTTAATCGAAAATTCCAAATCTTATTGCTTTCTCGGCATCGCACGAACCCTTTATGCGACAACCCATTGGCAGCCAATTAATAATGCGCCAAACTCGCTTTAAAAGATAAAAGTGAGGGACCGAACATGTCATACGAAGCGGAAGCAAATGCGCAATTTGAACTCAATCAAGACCAACGCGCTTTGCAGGATATGGTAAGCAGTTTTGCGCAAGAGCAGATAGCTCCCCATGCACTTGAATGGGATAAGGATAAGTTTTTTCCGCGCCAACAAATCCAGCAATGCGGCCCCCTTGGTATGGGCGGAATTTATGTTGCTGAAAGTTCTGGGGGATCAGGATTAAGCCGCCTGGATGCAGTTCTTATTTTTGAAAAGCTTGCTGAGGCCTGTCCTGCCTTCTCGGCCTTTATCTCTATTCACAATATGGCAACCTCCATGATCGACCGCTACGGCAATGAAGATCAAAAGCGAACCTATCTGCCTGATCTCGTCAGTATGAATTGGCTTGCTGGTTACTGCCTCACAGAACCCGGCTCCGGTTCGGATGCGGCTGCGTTACAAACCAAAGCGCGGCGTGAAGGCGATAATTATGTAATTAATGGAACAAAGCAGTTTATCTCCGGCGGAGGAGAATCTGATCTTTATATCGTAATGGTGCGAACAGGTGATGAAAGCTCAAAAGGCATTTCCGCTCTGATTATTCCCAAAGATGCACCAGGCCTGTCATTCGGCAATAACGAATATAAAATGGGCTGGAATATGCAGCCAACCCGCAGCATGACTTTCGATGATTGCAAAGTGCCAGTGAGCAATCTTTTAGGAGAAGAAGGCGCTGGCTTTCGCATAGCAATGTCCGGATTGGATGGTGGCCGCCTCAATATTGGCGCTTGCTCACTTGGTGGTGCACAATCAGCACTTGGCAAAGCACTTGAATATATGAATGAACGCAAAGCCTTCGGTCAAAAACTTAATGAGTTTCAAGCTTTGCAATTCCGGCTGGCTGATATGGAGACATCATTGATGGCTTCACGCTTGATGCTCTATAGTGCAGCCAGCAAATTAGACCAGAAATCGCCAGATGCCAGCCGATGGTCAGCCATGGCCAAGCGTTATGCCACCGATACGGGCTTTGAGGTAGCGGACCAAGCGCTTCAAATGCTAGGCGGCTATGGATATCTTCATGACTACGGCATTGAAAAACTGGTTCGGGATCTTCGTGTTCATCGAATTCTTGAAGGCACGAACGAAATTATGCGCGTTATCATCGCCCGCCAGCTCATTAGCCAACAATAATAATTTAATAAGCGGTTTGAGTGTTTGTTGAAATGACCAAACCGCTTTTCACTAATCCAAAATGCAAAAATGAGAGATTTCCCAATCTCTCATAAAATAAAATCGCAATAGACGGCAAAATAATGTCTTTGTTTAGGATTGCTTAAGTCCTTGATAACCTTCCGGTAACTATGTCCTGCTAAAAACAACACCGAGGCGGCGAAAATCACCTCAAAGCTCCGGAAAGGGTATTGCGTACCGGAGCTGATAGTATCGTCTGTCAGTGTTTTAGTAGGACAGACATCCAGGCGTTTTTGGAAAAACCGTGCATTCTGCAGATGCGCGGTTTTCGCCTTTTTAAAGCTCATAATTCAAGATTAAATAAGCAATAACTGCTAGGAAAGCAGAGCAAGCACTCGCTTATTTAGCGACGTCCTCCACCGCCTGAGCAGTGCTCTTGACGTCCTTGCCCACACCGCGAACGGTATTCGCACAGGATGCCAATGAAAATGCTATAAGAATAACAGCGAATGGTACAAGTCGTGAATAGGCCATTTTAAAAACTCCTATATAAGCACGCTAAGATATTAACACTGTAATAAAATCATAGTAGTTTTACAAATATATAAATATCGCAAAACAATCATTTTGACTAGCAACAAGGTGATAGAATATCAAAATGCCCTGTTTTACGATAATTGTCGAATAATGCTCTCAATTGTTCAGAAACAGCCAATATATGCGCACCTGCATCATCAGCGACTAGCATTCCTAAATGATATTGTCCCAATGCTGGCAGTCCATGTGTCTCATCAAGAACCATCAACCCGTCGCCTAACAGACTGCGCGCAAATGGTGCAACGGCCAGATCCGACTGAATAGCCGCCTTTTGGCCTGTAGAGTGCGAACTCATATATGCAATACGATAAGGTTTTCCTGCTTTATCAAGGCGCGCCAATGCGCTGCTGCGCCATGCACAACCCTCTTCCCACATGGATAAAGGCAACGGATCTCTCTGATAAGCCGTACCGCAGCGTGCACCCGCCCAAACCAATTGCTCTGAAAATAAGATCTCTGCAGCCGCTGAATATTTTGCATCAGGCAATACGTTCTCTGCCAAATTGATCAGTGTAAGATCAAGCGTACGCTCCTCAAAGCGCTTGCGTAAATTGGCACTTTGATCAATGACCACATCCACAACAACACGCGGATGCGTTTCTGCAAATCGCTTGAGAACACTTGGCAAAACATATTCGCCAATATCATCGGGCGAACCAAGCCGGACGACACCAAAAATACTAGGCGTAATAAAGCGCGAAACGGCCTCACGGTTGAGTGCCAACATGCGCCTTGCATAGCCAAGCAAGGTTTCTCCATCCCGCGTTAGCCGCACCGAGCGCGCGTCACGTTCAAATACGGTAGCCCCAAGCAGTTCTTCAAGCTTTTTTATCTGCATAGAAACAGCGGAAGGTGTTCGGAAAACAGCATTTGCTGCAGCAGAAAAGCTGCCCGTATCGGCAATCATCACAAATGTGCGCAGCACATCCAGATCAAGTATAGGCAATGGATGATTGACTGGCACATTCATTGCCTTGTCCCCGCTTGTTACTGCTTCACGCAAGATTCAATTTATCTGACTCGTATTAGTTATACTTAAATTTTTCTGAAAAGCCACAATGGGCATAAAATTGAACCATAAAAAACCGACAGTTCCCTGCCGGTTCTTTATTCGTAAAGATCCACGATTTTATAAAAATCTACTGCAAAATCTTTGAATCCAGAATTTCATTTCTAAAGCAAGACTTTAGCTTAAACCCTTCATCAGCAAAGCGCTCAACTATGGTAAACCGCAGCTCATTTTTAATCCCTCCGGTTGAGGTAACATCCGGCACATGCGCATAAACCACGAATGAAAAACCATCTGCCTGCATGTCGCTAAATGATATAAATGGCGCCGGATTCTTCAAAATATTCTTATTTTCGCTGACAATCTCAGCGAGCAACTCGCTGACCCGCCTTGGGTTCGGCGTGTAAAGAATATCAACATTAATTTCGATACGACCAAGTTTATTATGCAATGTCCAGTTGCCGACACTGCCATTAATCAAAGTCGAATTGGGTACAACAATTGACTGATGGGCAAAAGTCTCGACCTCAGTTGCTCGAACGCTGATCTTCTTAACAGTCCCGCTAACCGCACCAGCTTCGATCCAATCCCCTACTTTGAAAGGGCGCTCTGTCAGTAAAATCAAACCAGAAACAAAATTTTGTACAATTGTTTGCAGACCAAAGCCGATACCAAGCGACAGACCACCAGCTATAAGCGCAAGGTTGGAAAGATTAAAACCTGCCGCCGATACCCCAACCAGAACAGCCAGTGACAACCCGATATAACCGATAATGGTACGGACAGAATTGCGGACCCCCATATCCACCCGACCGCGCTGCATGACATTGCCGTCAAGCCAGTTTTGGAACCATCTGGTTAAAAAATAGCCTACAATAAACAGTATGATACCGGTCAATATACCGGCTAAAGATATTGAAATATTACCAACCGTAAAACCAACGACTAAATCAAAAAACAGCTTTTTGATTTCAGCCCACTGAAAGCCCAGCTGCATCAAGATAAGTGGCAAACCAACCAAAACGACGCAAATATTGATGAGTATACCAATCACCAGACCAAGCTGATCAAGTGTCGTATCATCAAAGTGCTGCTCATCCTGCAAACGATGGCCAAGACGTGTATGGGCAAGCGCTCTTTCTGCTGAGATCGCTTTGGCCACTAAAAAGCCCAGATACATAGTGAGCAAGAAAGCCCCTGTAACAACGATCTGTTGAGATACGAATCGGGCAAATCCCACATAACCGATCAATGCTGATATAATGGTCAAAGCCCCCATCGCCAGTAAAAAAACTTTTAAAAGTTTTGGCCAAGACTTTGAGGCACCACTCTGCGGATCCCTAATCGGTTTCATCAGCGCAACTGCTATAAAAATAGCGCCAATAACGATCGAAGTTATAAAGCTTTTGGCGATCACTAATGAAAGCGGCGAAGCATAAATCTCGCTGACAGTCGCAAAAAAATAATCAATTCCATAGACTGCAACCATGACGCTTGTCATGAAAGCAAGAATATACCCATGCTTTTTAGTCGCCAATGGTATCAATGCCCATTGCAAAGCTGAGGGACTGAAAACAGAAATGGCCAAACGATGTATAAAATATATAAGGCCACTCGCAATGAATAAGGCCTTTAAAAGAATTCCAATATCAGGTCTCAAAATATTGAAGTAATCAAAAAGAAAATAAGCGGAAGCCATGCTTAAAGAAAAAGCGGCCGCAGGTATCACTGTCGAACCAAAAGCAGCGGACAGACGTCGTAAATATGTTGGCTCGGCTTCCTCTGGCTCTTTAACAAAAAAATCACGTAAAAATATACGCGCCAATACTAAAAAACCAAACCCGATCACGAGTGACGCCACGACTGCACTTAATAATGCAGCCAATCTATAATTTGCGACGAATTGCCACCATGACGAAGTCGTCATAGTCAGCATTTTCATTTGTGTTTGAGCGGCATCGATAACACGAGATGCTAATGCAAAGTTAATACTTACACGCTGCGACAATCCTTGCGTGAACAAATTACGCCGGATATCGACAATTTTTGTAATCTGCTGCTTGATTATTGATGAGGTATTTTCTGCATCACTGATCAAAGCTGTAAGGCTTGTTCTTTCCGATTGAAGACGCAATCTTTCATCGACAACCACGGATGGCTCGCTGGCTTTCTCATCATTCGCCGGATCACCAAGCTGCTCCAATTGCGCGTTAATATCAGCCAGACGTGGTCTCAAAACAGCTAAACTAGCGGTAAGCTTTTTAGAAAGCCCCTCAAGTCGCAGCTTTAAACCCGCAAGTGTTTCGTCATTTCCCGAA
>CANQXU010000026.1 GCA_947627865.1 uncultured Paenochrobactrum sp. | reverse complement strand
ATCAAGGCAGCTGGTTCTGTTCCTGGTATTAAAGTGGATATGGGCGCAAAGCCATTGGCAGCTTTTGCAGGTGAAACTATCACTGAAGGCCTTGATGGTTTGCGTGAGCGTTTGAACGAATATTATGAGCTGGGTGCTCGTTTTGCCAAATGGCGTGCAGTTATCGCTATTGACGGTTCAGCCTTGCCAACATTTGGTGCAATCAAGCAAAATGCTCAGGCATTGGCTCGTTATGCAGCGCTTTGTCAGGAAGCTGGTATTGTGCCTATCGTCGAACCTGAAATTTTGATGGATGGTAAGCCGGGTGATCATTCTATTGATCGTTGCTATGAAGTGACCGATCTGGTGCTGAAAACCACATTTGACGAGTTATATGATGCCCGCGTTAAGCTGGAAGGCATGATCCTAAAGCCAAATATGGTTATTGATGGTAAGAACGCGCGTAAGGCTTCAGTTGAAGAGGTTGCTGAAAAGACAGTTCGCGTCTTGAAAGCCAATGTTCCATCTGCAGTTCCAGGTATTGCGTTTTTGTCAGGCGGACAGTCAGACGAAGAAGCAACAGCACATCTCAATGCAATGAATGCAGGCGCCAATCTGCCATGGAATGTGACTTTCTCTTATGGTCGTGCATTGCAGGCTTCTGCGCTCAAGGCTTGGGGTGGTAAAACAGAAAATGTTGCTGCTGCTCAAAAAGCATTTACCCACCGCGCTCGTATGAATGGTCTTGCCGCACTTGGTAAGTGGAGCAAAGATTTGGAAAACCAAGCATAAGTTTGGCCCATATATGATTGAAAAAAGCCCGGTCTTAACCGGGCTTTTTTGTTGGTATGAATTGGTTAGCAGATCAGGCTATTTTTGCACTATGAACAACTTTATTTGATCGTGCGGGGGCTGGTTGTGCGGGCACCGATCCGGTCACTTTAGATTTGCTCCAGCCAATGCGTGGCAGCCACTCGAGATAGTAGGCAAGTGCGAATTGCAGAGCTATGCCTGTTGAAAGTAACAAAGCGTCATAGATCATGCTCGGTGCAGAGAGCTGTTTAAGGATTTGCGCTGAGAGCGCCAACAATGTGCCGGCAATGAAGATTGGGAGTGAATGTTTGCCTAATATTGCCAGCGGATGATCGGGCGCGGTTCGTGCAATAGTGTTGAGCTGTGGGATGACAGCAATCAGATATGCCAAGGCTATAACATGGAGCAGGCGTGGACCTGATAAAAATGTTTTATCAAAACCAGTTAGAAATCTTGGTAACCCCATGGAGATATCAATATTCCAAAGGGATAAGCGCACCCAGAAGAAGGATAGTGTTAAGTAGATAAGAGCTGCTGCAATTAAAAAAGGATTTGCAGGGAGGCTTTTGCCGGAGCGGATATACATTATGCCAGCAATCCCGATGGCAAAAATAAGCTGCCATGAGAATGGATTGAGAAACCAGACGCCAGCATTGGGAAAATTGGGAGGTGCGATATTGTATAGTCCTGCGAGAAACCAGACTGTAGCAGACACAGCAAGCATTAATGATAAGCTTTTGCGTGCCAGAAAGAGCAGTGCTGGTGCCATAAGCAACAATATGGCATAGAGGGAGAGTATATTATTGTAACCCAGTTGATGGCCTAATGTTATCAGGCCAAAGAGTGCTTCTGCTGGTTTGTCAATCAATGGCTTAATATTGATTTGTTCAAGAAACTGGGGTTTTTTAAGAAAAATGGCAGCCCCGATAAATAGGACTAGTGTACCCAGTGTTGTCATAATATGAGCAACATAAAGGGTGGCAGTCCGGCGCATCATTTTTAATGTCAGTACTAGATGATTGCCAGCTTCAAACTTCTTGCCGTAGGCAAGAGCAACCGCCATACCGGAAATAAGCACAAATGCTTCGGCAGAATCAGAAAAGCCAAAATTTCTATGGGTCAGATATTCAAAGACAGTGCCTGGAACATGGTTGATAAATATTGTTATCAAAGCCAATGCTCTAAACACATCAATGCGTGTGTCACGCTGATTGATCGTTTGCACAGTCATATTTCAACCTCAACTCAATTTTACTTTGGCAAAATAAAGCTATTCATATTTAGCCAATTCAGACGATGCTTTACCGTATTATTCTGATATAAGTGATAAAAATGACTATTCGGGGTTATCCAAGATCAACTTTCCTTCCGGAAGAACACATTGCGACAGAAGGCTGTTAAAATGTCTCATGTTGATTTATGCCGAATAAGATCGAAATTTAAGGATTAGACTTGTCCATGAGTAAAAACAAAACACCTGTTGAAGAGCCTTCGCACCAGTGCCGTATTGTACTGGTTACACCACCTTTGCAGGATGGAGCGAAGCTAAAGTCACTGGTTGAAAAAGCTCTTGCAGGCGGCGATGTGGCAAGTGTCATTATGAGCGGCGAGGGTTTGGATGAAGTGACATTCCAAAAACATGCCGAGCAGATTGTACGGATTGTTCAGCAAGCTGGTGCGGCAGCATTGATTGTGAATGACACGCGTATCGCAGGACGCATTGGCGCTGATGGTCTTCATATCGAGGGAAAAGCGCCAGATCTTGCAGATGCAATTGAGCGTTTCAGCCCTAAAATGATTGTCGGTTTTGGCAATGTTCGTGATCGACATAGCGCGCTAGAAATTGGAGAGTTACAGCCTGACTATCTGTTCTTTGGAAAAATTGGTGCTGACAACAAAGATGATGCGCATCCGCGCAATATCGGCTTAGCGCAATGGTGGGCGCAGATGATTGAAATTCCTTGCATTGTTCAGGCTGGCAGCAGTTTGGCAAGTGTTGCGGAAGCAGCGCAAACGGGTGCGGATTTCGTGGCGCTTGGTAGCGCAGTGTTTGATGCGGAAGATCCACAGGCTGCTGTTAGGCAAGCAAACAGGCTGCTTGCCGAGAATGCCCGAATTATTGAGAGCTGATATTGTGCTTGTGATATTGCTCGTAAAAAATTGAGCCACATGATGAATGAGAGAAAAATACTCACTCGTATATTTGTATTGGCTATGGCTGGTATCTGCGTGGTTTCGTTTGGCGCTCATGCAGATATACCCAAATCAGCTAAGGCTGATCGTCCTGTTATGCTACCCCAGCCAACGGATAATAATCAGGATTCGCTACTTGAATCGCTTGATCCTAAGCGTTTTGGATTGCCGAAACCGGATGAGGCATTTGGTGCGTATCAGCGCGGATTTTATTTGACGGCTTATGAACTGGCAAAACCAAAGGCGGAAGCGGGTGACGGGCCGTCACAAGCGCTGATTGCCGAGCTTTATGCGCGAGGTCTTGGAGTGCGTCGCGATCAGGAAAAAGCCGCTCAATGGTATGAAAAAGCTGCTGCACATAAAATTCCTGAAGCACAATTTCGATATGGCGCACTGCTTTTGCAAGGGCAATAT
Organism: uncultured Paenochrobactrum sp.; assembly: GCA_947627865.1. Taxonomy (GTDB): domain Bacteria; phylum Pseudomonadota; class Alphaproteobacteria; order Rhizobiales; family Rhizobiaceae; genus Paenochrobactrum. Next base: position 15,982 of record CANQXU010000026.1, on the reverse strand, counting down.
GTTGCTCAAGACCGGGCTAGAGCTGAGGCGCTGATGCAGGAGGCAGCAGAAGCCGGAATTGCTATGGCACAGTTTAATTATGGTCAGATGCTTATGCAGAAACATCCCGGTGCTGAAGGCAATGAAAAAGCATTTCCATGGTTTGAAAAAGCAGCGGAAGCAAATATTCCGGATGCTGCTTATGCTGTCAGCCAGATATTGACCAATGGTGCTGGAAGCATTGAGCGCGATGATGCGCAAGCGCGCGACTATTTGTTCAAGGCAGCGCAGCAAGGTTATGATACAGCTCAGCTTGATCTGGCAACTTGGCTGATTGAGGGACGCGGCGGAGAGCGGGATTATGAAAATGGTTTCCGCTGGATGCGCATTGTGGCTAACAGAGGCAATGTGGCGGCAATGGCGAGACTGGCACGTCTTTATCGTGATGGTATTGGAACTGACGGGGATACGATCGAGGCTGCATCTTGGTATATGCGTGCCAAGAAAGCAGGTCTTGTTGAGCCTGACCTTGAAGATGTGCTGAACGGGCTTGATGATGAAGAACTCAAACTTGCAGCCGAAATATCTGAACAAAAGCCTTGAAATGTGATATAGAGCAATAGATATAGAATTTTAGCGCGCGGTAAACCCCGCTACACTTGCTAAAAGTTGCATTTTATGGTCTTGAAAACCAGATTGTTGCGGTTACCAGCTTGAGAGCGGTGCCCGCATTTTACGTTCACGCTTATATTCGGATTCGATTTCATGAAGATTAATGGTAACGAAATTCGCCCTGGCAATGTCATTGAACATGATGGAAGCTTGTGGGTAGCAGTTAAAACCAACGCGGTTAAGCCTGGTAAGGGCGGAGCCTACAATCAGGTTGAGCTTAAAAACCTGATTAATGGTACCAAGTTGAATGAGCGTTTTCGTGCCGCTGAAACAGTCGAACGTGTACGCCTTGAACAGAAGGATTTCTCATTCCTTTACGAACAGGGTGAATCACTGATTTTCATGGATACTGAAAGCTATGAACAGCTTGAGCTGCAAAAGGATTTTGTTGGCGATCGTGCTGCATTCCTTCAGGATGGCATGATGGTCACTGTTGAGCTTTATGAAGAAAAGCCAATTGGTATCCGTTTGCCAGATCAGGTAACGCTCGAAATTCGTGAAGCTGATCCAGTTGTTAAAGGCCAGACTGCAGCATCATCTTATAAGCCGGCAATTCTTGAAAATGGCATCCGTGTCATGGTTCCGCCATTTATTGAAGCGGGTGAAAAGATTATCGTTGAAACGAACGAATTGATCTATATCAGCCGCGCTTAATTGCTTTCACTTCAGACCTTTTTTACTGGGTCTGAAGTGATTTTTTGCCTATCATTCATTCATTCTTTGTTTTGTCAGTCAAATAAATGATTGGCGCTCATTATCAACATTAGGACAATTTAGTTATGGCGCGTTCAGCTGTACTCAATGTAATGGTTCAAACCGCAATCAAAGCGGGGCGCAGTCTCGCGCGCGATTTTGGCGAAGTTCAGAACCTTCAGGTATCGCTCAAGGGCCCTGGCGATTATGTCAGCCAGGCAGACCATCGCGCTGAAAAAATTATCCATACAGAGCTGTTGCGCGCGCGGCCTGATTATAGCTTCCTGATGGAAGAAGCCGGTGCGATTGAGGGCACTGACAGCCAGCATCGCTGGATTATCGATCCATTGGATGGCACAACAAACTTCCTCCATGGTATCCCGATGTTTGCGGTTTCTATTGCACTTGAGCGTCAGGGGCAGATTGTTGCGGGTGTTATTTATAATCCGTCAACAGACGAGCTTTATACTGCCGAACGCGGTGGTGGTGCCTTTTTGAATGACCGCCGTTTGCGCGTTGCAGCACGTACCAAACTGGTTGACACTGTAATTGGCACAGGGGTTCCAAATATCGGCCGTGGTCACCATGGGCAGTATCTTGTGGAGCTGCGCAATGTGATGGCAGAAGTGTCGGGTATCCGCCGTATGGGCGCTGCATCCTTGGATCTGGCCTTTGTTGCCGCTGGTCGCCAAGATGGCTATTGGGAAGATGCTCTTCAGCCATGGGATATGGCAGCTGGTATTTTGTTGGTGCGCGAAGCCGGTGGTTTTGTTTCCGATAAAGACGGCGGGCAGAACATGTTTGATACCAAGAATATCGTCGTCGGTAACGAGCATATTCACGGCGCTTTGCTGAAGACACTCAAAAAGCCAGTGTAATATTGCACTTGGTCTTTTATTGTAGTTTGAAGCGTGATCTTATTAAGATCACGCTTTTTTTATATGGTTACACATAATAAAAAAATCCTATCATGCAGAATTCCGCTTTGTAATAGAATGAAGTACGGTCATTTGGCACTGAAGCGTTAACGGAGCAGCAATATGAGTGAAAACACAATGCGGGACAATTTGGATATCGGGCAGGAATATGATCCATACCGGCTTTCCAGCCCGCGGATTGTCATGCTGACGATGATCATCTTCCTGATTATTGTTGCTTTTTTAGCAGCTATTCTCATGCGTCAAATCCATGTTTTCTTCATTACGAATCCCGGTTTGAACGGCTTGATTTTAGGCGTGTTACTGGTTGGGATATTGCTGGCGTTCGGACAGGTGTTACGACTGGTTCCGGAGATCCGTTGGGTCAATTCATTTAGAGACGGTTATAATAGCCGCGGTGGGCGCGATCCGGTTCTTCTTGCTCCAATGCAGGCATTGATTGGAAGAAGACAATCAATGGCATTGTCCACATCTTCAATGCGTTCCATTTTGGATTCTATTGCGACGCGCCTTGATGAAAGTCGTGATACATCACGTTATCTGATTGGCCTGCTCGTCTTTTTAGGGCTTCTTGGAACTTTTTGGGGATTGTTGGAGACAATCGGTTCGATCGGTTCGACCATTCAATCCCTTGATGCAGGGTCAGGAACGACGACTGACATTCTGGATAGTTTGAAAGCGGGATTGCAGGCTCCGCTCAGTGGTATGGGGACGGCGTTTTCATCTTCCCTTTTTGGTCTTGCCGGCTCATTGGTTCTTGGATTTCTCGACCTTCAGGCAGGTAAAGCACAGAACAGATTTTATACAGAGCTGGAAAATTGGCTCTCCACTATTACTGATCTAGGGTCTGATTTGAATGGTGGTGAGGCGCTGGGCGCTACTGATGATATTCGTGAAATTGCAGATCGCTTGAAAAATATACAAGATGGTGGCAGCCCTAATCAGCGTACATCCGCGGCATTGGCTAATCTTGCTGAAGGCATTCATGGCTTGGTTAAAAATATGAGGGCAGAGCAGCAGCTTGTGCGTGAGTGGATTGAGCAGCAGGCCGATGACCAGAACGCCATGCGCGATACTTTGCAGCAATTGCAAAAGACTTTAGCAGAACGCAATCAACAAAACAGGGGCGGTTAAGATGTCCTTGTCACGTAATCGGCGTCAGGCTCGGCATGTAGATTACTGGCCAGGCTTTGTTGATGCGCTTTCTACCTTATTGTTGGCGATTATGTTTCTGCTGACAGTATTTGTATTGGCGCAGTTTCTTTTAAGTCGTGAAGTGAGCGATAAAGATAGCGTATTGGCAAGGCTCAATAGCCAGATCAATGAATTGACGCAGTTGCTGTCTTTAGAGCAGAGCAATAGTCAGGATTTGCAAGATACTATTGCTAATCTTCAGGCTTCTCTTAGTCAGACAGAAGGCGAGCGGTCACGTTTGCAAAGCCTGTTAAACGAAGGACAGGGTGCGGGCGCTGCTGCCGAGAAAAGGGCTGGCGAGCTGAGTGCTTCTCTTGATGCTGAAAAGGAGCTCAGTGCACGTGCCATGTCGCAGGTCGAATTGCTCAATCAGCAGCTTTCGGCTTTGCGCCGCCAGATAGCGGCATTGGAAGAGGCGCTCAATGCATCAGAGGCACGGGATAAAGAGTCCAATGCAAAAATCGCTGATCTTGGGCGTCGTTTGAATGTGGCACTGGCCCAGCGTGTACAGGAGCTCAATCGTTATCGTTCTGATTTTTTTGGGCGTTTGCGGGAGATATTGTCTGATAAGGATAATATTCGCGTTGTAGGCGATCGCTTTGTTTTCCAGTCAGAGGTTCTATTCCCGCTTGGCTCTGCTGAAATCAATCAGGCTGGTCAAGTTGAGATGAAAAAATTGGCTGATGCGATTATCCAGCTGAATAAAGAGATACCGGAAGATATTAACTGGGTTTTGCGTGTTGACGGTCATACGGATAATATACCATTTACTGGAACCGGGCGCTTTCAGGATAACTGGGAGCTTTCTACTGCCCGAGCAACGGCGGTGGTTAAATATCTGATCGCCAATGGCGTGCCTGCCAATCGGTTGGTAGCTGCTGGTTTCGGCGAGTATCAACCCCTTGATAGTAGTGATACTGCGGATGCACGTTCACGCAATAGGCGTATTGAGTTGAAATTGACTGAGCGCTAATCGAGGGGTTTATTCAGATTTTCCAACAGGCCACTTTGTAAAAAAGTGGCCTGTTTTTTGCTTAGACCGCTGGTGCTTTCAGTTTAACATTTTGATAGCGGCCTTCGGTGGAAACTTGATCGCATAACGGCTTCCAGCTACATTTCTCACAGATCTGTCGTATCTCGTTGGCTGTGTATGCTTTACGCATTGCTGTGATTCTTGACGGGGTCAATGTAAAGCGGCCGCCGATCTCAAGTGGCAGGTCTAAAAGCTCTGCGATGTCTTTAATCGCCAACTTGTCACGGCGCGCAATGCTGCGTTTATGGCAATGACATTCTGGTGTTCCTAAATTGGGTTTGCAAATGTCATCTGGTCCGTCAATCAGTTCAATGACTGCATTTTGCGAAAGAAGCCCTGCAATCTTATTGTAGTTATCAATGAATGCAGGGCTGTAGCCTTCGCCAATATAGGTCAGCATACAAAGTAGATGATGGCCTCGCAGGCGTATAATCATATGAAATGATTACTTGAGACGTTTAGTGGCACTTTTGAGGATTGCTGTTGCCAGCGCTGATTTTATCAGTGCGCCGATGATGAATGGTGTTACGCCAAATGCGATCGCTTTGTCGGCGCCAATAACGTAGCCCAGCCACAAAGCACCAATAGCAAGGCAAAGCGCGTTCGCGAGCAAGAAGGAGGCCAGTGCTTTGGGTGCATGGTTGCCGTTCCAACCTTTTTCAGCCAGATAGCCGCACAGAGCTGCGATGATAGGGAAAGAAATCAGATACCCCGCGGTTGGCCCGACAAAAGATGCAATACTACCGGAGCCGCCCGCCAGGACAGGCATGCCAATCATAGCTTCTCCTAACCATGCCAGTACTGTGAGAGTGCCCAGCCGCCATCCATAAAGCGCGCCAATCAGTGGCACGATGAGGGTTTGCAAGGTTATTGGAACCGGAAACATCGGTACGGTGATTTGTGAGGTGAGGGCTAGTATAAAAGTGCCAAAAACCACGGCAAAAGCTTGCGTGGCCATTGTACGTTGCTGAAGGTTTAAAGGGCTGTAGCTGCCATTGTTTTGCGTAAGTGTTAAAGTCATGTTTTCTCCAATTATAGATAATATATTGATTCGATCTATATAGTAGGTATTTAAAATGCAGTTTAAGCAATGGTTCGATTGGATATAGCTGAGTTTTTAGTATGATTTTAGGATGTGTATTGCTTGTATCGTATTGATAATTATAAATTTATTAAAATTGTGGATATAAAGTATATTTTATAGATAGTTTTATAGGGTGCACAGTGAGTGGCTTATGTAAGAAGTAATATATCATTTACGATGGGCATAATTATGCGCAGCCTGCCAGCTAATAGAGCGTCGTTAAAAATAAATGCGCTACTATGATGCAAAATAAGCGTTGCAATTTCTATTACAGGGTGCGACTGCATATAGAAGGCGGGTGGCTTAAATTGAGGCAGTAAATATTTAGCCAACAATGGCGAAGCTGTCGCGCATTTTTCCTGAAGCCGTGCGCACAGGGCGATGGCCAATCCACTGCACATGACGTGCTAGAATCGTGGCAGCGCTATCAACGTCCCCTTGATGGAGGGCCGTGAGGATCGCGCGATGATCGTGGTCGGTTCTTGCTTCCCAATCCGAGCGCCAGGTTGCAAAGAGGAAGCGTGCACTTGCCGCATGCAGGTCGTCAATCGCGGCGAGCAACCGCGGCATTCCGCATGGTTCAATGATGAGTTTATGAAATTGGCGATTCGCGGCTTCCCAGTCACGAACATTGAGCGAGCGATCTGCGATATTTGTTGCTTGCTCGGCTTCATTCAGAATTGCGCGTGTTAAGTGAGGGGCGGCATTGCGCAATGCCAGGACCTCAAGCGCTGCACGCATTTCCGCGACTTCACGGATTTCGTCAATTTCAAAGGATGCAACACGAACGCCTCTGCGGGGCTCTGATATAGCAAGCCCTTGTGCTTCAAGCCGTCTGAAAGCTTCACGTACAGGCACATGACTCGTTAAAAACTCCTCAGCAATATGATCTTGTCTTAACTTGCTGCCCGGCTCAATGGTACCATCAATAATCCTGTCCGCTAAAATGCGGCTAATACGTGCGGCGATAGTTTCGTTTTTAGGCTGTGTCATAAATTATAGATAATATCTTCAATGGTGAGTGTCGAGTATCAATTGCCAGCATGCAGCTTTTAATAAGTAGAATTTTCAATTGATATGGCTTCATAAACATAAATCACGGCAATTCATAGTCAAAGAGACCTTGGCATGTTGCGACGGGCTAGACTGTAGGTGTGTATTTACGTATAAAGCGCCCATTATGCCCGGGAGCAGTCATCTAGCGGCTTGCGCAGTAAACTGCGAGGTTAAGTATGTTGGAATGCACTGTGCGCCCGTGAGCTTTGTCCTAACTCATATAGGGGTGTCATGGCTGGCCATTCACAATTTAAAAATATTATGCACCGCAAGGGACGTCAGGATGCCGTCCGTTCAAAAATGTTTTCCAAGCTTGGACGTGAAATCACAGTAGCGGCTAAAATGGGCATGCCTGATCCGACGATGAATCCGCGTCTGCGTCTGGCTATTCAGAATGCCCGTGCGCAGTCAATGCCAAAGGATAATATCGAGCGTGCGATTAAAAAAGCAGCCGGTAATGATGGCGAAAATTATGATGAAATTCGTTATGAAGGCCGCGGCCCTGGTGGTGTATCAATTATCGTTGAGGCTTTGACGGATAATCGTAACCGTACCGCTTCCAATGTGCGTTCGGCTTTTACGAAGTCCGGCGGCTCACTGGGTGAGACCGGTTCTGTCGCTTTCATGTTCGATCGTGTGGGCGAAATTGTCTACAAGGCTGAAGCTGGTGATGCGGATACTATCATGGAAGCCGCGATCATGGCTGGCGCTGATGATGTGCAGTCGGGCGAAGAAGAGCATGTGATCATTTGCGCGTTTGAAGATATCGGAGAAGTTTCGAAGGCTTTGGAAGCTGATCTTGGTGAGGCCGAATCAGTAAAGACTATCTGGAAGCCACAGACAACGACTGAGCTTGATGAAGATAAGGCGCGTTCGGTTCTAAAGCTGATCGATACTTTGGAAGATGATGATGACGTACAAAACGTCTATGCTAATTTCGAAGTGAGTGATGAGATCATGGAAGCGCTTTCCAAGTGATCCAAAATTAGTGTTTAGTCACTATTAAAATAGCCTCGCTTTATGCGGGGCTTTTTATTGGCTATCTGTATATTTTAACAGAACAAAAAAACCCCGCATAAAGCGGGGCTTTTAAAACTCATATGGCGTATTGGATTAGATGCCCAAGCTGCCGAAACGGTTTTTGAACTTGGATACACGACCACCGCGGTCAATAAGCGTCTGTGAACCGCCTGTCCAGGCTGGGTGCGTGGTTGGATCGATATCGAGGTTCATCGTATCGCCTTCCTTGCCCCAAGTCGAGCGGGTTGTGTACTCGGTGCCATCGGTCATCACGACCTTGATGGTGTGGTAGTCGGGATGGATATTGGCTTTCATCGGTAACTATCCTGATCGATTAAGGGGAAAACTGCTGTTATCCTCAAAAAGGACTGCGGCAATTTCACCAAATTGTAAACACAAAGCCACAAATAGCATTGAGTGGCTTCCAAAAGGGTTGGCGAGCCTATACATCAGCTAAACAAGAATAACAAGTGTACAATGATAGTTTTGCCTTAGACCTATGCAGAAATATGACTGATATTGAACAAATACAAACCGACCGCAAGCGCCGTTCCCTCAGGCCCTCCCTTAAGCCATTGAGCAGATTACGGCCCTTTATTGTGCGCTATAAAGGGCTTGTTGCGGGAGCTGTCATATCGCTTGCTGCGGCTGCTGTCGCCACTTTGATGGTGCCAATTGCTGTTAGGCGTATGATAGATCACGGTTTTTCAGCAAGCAGTGGATCATTGATCGACAGCTATTTTGCCATGCTGATTTTTTTAGCACTGGCTTTAGCTGTTGCTTCCGGCTCGCGCTATTTCTTTGTGATAACGCTTGGTGAACGCGTGGTTGCGGATATACGCAATGCAGTGTTTGATCATGTTACGAAACTCTCAGCCGATTTTTTCGACAGATCCCAGTCGGGTGAAATTGTTTCAAGACTATCCGCGGATACGACTCAGGTGAAATCTGCGGTTGGCGCCACAGCATCTGTAGCTTTACGTAATATCATCATGGGGCTCGGTGCCGTGTTCATGATGGTTGTGACCAGTCCAAAGCTTTCAGCGCTGGTTATTGGTGCGATTCCCCTCATTGTGTTGCCTTTGATCGCTTTTGGCAGATCTGTACGTCAGCGCTCAAGAGCGGCGCAGGACAGGCTTGCAAAGGCCAATGCCTATGCCAGCGAGCAGATCGGCGCGATGCGCATCCTGCAAGCATTTACCAATGAGTCCTTTGTTGTGAAGCATTTCAGCAAGGCCGTGGAAAATGCTTTTGTTGCAGCACGCTCATCAATTCGTGCGCGCGCCTTTTTGACAACATTTGCCATTTTTCTCGTTTTCTCCAGTGTTGTCGCAGTATTATGGTTCGGTTCTCGTGATGTATTGTCGGGAACCATGTCTGCAGGCATTTTGGGACAGTTTTTGCTCTATGCTGTCTTTGCTGCAAGTTCTTTGGGGCAATTGTCCGAGGTTTGGGGCGAACTGGCACAAGCAGCAGGTGCTGCAGAACGGTTGTCGGAGATTCTTGAAGAAAAGCCGATGATCGATGCTCCGCGCCATCCACAAAATATGCCTGCTCCCGCACGTGGCGAAGTTGTTTTTGAAGATGTGTGGTTTTCTTATCCCGCACGTCCCAACAGCCCGTCGATTAATGGTATCTCATTGCGCGTAAAACAGGGCGAGACCGTTGCTATCGTTGGGCCATCAGGCGCTGGCAAAAGCACCATATTTTCTTTGTTGTTACGATTCTATGATCCGCAGAAGGGGTCTGTCAGCATTGACGGGGTGAAATTGCCCGAAGCAGATCCCCATGATGTTCGCAGCCGGATTGCGCTCGTGCCGCAAGATGTCGTGATTTTTGCTGCGACGATCAGTGAAAATATTGCCTTTGGTCGTCCTGATGCGACACATGAACAGATTGTTGCTGCGGCTAAAGCTGCATCGGCACATGATTTCATCATGGCGACCGAGCATGGCTACGATACTGCTGTTGGAGAGCGGGGCATTATGCTTTCGGGTGGTCAGCGCCAGCGTATCGCAATTGCCCGAGCGATATTGCGCGATGCGCCAATTCTCCTTCTTGATGAAGCGACCTCTGCGCTTGATGCAGAGAGTGAAGTGCTTGTTCAGCAAGCATTGGAACTCTTGATGGAGAACCGCACAACGCTTGTTGTAGCGCATCGTTTGGCGACTGTTTTGAAAGCGGATCGCATTCTTGTGCTGGATGGTGGCGAGATTGTTGAAGAAGGCACGCATGAAACGCTTGTTAAGGCTGGCGGTATTTATGCGCGCCTTGCCAAATTGCAGTTTGAAACCGGAGCCAACGCTTTTATGAAAGCGGATGATTAAATAGCGGATGTGGCGCAATAATGCGCCGCATCACTTGACCAGCCAGTCAAGCCAGTGGGACTGTATTGCAAAAGCGCCGGGCGCCAACAGAACAAATGCCCATAGTGCTGCAGAAGTCGCATTGGCTAGCTGGAATATAATATAGGGCAGGCCGAAAACGCCGGCTATTAGTGGTACGATCGCTCGAAAAGGGCCTGAGAAACGGCCGATAAATACACTCCATGCGCCCCAGCGTTTAAAAAACAGAGTTCCGTTTTCAACAAGTTTCGGGTGCTTAGAGAGCGGCCATAACTGCATGGTTTTTTCTTGATAATATCTGCCAAACCAATAAGAAACCCAATCGCCCATAAAGGCACCAAACGAGGCCGAGAGCCAGATCGTAAAAAAATCAAGTTCTGCAGCGCCTATCATGAAGCCGATAGCGAAGAGAATAGCGGTTGCGGGCAGAAGCAGGGATAAAAAAGCAAGCGATTCGCCGAAGGCCAGCACAAATGCTGCAAATGGCGCCCATTGTGCATGGTCTTGAATAAAAGCGATGCTGGTTTGGATGATGTTATCTATAGTGGTTGCTCCGGAGTATTGAACTTATATATTTCTATATGATAATATAAATCTAGTGGGTCTTTGTAAAAGAGGCAGGTTGAGCACATAGGGCTATTTACCTATTGTTAAGCATAAGCCTGTTTAATGTAGGATATCTGCGATGCAGATACTTGCTGAGCAGATTGGTTACTTCTGTTTAATACCTCCCTGATGATGAAATTAAGCCGCATTCAGCGGCTTTTTTTTGGTTAAATTTCAAAATCAGACCACTCAAACCACTTTTTACTGCTGATTCTTCCATAAAACACTGCTCGTAAAGCACAATTTGGGCGTTAACCAAAAAATAATCATATTCTTGCGCTACGGTGTATGAGTGTGTTGATTAGCGTGGAAGGGTCGTTGACAGCTGTTTCATTGCTCCAATCTTCATGTTGGATAGAGGCAGGTTGAAACAATTTGAATAAAGCGACTCGCACGTAATCATTGCTGCAGCAAGACTGCATGAGTGAAGGTGTGGTGCTTTGAGCAAATATAATGAAGTTTGCCTTTTATAAGGGGCGGGCAGAATGGCAGATAAAGTAATGAGAGAACAGTATCAGCTTCCGGATAATACAATCCGCTTGGCAGAACATATGATGTTTTCTGACGGCTTTAAACCGCTTTACCGTGAAGGCATGGATCTTGTTGAAGAAACCGCTGCCTATTTGGATGGAGAAGGGCGCGAGCAGACACGTGAATTGTCGACGGTTGCGGCGACACTCTATGCGTCCGAATCTCTGCGTTTGACGAGCCGCTTAATGCAGCTTGCCTCGTGGCTTCTTTTGCAACGCGCTGCGCGTAATGGTGATATGCGTCCTGAACTGATTAATGCCGAGAAGGCAAAAGTAATTTTGGATACACCTTCTGCTGGTGAACAAGCAGAGGGATGGTCTGAACTCCCTCAGCCATTTTTGGAGCTGGTTGCGCATTCCTTACGTTTGCAGGCCAGAGTTCAGCGCACTGAACGCGAAGTTTATGGGCGTGACGAGGTAAGCATTGAGCAGGCGGCTTGTGGAAATCCGGTGAGTGAGCAAATTGTTTTGCTGCGTACGGCTTTAGGTGTTCGTTAATTAGAAGCGAAATTATTTTATTGACGGTTAGATGAAGGGGCAGTTTGCCCCTTTTTTATTCATCCAAAACCATCAAGTAAAAATGTTTCCCTTTTGTTCACTTTTAGCTGTCATGTTCCGTTACGCAAAGGTAAGGTGGCACTATGAGTGATACGATTCGAATTATTGGTATTGATCCGGGCTTGCGCCATACTGGTTGGGGTATTGTGGAGGCTCTTGGCAATTCTTTACGTTTCATAGCATCTGGTACTGTCAAATCGGATGCAAAGATGGATCTTGCTTCAAGGCTTTGTCAGTTACATGAGGGACTGTCAGCTATTATTCATGAGTACCAGCCTGATGAAGCGGCTGTAGAGCATACATTTGTGAATAAGGATGCCACAGCAACACTCAAGCTCGGGCAAGCACGCGGCATCGCCTTGCTCGCACCTGCTCAAGCAGGTCTGCCAGTAGCTGAATATGCACCTAATGCTGTTAAAAAGGCAGTGATTGGGGTGGGGCATGGTGAAAAGCAGCAAATTCATATGATGGTGAAAGTTTTGATGCCTCGTGCATCCTTTGATAGCAGTGATGCGGCAGATGCGTTGGCGATCGCAATTTGCCATATACATCACCGTCAATCATTGGTTGGGCGAATGCGTGTTGCTCAAAGTGCTTAAGTGAAGTTAGTTTGAGCGTAATTAACGTGAATAGCGGAATAGAGGATTGTAACAAGCAATGATTGGCAAGCTTAAAGGCACGATTGACGAAATTGGTGATGATCATATCGTTCTTGATGTGCATGGTGTTGGTTATATTGCTTTTTGCTCTATCCGTACATTGGCTTCGATGCCTGGGGTAGGTGAGGCGGCCATTTTGCTGATTGAAACGCATGTGCGTGAAGATGCTATTCGTCTATTTGGGTTTACGTCATCGCTCGAGCGGGATTGGTTTCGTCTGTTACAGAGTGTGCAGGGGGTGGGGGCTAAAGTTGCGTTATCGGTTCTAGGAACCTTGACGCCGTCTGAATTGGCGAGTGCCATTGCTTTGCGGGATTTGGCCATGCTGTCGCGTGCGCCGGGTGTGGGCAAGCGGGTGGCTGAAAGACTGGTAACAGAGCTTAAAAACAAGGTGCCTGCCAATAGTGGTGACACGGGCGTTGTGATGGGTGTGAAACAGGAAATCGGGGAAGGTATTGCATCAGGCTCTGTGACCGATGCTGTATCTGCATTGACCAATCTTGGCTATTCCAGAGAGCAGGCAGCAAATGCCATTGCAGCAGCGCTCAAAGAGGCGGGAGAGGATGCAGCTTCTGCAAAACTTATCCGTCTGGGGCTTAAAGAATTGGCGCGTTAAGTTATATTATCTCGATATATGTTTCATATTGTTTGCTTTGGTTATAAAAGCGCAATCAGTTTTTTGAATGTAAAGAAACGGACTCTATAAGTGAGTGATCAGGAACGTCTCATTTCAGCGGATATAAAAGTGGAGGATGCAGATCTTTCCTTGAGGCCTCAGTCGCTGGATGACTTTGTAGGGCAGCAGGCGGCACGCGCTAATCTGAAAATTTTTATCGAGGCAGCAAAGGTCCGTGGTGAAGCACTGGATCACGTTTTGTTTGTTGGGCCTCCGGGGCTTGGCAAAACAACACTTGCACAGATCATGGCCAAGGAGCTGGGGGTTAATTTTCGATCGACTTCAGGCCCTGTCATAGCAAAGGCGGGTGATTTGGCTGCATTACTGACCAATCTTGAAGATCGCGATGTACTTTTTATTGATGAGATCCATCGTTTAAGCCCTGCTGTAGAAGAAATTCTTTATCCGGCAATGGAAGACTATCAGCTGGACCTTATTATTGGTGAGGGGCCAGCAGCACGATCTGTTAAAATTGATCTGGCCAAATTTACACTTGTAGCAGCAACCACACGCCTTGGTTTACTGACTACACCTTTGCGTGACCGCTTTGGCATTCCGGTGCGTCTTAACTTTTATACGGTCGATGAATTGGAATATATTGTTCGTCGCGGCGCCAGAATTATGCAAATGGGCATCTCAAAAGATGGCGCAACTGAAATTGCTATGCGCTCGCGCGGGACACCACGTATTGCGGGGCGCTTGCTTCGCAGGGTGCGCGATTTTGCGCTGGTCGCTGGTGTCGAGACTATCGATCGAAAACTTGCTGACGAAGCTTTGTCGCGGCTGGAAGTAGACGGGCGTGGACTGGATCAGCTAGATCGGCGTTATCTCAATATGATTGCACGTAATTTTGGCGGCGGACCTGTTGGTATCGAGACGATTGCAGCTGGCTTGTCCGAACCGCGTGATGCAATTGAAGATATTATTGAGCCTTATCTTATTCAGCAAGGTTTTCTGCAACGCACACCAAGAGGGCGCGTGCTGACCAATATTGCTTGGCAACATTTGGGACTGGCAGCGCCGCAGGATCTTGCTCAAAATCAGGTTAATTTATTTCAGGACGAGATATGAATAGTGAAATGGCGCAGATGATTGCCGGTACTTTGCAAAACGGTGTCCATCACTTGGCTGCTCGTGTTTATTATGCTGATACGGATTTCTCCGGTTTTGTTTATCATGGCCGCTACTTAGAGTTTTTTGAGCGTGGGCGAACGGATTTTTTACGCCTTAAAAATGTTCATCATACCGAGCTGGCCGAGGGAGCATTAGGTGGGGAACCTGTTGTATGGGTTGTACGCAGGATGGAAATTGATTTTAAAGCACCGGCTAAAATTGATGATCTTTTACTCATTCAAACAGAGGTCGAATCAATCAGGGCAGCTCGCGTTTTTATGAAGCAGAGTATTTCCCGCGATGGCGTTGTTTTGTGCAATGCTATGGTTGAGGCGGTAATGATCACTACAGCCGGACGCCCGAGGCGTATACCGGATGAATGGATTGATAGTTTTATAAATAAGGCAAAAATTTAATATAAATATTCGTTCTCAATACATTGCTAACTGATCTTTAACCATAATCCTTCATTTAAAGAGATGAATGGAAAGGTTGGTGGGTGGTGAATCAGTGCAACGCCTTCCTTTCAACAAAATTAACCGCAACAAGCATCTTTGAAAAAGTAGCTTTGCAACTGTCAAAGAGCAAAAAGCCGGTTGGATCTGCAGATAATCAGCACAGATATTTGCGTGAGATGAAACTATTTGCACAAATTCAATTTTTCGGGTCTCCCAGCCCGGTTGATGAAGACAATTTTATGCGAAGCCGCCCGGTTTGTTGCCGGGCGTTTGGATTCGAGGACGGTAAATTATGGAAAATGTTGCTCTTGCAGCTCCCAGTGCCGATGTATCTATCTGGGCTCTGTTTATACAGGCTGGTTGGGTAGTGAAGCTCGTGATGCTTGGCCTTCTGGCGGCATCAATTTGGACATGGGCAATTATCATAGATAAGGTTGTTGCTTATAAGCGTATGGATCGTGCGATCGATCGTTTCGAGCAAATATTTTGGTCTGGCCAGTCCTTGGAAGAGCTTTATCGCAATCTAGGTGAAAAACGCACCACTGGTATGGCGGCTATTTTTATGGGCGCGATGCGCGAATGGAAAAAGTCTTTTGAAAAAGGGGCGCGGTCTCCATTCGGCTTGCAGATGCGTATCGATAAGGCCATGGATGTTGCGCTGGCGCGTGAAAATGATCAGCTGGAAACCCGCCTTGGATTTTTAGCGACGATCGGTTCAGCCGCACCATTTATCGGCTTGTTTGGTACAGTTGTCGGTATCATGACATCGTTTCAGGCTATTGCGGCATCAAAGAATACCAATTTGGCCGTCGTAGCCCCGGGGATTGCTGAAGCGCTGCTTGCAACCGCAATTGGCCTTTTGGCCGCTATTCCTGCCGTTATTGCTTATAATAAATTGTCTAGTGATGCCGCAAAAATCAATGCAAGGCTTGAGGGCTTTGCGGACGAGTTTTCCGCCATACTATCGCGACAAATAGATGAGAAGCTGACACCACGTGGTTGATACAGTTAGTCAAGCGTGCGTTGGGTTATCAAATAAAGCAGGAAATCTGTTATGGGTATGTCAGTAGGTAATCAGGGAATGTCGGACAGACGGCGCCGTCGCGGGCGTAAAAAAGCACTCATGAGTGAAATTAACGTGACGCCATTTGTGGATGTGATGTTGGTTCTACTGATTATTTTCATGGTTTCCGCACCCTTATTGACTGTTGGCGTTCCCATTGATCTGCCAGATACTCAAGCGAAAGCTATGAACGCTGACACACAGCCAATCACTGTTTCAATCAATAATGAAGGCCTGATTTATCTGCAGGAAACTGAAATCCCCATTGATGAAGTTGTTGCAAAGCTCGAAGCAATTGCAAAAAC
>CANQXU010000025.1 GCA_947627865.1 uncultured Paenochrobactrum sp. | reverse complement strand
CCATCTGTTTTGATGAATAAAGAAGCTGTGAACCGTGTTTATGAGACAACACTGGCCGAAGGCTTACGCTTCGAGCGTCGGCTGTTCCACTCTCTTTTTGCTTTGGAAGATCAAAAAGAAGGTATGGCAGCTTTTATTGAAAAGCGCAGTCCTTCATTTAAGAATCGTTAGTTTCAGTGAAAGTTAAGCATGCGCTGAACTAAGCTTTTTACAAATAATGGTCTGTGATCTGCCGTCTAATCAGCATAATCAAGTGATAGAAAGTGCTATTCAGAGAGTTTATTGCAGCCACCATGCCTTCCTGAGGGCTCTAGCGTCAGAATCCACATTGACGTAGCAGGAAAGCTGATTTATAAGCCCATCATGATTTGGCGGCTTATTGGCTGCCCATTAAGTTTTGTGCCGGCGGTTTTCAGTCCGCTGGATAGCTGACAGAAAAGAGAGGCATTAATGGCCAATACTCCTTCGGCCAAGAAAGCGGTGCGCAAGATTGCTGCCCGCACGGCAGTTAATAAATCACGTCGCTCCCGCGTACGTAGCTTCATTCGCAAAGTAGAAGATGCTCTTCTTGCTGGCGATAAAGTTGCAGCACAGGCAGCATTTGTGGCCGCTGAGCCAGAATTGATGCGTGCAGTTACTAAAGGCGTTATTCATAAAAATACCGCTTCGCGTAAAGTATCCCGTCTTTCAAAGCGTGTTCAGTCACTGACAGCTTAATTCGGCGTGGATTTGATTTTTGAAAAAAGCCTGGCTCTTGAGCCGGGCTTTTTTCTTTTGCAGTCGTTTTTTTGATCTTTTAGTTTGGCGGCAGACCATCGCATAGCGCCCTTATTCGTCCTTATAACAAATCTCTTCTTTCAGGAGATTCGTGCATGGCGCTTCATCCCAGCGTAAACAGAACAAGCTCGGGCTTTTTATATTGCAGCTGAGCTTTTGCGGGCTTTTGATGTCTTTATCAGCCTGAATTATACGAGTTAGCTGCTTTTTTCTGATTGTCCGATTCTCACATTGCTTGCTTTGAAAAGTCCGTAGCTGCAATGTTATTTATTTATTAACCAATAATTTCATTAAATAAATCATAGGCTTGGTCGATGTGTTCGAAGTTATCCACAGGTGGCGGATGGGATTCGATGGAGCATTAGAGTCAAGCATTTTAATATTTTTTTTTATCACGAGGCTTTATTCCGCGAGATGAGAAACGAGCACTTAGAAAAGCTAGTGAATCCAATGGTCTTCACGTGCTTTTTCCCGATTCTCACTGTCAAGGCCTGTTTTTTCTCCTCCACCGCACATTAAAAAACTGCTTCTTCAAGGCTTGCACATTCACGCAACACCTCGTTAATGATGTATTCATCACG
Organism: uncultured Paenochrobactrum sp.; assembly: GCA_947627865.1. Classification (GTDB taxonomy): domain Bacteria; phylum Pseudomonadota; class Alphaproteobacteria; order Rhizobiales; family Rhizobiaceae; genus Paenochrobactrum. Next base: position 18,615 of record CANQXU010000025.1, on the reverse strand, counting down.
GGACGGATTTCTGGCCCAGTACAGCAAAACAACATGAATCATATGCAGCTTCGCATTTATTGCGGATATTTTCGCTCGACTTGATTAGTGTTCAAGAACAATGGCTTAACCAGTCATTAACCTTGAATTCTCTTTAATTCGCTGCTTCTGCGTTTGGGAGTTGTTGAAAAATTGAATACAGGCAATCAGCTTTCCTACGATGGAGATATGAGTCGGCCTAATAACGTTTTGATGACGATATGATGGCAGACTGACAGCATTTTATTGAGCTGCAAAATCTCCCAAAAGAAAAAAGACGTTTGGTGTCAATGAGACACGATAGATTGAAGGCAGGCGAGGCAAAAGTGATGATGAATGAGAAATCAACGGCGGCAGCGACTAACTTTACGCATGCAAACCGTATATCAGGTGCTTCGGCTTCCTCTGAGATGGATATGACTGGTACGACTTTGCCTGCATTGGGCGATATTAATTCTGATGAACTTTTTGAACGTTTAACTACAAAGCTTAAAGCAGTTGTAGGTGGAGAAATTTATTCCAGCTGGTTTGGTCGGCTGAAACTTGACGACCTTTCCAAAAGCGTTGTGCGCTTGTCTGTTCCTACCGCATTTTTGCGTTCATGGATTAACAATCACTATGTTGAATTGCTAACCCAGCTCTTACAGGAAGAAAATCCGCAGATACTTAAAGTTGAAGTTGTTGTTCGCGGTGTTAGCCGTGTGCAGCGCCCAGCACCTGTAGCGGAAACCGTAAAGCCGGTTGAAGTCGCTCCTGTTCGTGAACGTGTTGCATTTCCGATTGGTCAGGCTGCACCAGAGCCTCGTATGGTTCCGGTGCCAGAGACTGCAGCGGCTGCATCATCATCGCAATCCGCAGTTCTTGGTTCGCCGCTCGACCCACGCTATACATTCGATAGCTTTGTTGAAGGGGCATCCAACCGTGTAGCGCTCGCAGCTGCGCGCACAATTGCTGAAGCCGGATCAAGTGCGGTTCGTTTCAATCCGCTTTTTATCCACGCGGCCGTTGGCCTTGGTAAAACCCACCTTCTGCAAGCGATTGCCGCTGCTGCATTGCTTCGTCCTGAAAAACCACGTGTTGTCTATTTGACAGCTGAGTATTTCATGTGGCGCTTTGCAACTGCAATTCGTGATAATAATGCCCTGTCCTTTAAAGAGCAGTTGCGTGATATTGATCTGCTTGTGATTGATGATATGCAGTTCTTGCAGGGTAAATCTATCCAGCACGAATTCTGCCATTTGCTGAATACGCTTCTTGATAGTGCAAAACAGGTGGTAGTGGCCGCTGATCGTCCGCCTTCGGAGCTGGAATCACTCGATGTGCGTGTTCGTTCACGATTGCAAGGTGGTGTGGCACTGGAGATCAGTCCGCCAGATTATGCCATGCGTCTTGAAATCCTGAAACGCCGTTTGGTGGCAGCACAGGTTGAAGATCATACCTTGAATATCAGTGAAGAAATATTGGCGCATGTGGCTACAACAGTCACAGCAAGTGGTCGTGAATTGGAAGGTGCTTTTAACCAGCTTCTATTCCGTCAGACCTTTGAGCCGAATTTATCCATTGATCGTGTTGATGAGCTTCTTGGTCATTTGACCCGTGCGGGCGAGCCGAAGCGTATCCGCATTGAAGAAATTCAACGAATCGTTGCCCGCCATTACAATGTTTCCAAGCAGGACTTGCTCTCCAGCCGTCGCACACGTGTTATTGTGAAGCCACGCCAGATTGCTATGTATCTTGCAAAAATGATGACACCGCGGTCATTGCCGGAAATTGGACGCCGATTTGGTGGCCGTGATCATACAACGGTTCTTCATGCTGTTCGTAAGATTGAAGATCTGGTCGGCAATGATGGGAAAATGGCACAGGAACTTGAGCTGCTAAAGCGCTTGATTAATGAGCAGGCAGTTTAAAGAAGCAAATTTATAAGATTATTGGTAATAACACCTGCACATTCACCTTATAAGTGAATGTGCGGGCTTGCCTTTTGCCAATAAAATCTGCCACTCTGCTCACCCTTAGGTATTAAACCTGTTTGTAGTCTGATCAGCATGTGCGGAAAACTTATAAGGTTCCTGCAATGCTGGAAGTGCCAACCAGAAGTTAGCGAGTCCATTTATCATGCGCGTTACCCTGGAACGTTCCAACCTGCTGAAATCTCTTAACCACGTTCATCGTGTGGTCGAGCGAAGAAATACGATTCCCATCCTTTCCAACGTCTTGCTGCAAGCAGAAGGCGCGAGCCTGATGATGAAAGCCACCGACCTTGATCTGGAGGTGAATGAATCGACAGCCGCTATGACTGAGAATGCAGGAGCGACAACCGTTCCGGCGCATTTGCTTTATGATATCGTCCGCAAATTGCCGGATGGTGCGCAGGTGATGCTGTCCACCAGCGAAGATGGCGGTGCAATGACCGTTGCAGCAGGGCGTTCGTCATTCCGTCTGCAATGTTTGCCGCAATCAGATTTTCCGGAATTAACTGCCGGCAGCTTTACACATAAGTTTCGTATGCAGGCGATGGCACTCAAGCGATTGATCGATCGCACGCAATTTGCGATTTCAACGGAAGAGACCCGCTATTATCTTAATGGTATTTTTCTGCATGCTATTGAGAGTGAGGGCGAGCTGAAACTGCGTGCTGTTGCTACCGATGGCCACCGATTGGCGCGCGCAGAAATGATTGCGCCTTCTGGGGCTGAAGGGATGCCGGGGATTATCATTCCGCGCAAAACCGTTGCAGAATTACAAAAACTGGTCGACGCGCCAGACACCGAGGTTGAGATTGAACTGTCTGACGCTAAAATACGCTTTACAGTTGGATCAGTTGTGCTGACTTCCAAATTGATTGATGGCACTTTTCCTGATTATCAGCGCGTTATTCCGGCTGGCAATGATAAGAAACTGATGATCAACCGTCAGGCTTTTGCATCTGCAGTCGATCGTGTTTCGACAATTTCTTCAGAGCGTGGTCGTGCGGTCAAGCTTTCGATCGCTGATGGCCAGCTGACACTGACTGTGAACAATCCTGATTCCGGCAGTGCGACCGATGAAGTCGCAGCAGATTATGATGCCGACCCAATCGATATTGGATTCAATTCAAAATATCTGCTTGATATCACAGGTCAGCTGATTGGCTCGGATGCAATCTTCATGCTGGCAGATGCCGGTTCACCAACGCTCGTCCGTGATTTGGGTGATGAAGATGTGCTGTATGTCTTAATGCCGATGCGCGTTTAAGACCGGATTTCAAAGAAGCCGCAAGCTGAACCTTGCGGCTTCTTTCATATGGCCCTATATCAAGCTGAAAGAGTTCACATTTATTACGGCGAAGGTTCGTTATAAATGTGATCGGATTGTAATAATATCCGCTGATATAAGGATTGAATTTAATGAGATGGAGCGAGCGCATTGGTTCATGAAGGACTTTCCGCGCCCCATCTGAATGTGGACGAACAGGCTGCTATTTTAGATAATCGTCCTGATCCGGTGTTTGTGCGCCAGATTAAACTGAATAATTTCCGCAATTATGAGCATCTCAATCTCGGTTTAACGGCAAAACATATCGTTTTAACCGGAGATAATGGTGCGGGTAAAACCAATTTGATGGAAGCTGTGTCCTTTCTGTCTCCGGGCAGAGGCTTGCGGCGTGCTGCTTATGCGGATGTTATGCGCAATCAAGCGGCAGATGGCTTCTCAATTTTTGCACGCATGGAAAGTCTCTATTACGGTGAGACTGAAGTCGGCACTGGAACCAGCGGCAATAATCAATCCGAAAGCGGACGCAAAGTTCGTATTAATGGTGCCGCAGCAAGCGGTGATTCCTTATTGGAATATGCACGCGTCTTGTGGATCGTACCTTCTATGGACGGCTTGTTTACAGGTGGTTCAGGCGAGCGACGACGCTTTTTTGATCGTATGGTCTTGGCGATTGATACAGCGCATGGCAAGCGCGTCTTGGATTATGAAAAAACGATGCGCAGCCGCAATCGTCTATTGAGTGATTATAATAGCGATACAGCTTGGCTGGATGCATTGGAAACACAAATGGCTGAGCTTGGCACTGCAATTGCGGCAGCACGTGCCGAAACGGCACGGCTCATTGTTACGATGATTGAAAAGATGCCTGACGATGGCCCTTTTCCCAAAGCAGACTGCTTTTTGGAAGGGGATATAGAAGCCAGAATCAACCATCAGCCAGCTTTGGATATTGAAGAAGATTTCAGAAAAATTTTGCGCAACAATCGGGCACAGGATCGTGTTGCTGGTCGTAGCCTTGAGGGGCCGCATCGGACAGACTTTCTGGTTCAGCACCGACCTAAATCCATGGCCGCGTCTTTATGTTCAACAGGTGAGCAAAAGGCACTTCTCATAGGGTTGATTTTGGCGCATGCAAGATTAACGGGTGAGTTGTCTGGTTTGGCGCCCATTCTTTTGCTGGATGAGATCGCGGCTCATCTTGATACAGGCCGTCGCGCGGCCTTGTTTCGTATTCTGGAAGATATTGGTGGACAGACATTTATGACAGGAACCGATCGTGCTTTATTTGATACGCTGCAAGGTGATGCACAGTTTCTAAATGTCAGCGGTGGGATTATATCCTAATCTGCAAGTCTTGTGACTTCTGCACCAGCTAAAGGAATAAAAGCCATGACGATGCAATCGCCCTTGCTGACTTCTGATGAGATTGAGCGCTACGCACGCCATATCATCCTACCGGAAATTGGCGGTTCCGGTCAGCAGAAGTTGAAATCAGCACGTGTTATGATCATAGGAGCAGGTGGCCTTGGCAGCCCGATTATTCAATATCTTGCTGCTGCTGGTGTTGGCACGCTTGGCATTGTTGATGATGATGAAGTTGCATTATCCAATCTTCAGCGTCAGGTCATCCACAATGTTGATACAATCGGCACTTCAAAGGTGCAAAGCGCTGCCGCTGCTGTTTCGCGGCTTAATCCGCATGTCTTAATTGAAGCGTATCCAGTCCGTTTGGATGATGGTATGGCTGCTCAATTGGTACCGCAATTTGATATTGTGATTGATGCGACCGATAATTATGAGACACGGCTCATGCTTGCTGATGCGGCTGAAAAGGCAGAGCGTCCTTTTATCAGTGCTGCTATCGGGCGTTTTGACGGAAGCATCACGGTATTTATGCCATTCATGGACAATGAAGAGGGGGGGCTTTACCCGTCTTTTCGTGATCTGTATCCGGAAGCTCCACCCAGAGGTGCTATTCCATCTTGTGCAGAAGCAGGAGTGCTGGGTGTTTTACCAGCTGTTATTGGCAGTTTGCAGGCGATGGAAGCGATTAAACTGATAACGGGCATCGGTAAACCGCTTATAGGGCGGTTGCTTCTCTATGATGCTTTAAGCGCTCGCTTTGATACGATTGTTTATAAGAGAAAAAAGTAGAAGCATAGCCACGATATTGGCAGCTATGCTTTTCAAGCTTTTAATATTGATGTGCGCGGTCGACAATATTTTTTAAGGTTCCGTCGCGCTCATAGGCTTCCATCTGAGTGATGATCAATGGCACCAATGCTGACGGTGATGAACTGGCAGCCGCGTGCGGAGTTATGGTCACTTTAGGATGGCTCCACAGCGGATTATCGCTTGGCAATGGCTCTGTTGCAAAAACATCAAGAGTAACCGCAGACAATATTCCCTGATCCAAAGCACTGAGTATGTCTTCCTCACTCTGAGACAGGCCGCGTCCGGCATTGATCAAGACAGGCGCACCAAGTGGCCCATGTTTCTTCATTTGCTTAAAGAGCGGCATAGCAAGCAAGCCACGCGTTTCAGGTGTCAGCGGCAATAGCGAAACGAATATGTCTGGCTCTTTCAGAAAATCGCTTAAACCGTCCTGACCGTAATAACATTCAACCCCGTCAATCTTATGCTCAGTGCGGCTCCAGCCGCTGACCTTAAACCCAAGATAGCGCAGTTTATCGGCAGCATCCCGGCCTAAAACACCAAGACCTAAAATACCGACATGGACTTCATGTGCCGCTGGCTGATTGCGATCTTCAAGCCAGAATTTCTCTTGGTTTTGGAGGCGGTAGCGGCTGCCAAGTCTGTGATGATCAAGGACTTGCCAGACAACATATTCGGTCATTCGCATCGTTAGGTCTTCAGAGATGATACGAACCAAAGGAACGTCAGGGATATATGGGTCATGAAACACATGATCCACACCAGCACCCAAAGAAAAGACCACTTCTAGATTAGGAAGATTTTGCAATGATCCAGGTTTTTGCTTCCACACCAAGGCATAACGAATGTCTTCAGGCGCCACATTATCGTCTGGTGTAACAACAATTCTATCCGCTGCTACTTCACTAAATCTCTTCTGCCAGACATCAGGAGCCCAATCGCTCAATGATAATAATATTTTACCCTTGTTATGCGGGTTGGTCATTGGTGTATTCCTCCTCCTGCTGCGGCTTCCATGTGAAACGCAGCTGCCATTAAGGCTTTTGTATAATTTGTTTTCGGGCTTGAGAATATCTCTTGCGCAGGTCCGTGTTCGACCATTTTTCCGTTGCGCATCACCAATACATCATTGGCAAGTGCGCGCACCACTTTCAAATCATGGCTGATAAAGAGATAAGCAAGTTGATGTTTCTTTTGCAAGTTACGCAACAGATCAACAACCTGCGCCTGCACACTCATATCCAATGCCGAAGTCGGCTCATCCAGCATAATGAATTTTGGGTTGAGAACAATGGCGCGCGCAATGGCTATGCGCTGACGCTGGCCACCTGAAAATTCATGCGGATACCGAAACCGTGCTTCAGGGTCGATGCTGACTTCTTTTAAGGCTGCAACCACACGTTCGTCACGCGCTGTTGCTGAGAGAGAGGGTTCATGCACCAGCAGCCCTTCAGCAATGATCTCGCCGACCGACATGCGCGGACTAAGCGATCCAAAGGGATCTTGAAAGACAATTTGTAGTTCCCGCCGCAATGGCCGCATTTGCGCAAAACTATAATCGGCAATATCTGTGCCGTTAAAACGGATTTCTCCTTTAGATGATATCATCCGTGAAAGGGCTAGACCCAAGGTTGTTTTACCAGAACCGGATTCTCCCACAATCCCCAATGTCTGCCCCGCTCGCAGCTGCACATTAATGCCATCAACCGCCTTAACATGGTCTACTGTTTTGCGCATAAACCCTTTTTTGATGGGAAACCAGACTTTGATGTCTTTTCCGACCATAATTTCAGGAGCGTCGGGATTTGGTGCTGGTGGTTTCCCTTTTGGCTCTGCGGCTAAAAGATGCTTGGTATATTCATGTTGAGGATTGTTGAATATTGCGTCAGTCGGGCCTGTTTCAACAATTTCTCCCTTTGTCATAACACAAACGCGATCGGCAATTTTGCGCACGATGCCAAGATCATGTGTGATGAAAAGCATCGACATTTTCTGGCTGGCTTTCAACTCTGCCAGCAGTTCCAGAATTTGCGCTTGAACAGTCACATCAAGCGCTGTTGTTGGCTCATCTGCGATCAATAGTTTTGGCTTGTTGGCAAGCGCCATTGCAATCATCACTCGCTGACGCTGCCCGCCTGAAAGCTGGTGCGGATAGGCATTCAGACGTTTTTCCGGATCACGAATACCCACTTCATGCAGCAGCTCTAATGTGCGTGCTTTGGCTGCCTGATCACTCATGCCTTGATGCATTTTCAGAATCTCGCTGATCTGCGCTTCAATCACATGGAGTGGATTGAGCGAGGTCATTGGTTCCTGAAAAATCATCGATATTTCATTACCACGAATTTTACGAAGTTCATCTTCGCTTATGCCAAGCAAGTCCTTCCCTTCGAAGATTATCTCACCTGACGGGTGGCTGGCAGGCGGATAGGGGAGCAGTTTGAGGACGGATAGGGCGGTTATGGACTTGCCAGAACCGGATTCTCCCACCAATGCAACGGTCTCACCAGGTAGAATATCAAAAGAAATCCGGTCAACCGCGATTTTCTCGTTGCCTTCTTGATGGAAGGCAACAGAGAGATCTTTAACAGAAAGCAGTGGATTGAATTTATTCATTGAAATGACTTTCTGGGATCAAAAGCATCGCGTGTTGCCTCACCAATGAAGATGAGCAGTGACAGCATGAGGGAGATGACGATAAATCCTGTCATGCCGAGCCATGGGGCTTGCAGATTGTTTTTACCTTGTGCCAGCAACTCGCCAAGCGATGCCGAGCCCGGCGGTAAGCCAAAGCCAAGAAAGTCTAATGAGGTCAGTGTCGTGATGGCGCCGTTCAAAATGAACGGTAGGAATGTAAGCGTGGCAACCATAGCGTTTGGCAAGAGATGCCGCCACATGATCGTCAAATTGGTAACGCCTAAAGCGCGCGCAGCATTGACATATTCAAAGTTTCTAGCCCTTAGAAACTCGGCTCTCACAACGCCCACAAATGCCACCCATGAAAACAGCAGCATAATGCCAAGCAATATCCAGAAGCCGGGGGGGAGGATTGCGGCAATAATCAGCAGCAAGTAAAGCACAGGTATTGACGACCAGATCTCGATAAAACGCTGAAAAATGAGATCGACCCAGCCGCCAAAATAGCCCTGAACAGCGCCGGCGGTGACGCCGATGACAGCAGAGGCTGCAGTCAGGATCAGCCCGAAAAGGACAGAGATACGAAACCCATAGAGCGCACGTGCAAAAACATCTCTTGCCTGATCATCGGTGCCAAGCCAGTTCCAGTTGCCTATAATGCAGTTTGGATCATTAACCCCTTCTGGATAATGTGAGCAAAGCTCTGCCTTGCTATAAAGCCATGAAGGTTTGGTTGGAGCAGCTTGAGGTATCTCATTATTGACAGTGCTGTATGAGTAGCGAACCGGTGGCCACAATGCCCAGCCATTGGCATTGATCTCATCTTGAATGATGGGATCGCGATAATCGGTGATGGCATAAAATCCACCAAATTTCTCTTCCGGATAGTCAACAAAAACTGGTGCCAGCAATTCCCCTTTATAGGAAACCAGTATCGGGCGGTCATTGGCGATAAACTCGGCACAAAGTGCGGCGAGCATGAGAATGCCGAATATCCATAATGAGCGATAGCCGCGTTTATTGGCTTTGAAATTACGCCAGCGCCGCTGATTGAGCGGTGAAAGCCATGCACGCTTGGGATTAGCTTTTGAAGGGGCGATTACTGCATCACTCATCAGACATCCCTCCTTTCAAAATCAATACGCGGATCAATCCAAGTATAAGTCAGATCTGATATCAGACTGACAATAAGACCGATCAGTGAAAAGATGAAAAGATTGGCAAAAACCACTGGATAGTCACGGTTTAAAATTGATTGATAGCCAAGCAGCCCCAAACCATCGAGCGAGAAAATTGTTTCAATTAAGAGCGATCCGGTAAAGAAAGCAGAGATAAATGCTCCTGGGAAGCCAGCGACAACAATCAGCATCGCATTACGGAAAACATGGCGATAGAGCACTTGATGATCAGTCAGCCCCTTTGCACGTGCTGTGGTGACATATTGTTTGCGGATTTCTTCCAGAAAGGAGTTTTTGGTCAGCAAGGTCGTTGTAGCAAAGGCTGATAAGACTAGAGCTGCCACAGGCAACGCCATATGCCAGAGATAATCCAGTATTTTTTCACCCCAATTCATCTGGTCAAAGTCAGGTGAAACAAGACCGCGTAAGGGGAACCAATCGAAAAATGAGCCACCCGCAAACAGAACCATCAGCAAAATAGCAAAGAGGAAACTTGGTATCGCATAGCCAATAATGATAACGGCGCTGGTCCATGTATCAAATCGCGAACCGTCTTTGATCGCTTTGCGGATACCCAGCGGTATCGAAATCGAGTAAGATAAAAAGGTGAGCCACAGCCCTAGAGAAATGGAAACGGGCATTTTCTCCGCAATAAGATCAAGCACATCAATATCGCGAAAATAACTCTGCCCAAAATCAAAGCGCATATAGTTCCATAACATTAAGCCAAAACGCTCTAATGGCGGCTTGTCAAAACCAAACTGCTTTTCCAATTGTGCAATGAATTCAGGATCCAAGCCTTGCGAACCGCGATATTTTGAGCTTCCGCCGGATTCAAAATTACCACTTTGGCTAAAGTCGCCACCTCCGCCGGAAAGACGATCCATCGCATCGCCGCCTTGCCCGGAAAGCTGCGCTATCACGCGCTCTACCGGACCACCAGGTGCAAACTGCACGACAGCAAAGGATATTGCCATAATGCCGAGTATGGTGGGGATCATCAAAAGCAGGCGACGAAAAATATAAGCGCCCATTTATATCTTTGCTCCACGCATCATAATATGCGTTTTTTTGTTTGTTCTAAAATGTATCATTGCCGCTCTATGAGTTTGTATCTTTTTTCCACCACAGGGTCTCGACAGGAAAACCATAATCGGGTTTTGGTTCTTTAAAGTCGAATTTGTCCCAATAGGCTGCCAAATGATAAGGCTGATACCAGTTCGGTATCCAATCCCTTCTAAGACGCAAATAACGATCCAGAACTCTCATATGCGTTATGAGTGATTGACGATTGGTAACCTGCCCGATTTTTTCTATCATTTCATCAAGCAAGGGGTCTTCAACACCGGGCAGATTATAACTTCCATTGGTAGAGGCTGAGTGTGTTGAGAACATATTGCCAAGCGATTGAGCTGTCGGCGTTGGCGAAAATCTCAAAGCAATGCCGACAAGGTCAAAATCGAAATCTTGTAACCGCTTTTGATATTGTATGGGATCAACCAGACGTAATGTAGCGTTAATGCCAATGGATCGAAGCCGCTGGCTAAATGGCTCATAGACACGATTGAGACTGATGGAATTGCTCAAAATTTCGAGATTGAAATCCTCACCATTGGCATTTTTAAGCAGCCCATCTTTTCTTGTAAATCCAGCCTCAGTGAGCAGTTTTACCGCTTGTGAAAGCAAACGGCGGTCACGTCCGCTGCCATCTGATACGGCCAGGACAATTGGTTCTTGTTCAATTGCTGCGGGTAATCGACCTTGGAAGGAGCGGATAATTTCCATCTCTTCTACCGATGGCGTGCCGTGCGCCTCAAAGTCTGAGCCGCCAAAACATGATTGTAGTCTTGTATAGAGATTGTAGAAGATATTCTTATTGGTCCATTCAAAGTCAAAGCATAGGCCAATTGCTTCTCTTACGCGAACATCTTTGAAGTTTTCACGTCTTTGATTGAGCGCCCATGCTTGCATGACAGGCGTCTTCTCGCGTGTAAAATTACGCTTGATGACACGCTTTTGCTGAACAGCGGGAAAATTATATTCTGTCGCCCAATTCTTGGCGACACTTTCCGAGCGCCACTCAATCTCGCCTTTCTTGAAGGCTTCAAACTCCGGTTGGCGATCACGATAAAATTCTATCCGGATATGCGAGAAGTTATTTTGTCCTTGCATGACAGGCAGATCTTTTGCCCAATAATCCTCAACATAGTCATAGGTAACAAACTCGCCTGCATTGAAGTTGCCCACTTTATAAGCACCCGAACCCAAGGGAGGGATTAAACTGCTTTGGTCAAATTCATGCTCATTATACCAGCGTGCCGAAAAAATAGGCATAGTCAATGCGCCAAGCACTGCAGGCAAAGTTTGTTTGCCGCTGAACCTTAACGTCAGATTATGCGTATCATTAATATGAAGTTCTTTCAGCTCAGACAATGCTAGTTTGAGCGCTGGGTGACCATATTCCTTCAATATCTGATAGCTGAAAACAACATCATCAGCCGTGAGCGGGCTGCCATCGTGAAAGCGCGCTTGCGGCCTGAGTTGAAAGGTCAGTTGATTATGATCTTCGCTGATCGTCACAGTCTCTGCAATGAGGCAATAGAGACTGTCGGGCTCATCAAGCGATGCGACCATTAATTGATCAAAGCAAAGCTCCATGCGAGGCGGGGCATCACCGCGCAGGATATAACTATTGAAGCTATTAAAATTATTCGGGTTTTGATTGAGCATCCAAGATGAAGGGCTGAAGGTAAAATTACCGCCCTTGAGTGCTTGCGGATTAACATAATCAAAATGTTTGAAATCCGCTGCATATTTGAGCTCGCCAAAAGCCGAGAGACCATGAAGCTTCGTATTGGCCAAGATGGATGCCGAAGATTGCGCGCGCGCCATTTTTGCGCCGAAAGGCACCCACCCAGCTGCAACCGTTCCGGTCGCAGCTGTCATTTTAAGGAAGTGGCGTCTGGTGAGAGCCGGTTTTGCCATACCTACTCCCCTTTTGCTTCGAGAGCCTGCTCTTCTTGAGCGTCAATCCACCATGAATAGACATCAATACCGCTATAATCCGGTTGGTTCTCAGGAATGCCGAACTTATTCCAGAAAGCAATATTGATTTTATCCGTGTAATATTGCGGAATGACATAATAGTTCCACAGCAAAACCCTGTCCAGCGCATGGGTGGCAGCAGTCAGGTCATCATAATCTTTTGAATAAATAACCCGTTCTATCAGCTTGTCGACAGCAGGATTTTTAATGCCCGCATAGTTGCGGCTGCCTTTAAAATCGGCCGCTTTTGAACCCCACATTTCGCGCTGCTCATTCCCTGGCGACCATGATTGGGCAATAATCGTTGTAATCACGTCATAATCAAAGTCATTCACACGGGCCTGATATTGTGTGACATCCACGATACGCAGATTGGCATCAATACCAACACGACGCAGATTGGCTAGATAGGGATTGATGATTTTTTCATCTGTTTGGTCTTTGCCCAGAAACTCGATCGTGAATTGCTCACCTTTTTCATTAACAAGTTTTTTGCCATTGAGCTTCCAACCAGCAAGGCCGAATAGCCGGAGTGCTTCACGCAAATTCTCTCTGGTGGCTTGTGGTGTATCAAAAACAGGCAGATCAAATTTTTGAGTGAATACTTCCTCTGGTATCGCATCCTTAACAGTGTTCAGAATTTGAATTTCTGCTTCGCTTGGCAGGTCACGTGCGGCCAGTGGCGTTCCTTCATAAAAGCTTTTAATGCGCTGATATTGATTAAAAAACAGCATGCGATTTGCTGATTCAAAATCATAGAGATATGAGAGCGCTTTACGAGTATTAAGATCACTGAATTTGGCAAGGCGCGTATTGAGAAAAAAGCCTTGCATGCGGCCATATGAGTGGTGCTCAAAACTTTTCTTTATGACATCACCACGCTCAACGGCTGGAAAATTATAACCTTCAATCCAGCGCTGTGCACGGTTTTCAAGGCGATAGTCATAAAGGCCGCCTTTTTTAAACGCTTCCCAAGTGGCATCTTCACTTAGAAAATATTCGTAATGCATGCGTTGGAAATTATAGCGTCCACGATTAACCGGAATGTCTTTTGCCCAGTAATTATCTGCAAGCACCCATGTGATGGATTTGCCCGGAACTACTTTTTCAATTTTATATGCACCCGAGCCAAGCGGCGCTTCCAATGTTGGTTTTGCAATATTGCGTTGATTACCTTTGGCATCTTTGCCTTGCCACCAATGTTTTGGCAGGACAGGCAATTGTCCCATGATCTGTGGCAATTCACGATTGTTTTTTTCTGAGAAAGTAAAGAGGACTTCAAGATCACCTGTTTTTTGCGCGGATATCACATCACCATAATATTTGTTAAATAGCGGTGATTGCTCTTTCAGAGTTTCAAATGACCAGATCACATCCTCAACACTGATTGGTGTATTATCATGCCATTTTGCATTTGGATTAATGCGAAATTTGACCCATGAAAAATCTGCCGGATATTGGAGAGCTTCAGCAATGAGCGGATACATTGTAGAGGCTTGATCTGTGGCATCAGACATGAGGCCGTCATAAAGCAAGCCACCTGCTTCATTAAGGCCAGCGGCTGCAACGCCTTGAATGGTAAAAGGATTGAGAGTGTCAAAAGTGCCGACTGCGACCTGATTTAGGGTGCCAGATTTGGGTGCATCGGGGTTAACATAATCATATTGCTTAAAACCGTTTTCATATTTTGGCTGACTGGCAAGACTTGAGGAATATTGCCATTCGGGCACTTCTTTTGAAGACACAGCCTGCGCCAAAGACGGGGTGACAAAACCAATCGCTGCCACAAGAGCGATCATACCTGCCCAATATGATTTCATTAGCCTACCTTTGTACTTCCTACGAAACCAGTCGTGAGTATCCTGATATTTTGGAAGTATTTTATAGGTAGACTATCAGCAAATCTATAAGGAAAGCAGCGCTAAACCTTAACAATTGTTCAGGTTCTGGAAATCCGTTACGGGAAAACACAAAAGCGCCCTCAGGCGCTTTTAAATCATATCAAATATGAAGTTATTTATTGAAGCGCTTGCGGGCGCTCTTGCGCGAGCAATAAAGCTCCAATTTCATCAATTTGTTGATCTGATGTATTGAAAGCAAGGCTCATATTTTGTGCCGAAGACAGCGCTGCTTCAGGTTCTAAAGATGGAATTGGAATTTGCGATTGCTGATCAGCAAAAGCCACCATTGTTGAAGTTGCCTCAGCCTTATCTGTATCGACGGATGGTGCTGTAACATTATATGTTTCGCCGTCCGGCATGGATTTATCATGCGGTGTGTAGATCATCGCCAGATTATACGGTTCGTTTGGTAGCTGATTTTGCAGTGACCCGTCACGGTTGCGCTTTTCATAAAATGCATTGCCACCAGCGACGACTGTATAATGCATATTCTTATATGGGAATTTCAAACCAGCTGTGTGAAAGAACATTGATTTTTTTACGCCTTTATGGCGTTGCCCCTTCAAAACAGCAGCCGCAGCAGCTTGAACATCCGGCAGTGCTTTTGAATTCATTTTCCTTGTCAGAACACCAGGCGCAAATTGGTTTTTTTGCCCGACAACACCGCAAATCGTATCGGGATATTGTGGGGATGCCAATCGGTTCATAACAACAGTGCCAACCGCAATCAGCCCATCAGGGCTGGAACGATTGGATTCAAAAAACATCGCACGTTCAAGGCAATTAACATCCTTCGTGCTGTAGGTATAAGTTTTTACACCGTTGATATGCGTTACGCCGGATTGGGTGGCGACTATTTTCTGTTCTTTTTTTGCACTCTTCAATGCAGCAGCAGTTTGGTCTGTTGTCGTGCATCCTGTAGCGGCTAAGCAGCCTAGTGCAATGATGGTCCAAAGTGAAATTCTGGATCGAACAGTTTTTGACACCGGTTAAGCCCCATAAAAAATAAATAAATTAGAAACACACCATTTTTAAGCGGTGATATGAACTTGAAAATTCAAGCTCTCAGCAAAGCGTGATCATCATTTTGTCATTATAAAAACCAGATTTGGCCATTCGGTCAAACATATTTGGCCTTGATCAAGAAGGCTGGATTGTTTCCATAAGAGCCCAAAAGTGAATTTCTCTGACGTCTCTATAAGCAATGAATTATATTAAAATTAGTTTAATCAGTCGCTGAATGTGATATTTTTACCGCTCAACTTTATTTCTATAAAGGTCTAGAAACATTGGGTAATTAAGTTTTTTGAGTTGGATTTTTTATGAGAGTGTTAGGCTCAGTGCATTGGAAATATTCACCTTTTTTCTATAACTTCAAGAAAATACAAAAAGCTACAATCAAGGGCGTGTTTTCAAACTCTCAAGTTTTGAGTGTTTTTGTTATATTGCGTGAGAAAAGCTAATATTGGTAGAAAAATCGCGGAAAAGTGAAAAACGCTCCCAGTGAGAGCGTTTTTGCAAGCGATTCGAATTTTCAATCAGAACGATTAACCGAAAGAATAACCTGCTCCACGAACGGTTCGGATAGGGTCGGTGGAATTGCCCAAATTAATAGCTTTACGCAAGCGGCCAATATGGACATCGACAGTTCGGTCATCGACATAAATATCCGGCCCCCAGACGCTGTCGAGCAACTGGCTGCGGGAAAATACGCGCCCTGGTGCCATCATGAAATATTCCAGCAAGCGAAACTCGGTTGGTCCTAAATGCACTTCCTTATCGGTGCGGTAGACACGGTGCTGCTGGCGATCAAGCACGAGATCACCGACTTTTAGAATATGTGACAAGACACTGGGATTTGCTCTGCGCAGCATCGCTTTAACGCGCGCCAGTAGCTCAGGGGTTGAAAAAGGCTTGACCACATAATCATCGGCTCCAACCGCCAGCCCCCTTACGCGTTCACTTTCTTCGCCGCGGGCGGTGAGCATAATGATAGGCAAACGCTCAGTTTCCGGTCGTTGACGTAGGCGACGGCAAAGTTCAATACCGGACACGCCTGGCAGCATCCAGTCCAGAATGAGCAGATCAGGAACATTGTCACGCAATGTCATCTCTGCTTCATCACCGCGCAGTATCGTTTCAACCTGATAACCTTCAGACTCTAGATTATAGCGGAGCAAAACGCTCAGGGCTTCTTCATCTTCGACGACTGTAACTCTGGGGGCATGGGACATTGTCTATCCTTTATTTTAAGGCGCAATTTGCCGTTGAGTGCAAGGTGGTTATTTCCTTACGCTCTTCTCATCAGCAAAACTCAGGCATTTGAAGTGGTTTGACTGTTGATGCAATTGGCTCAAAGCCAGACCACCCATCTGTTTATTCCTAGTTTTCTTCTTTGCCAGTCACAGTTATCTCGTGACTTAGATCTTCTTTTGGGCGCTCCGGCGGCATTTGATGGCCAGTGACAATATAGTAAACTGTTTCGGCAATATTGGTTGCGTGATCACCTATGCGCTCGATGTTCTTGGCGCAAAACAGCAGATGTGTGCAGGCTGAAATATTGCGTGGATCTTCCATCATATAGGTTAGAAGCTCGCGAAACAGCGATGTGTACATCGCATCAATTTCGTCATCACGGTCACGCACAATATTGATCTGGTGAATTGTGCGTGATGCATAGGCATCCAGAACTTCCTTAAGCTGTGCCAAAGCCAGATCGGCTAGATTTTCCAAGCCGCGATAAAGCTTGCCTGGCTGGCGGGATTCTGAAACTGCGGTGACGCGTTTGGCAATGTTTTTTCCCAGATCACCCACACGTTCCAAATCTGCTGAAATGCGTATTGCACCAATGATCTCACGCAGATCAACCGCCATTGGCTGGCGCTTGGCAATGATGGTGACCGCACGATCATCGATTTCGCGCTCACTTGCATCAAGGATCAGGTCATCGGAAATAACACGCTGTGCCAGCCCGTTATCACCGCTTACAATCGCAGCAATGGACTGCTCGACCATACGCTCGGCATGGCCTCCCATTTCTGCAATTTTATGCGCCAGAAATTTCAGCTCCTGGTCATAGGAAGTAACGGTATGTTGAGTAGCCATATAAAGACCTCTTCAAGTCAATCCGGTCAAACAATCTGGTTTATCCAAAGCGTCCGGTGATATAATCCTGTGTGCGCTTTTCAGTCGGCGTGGTGAACATCATTTCAGTGTCCCCCACTTCAACCAGATTGCCTAAGTGAAACATCGCAGTTTTTTGCGAGACACGTGCAGCTTGCTGCATGGAGTGTGTCACAATCACGATGGTGTAATTCTGACGCAATTCGTCGATCAGCTCTTCAACCTTGGCGGTTGCGATCGGATCTAACGCAGAGCACGGCTCATCCATCAAAATGACTTCCGGACTAACCGCAATGGCGCGTGCAATACATAAGCGCTGTTGCTGACCGCCGGAAAGGCCTGTACCAGCATCATGCAATCGGTCTTTAACCTCTTCAAAAAGGCTGGCTTTCTTCAGGCTTGTAACCACGATTTCTTCTAGATCGGCACGGTTCTTTGCAAGACCATGGATGCGCGGTCCATAGGCAACATTTTCAAAAATGCTTTTCGGAAAAGGGTTTGGTTTTTGAAAAACCATACCAACACGGGCGCGTAGCTCAACCACGTCAATCTTCGGATCATAGATGTCTTCATTATCAAGGGTGATCAATCCTTGGATGCGGCAGCTCTCAATTGTATCATTCATACGGTTGAGCGAGCGCAGAAAGGTCGACTTACCACAACCCGATGGGCCAATTAAAGCCGTGACCATCTTTTCCTGAATGTCCAGATTAACGTCAAATAAAGCCTGCTTCTCGCCGTAGAAAACGGATACATTCTCGCCGCGCATTTTAATCGGATGGGAGATTGCGTTCATTTTTTCACCTACTGCTATTTCAAGAGCGCGTTCATTCATAAGGTTCATCTTTTGGTATCCATTTACCAGCGGCGCTCAAAACGACGGCGCAAAATGATGGCTGCAATATTCATTACTGCGAGGAACAGAAGCAAGATAATAATCGCGCCTGATGTTCGTTCAACAAAGGCTCGTTCCGCTTCATTTGCCCACATATAAATCTGGACAGGTAGTGCGGTTGCAGGTTGCAGGGGCGATGTTGGAATATCAGCCACAAAGGCAACCATTCCAATCAGGAGCAATGGTGCGGTTTCACCCAGTGCCTGAGCAAGACCGATGATTGTTCCGGTTAGAATTCCAGGTGCCGCTAATGGTAACACATGGTGGAAAACCATTTGTGTTTTGGATGCACCAAGGCCAAGTGCTGCTGAGCGGATGGACGGCGGCACTGCGCGCAGTGCTGCACGAGTTGAAATGATGATGGTTGGTAAGGTCATCAAGGTCA
>CANQXU010000024.1 GCA_947627865.1 uncultured Paenochrobactrum sp. | reverse complement strand
AAATTGCCAAGAGTAGCGACCGCATCAGTTTCGTAGAGCGGTTTATCCAGAAAAGCTTGAATAATGATGGGTGCAATTGGCCCGATGACAAGCAATGCTGTCAGCAGTGATATGCCCCAAAAGATAAGCGTCGATCGATCAAAGGATCGAAGACGATCCCGTGTCAGGCTAGTATCAGACATTTTGTATGATCCGTTGGTTAGAGGCTGTAGAGGCAGCCCTAAGGGCTGCCGCACAGAACAGCTTCTTTAATTGCCCTGAAGGGCTGCATTCCACTTGGCCACGAAAGGATCTGCATCCTTGATCAGACCTTCATCAAAGCCGGCAATGATCAAATTATCAGCGCCGATCAGTTCTGTTATTCCCTGATAGGTATAACGTACTTCGTTTTCGTCCACATCGTCACGGTAAGGCACAAGACCGCCCTTACCCACCAATGTCTGCCCTTCATTACTCAAAGCATAATCAACAAAGAGTTTAGCTGAATTCGGGTTGGCGGCATCTTTAGGGATACCCATGCCGCGCAGCATCATGATTGTACCGTCATCTGGAAATGCAAAACCCAGAATTTCACCACCTGGCTGTTCAAGACGCGGGAAAATGGTGATACCAGAAACTGCAATTCCAACAACATATTCACCGGTTGCGATTTTCTCGTTCATCGGACCGCCAGATGTTTCACCGCGGATCATTTTTCCGATTTGGTTCAAATCATTCCAGCCAGCTTCACCCTTTTTATTCATATAACTATACCATGCCGCCAAACCGAAAGAGTTGCGGGCTGCATCATATGTCGTTATTTTGCCATCAAAATTGGCAGGCGTTGCGACAGCATCTTCCACCAGTGATTTCATGCCGGTAGGACGCTGATCTTCGCTTAAGAGTGCTGCGTTATATGTGATAACAAGCGGATCGGCTGATAGGACATTAACACCCGGATAAGGGTTGGAAAAATCCGGAAGATGGGAAAGCTCCGGACTTTTATATTCAAGCAGCTTACCACCATCAACGCCATAACTTGCCCAGCGGTCATTCGCGCCTGACACCAGAATATCTGCCGATCGTGAACCACTACCAGCTTCAGCTTCATAGCGTGAATGCACTGTACCAGAGCCCAGATCTAGCGTTTCAACTTTGATCCATGGGTATTTCTCTTGGAAACCCTTCAACAATGGAGCCCAGTTATTATCCGCCATATTCGAATAGATAATAAGGCCTTTTTCTCCCTGTGAGGCATCAACGACATCTTGATAGTCAGATGGGTAATAATCTGGCTGTGCCACGGCTTGCGCGTTTGCGCCTGAGATGAAAGCTGTTGCTCCCACAACAGCTAAAGCATTGGTTAATAAAAATCTCTTCATGTGATTTCGCCTCCCTTTATCACATTTATTTTCTTGTACGGTGTACTAAATCCATCGAAACTGCGGATGCCACGCTGATAACGGCCTCCTTGATACGATCAATATCTTGAATAAACCGCTCGCGCGGGCCGGAAATATTAATGGCTGCTACAACTTTGCCTTGAGCATCCTTTACAGCTGAAGCAGCGCCAGCCGCCCCTTCAACCACACCGTTATTGTTGACATAAATCCCATCAATACGGGCTTTCTCAAGCGCTTCGCGTATCGTGTCTTGTTGATTGCAAGGCACTTCAGCCTCTTGGAAATAATCTTCAAGCTCTTCCGGAGAGAAATGCGCGAGCATTATTAATCCACTAGCGACCTGATGCGGCAAACGGCTCGTTGCTATATCGCGGTCATAAAGGATTTCTCTGTTAGGCAAGATCTTATTCAGATATCGGATACGGTTATTATCCAAAACAGCCACAAAACCTGTTTCTCCCACTAAAGAAACAGCTTCTTTTAAATGACGGTCAGCTAAGCGCAAAATTGCAGCCCAACTTGCACCTGCCTCGGCACCTTCACCAGGTAACCGGATGAGTTCATAACGATTATCTGGAAGTCTCTCGAGATACCCACGGCTAACAAGTAAACGCAGCAGCAAAACGGCACTGCTTTTCGGAATATCGAGCGCTTGGACAAAGTCCGTATATGTCACGGGTTCAATGGTGGTTGCAAACCATTCGATCGCATCCAGAACACGTTCTGCACCTTTACCACTCATAGCCCCTCCCATTAGTTCAATATACTGAACTAGTTCCATATACTGAATAATAATGATTGATTAAGGCGATTGTCAATATACTGCCTACGCATTTCGATCATGACTTAGGAATGATGAAGAGATAAATCAGAAGTAAAATCACTTTAACTAATTGAATTTATTAAATAATATAATTGGTTAAGTTTTTTTAAAATCAAAATAATCTGGTGCAAAACCCATTGAAGACAGTAATTTTTGCAAACAGTGAGCAGCGAGATCCAATCAAAACAATGACTGGTTTCTCAGCATTGAGCCTAAATCAATATTTAAAATTACGATAAAAAAGCATGGCACCAATATATTAGCGCCATGCACAATCATTAGGACAAAAGAAGTAGAACAATGCAGCACTTATTGAGCATCGTTAAATATTGTCAGGTTAAATTAAATATATATATATTTACGAACCGTTCTTCTGGTTTTCCCAACTTTCAAAATGCTCACATATCTCCCGACCTTGAGCACACCAGACATCATCATGATTACGGATATACTCAAGAAATTCAGTTAAAATTTTAAAGCGCATAGGCCGACCACTGACCTGCGGATGCAGAACCGTTGTTGTCACACCACCCCATTCATGTGTCTGATCAAACTCATCCTTGAAGATGCTCAACACTGCCTCTCTGTCTGAAAGAGGTCGTGGTGACATGCCATATAGCCAGTCATCATAACTAAAATTCACTGGTATTTCTACAATACCGCCCTCCCCTCCAGTGACATGCCGATATGGGAGAATATCATCCCTCCAAGAGCTGGAATAGCGCAGACCTTTTTCCTTCATCAACTTCAAAAACTCGGCATATCCTTCACCACCCGGTGCTCTGTAGCCAATAGGCCTGATTCCCAACTGTCGCCGCATGGCGTCAAACCCACGATCCAGCTCTTCTTCCATCAAATCTAAATTGCCCGGCTCAGGGCGATAATGCATATAACCATGATGGGCAATTTCATGCCCAGCCTTTAAAATATCCTCACATAATTTAGGATATGCATCGACTGTCCATCCTGTTACAAAAAATGTAGCAGGAATTTCATAGTTAGCTAAAAGCTCAAGAATTTTAGGGAGTCCGACCCGTGCCTCATACCCGCCATAAGAAAGTTTAACAAGGCGGCCCTCATTAGCAGCATCCATACCTAGCCAAGCAGATTCGGCATCAACATCGAATGATAGGAATAGAGCAGAACGGTTGTTATTTGGCCATGTAAAATCTTTGGAAACCGGTGCTAGGTTCAATGGTGATGGCTTGATAAATTGCGACATTTCCACTCCATATTCATAAAAGAAGCATTTTTAACAGTCTGATAGCTGTGATTAGGCGTGAATATGCATTCCGGAAATGAATACTTTCCAGCATATTCGCTTGTCATGATGATAATTTACCAATGGCGCTTTCACTTTATTTCCAAAAGATCAGCTAGCCATTTTTATAAATTGTTATTCAAGTACTGATCTAGCTTAAAGTAGCTTAGCCCTGACGCCTTTAAACTCTTCAACTTGAAGGTTTTGTGTGTGCCCCTAGAAAACACTTCACAAAACTTAAAATAAAGGCAGAATAATCCGATAATTACGCCTTATATTTTAGTTATAGTGAGAGTCTGATCACCTTCAGTATAATGCATAGCATCAAGATAAATCAGGAAATCATCAACACCCTCACCAATCATACGCCCAATCAAGCAACCATATTCTCGGCCAGTTTCTGATCGCAACTCTGCTGCATCATAGCCAATTTCAACAACACCCCAATCAGGGCGTAGTGCCAAGTAACCAGGATAGAGTGAACAAACAGGCGCTTCAATTTTATCTACTTTCTGCCCGCCAGGTAGATCGAAAGTACTGCATCGACCTGACCAGTTCGAGTGACTTTTAAGCTTAACCTTCAATGGCAAAGCCTTAAGGAAAATGTCCACCGCCAATGGTGCTTCATTCGAAAATAATTCAGCATTAACAGTATGTTTTCCGGTAGAAATACAAATCATTACACTTCCTCCATTGATATTGTAATCGGTATGGAGCCCTTACTGTCCGTTTCTGCGAATGCATCTAATAATGCATCCATATTATCATCAATTTGACCTATCAAAGATCCAAATCCAGAAACCATACGATGGTGGATCGGCTGATCACTTAACCTTGCCCGACCATAAGCGACTGAAAACATCCCCCTTTCTGGACGAAAAGCTATTTGGCCACGGCTAATTTGACTAACCGGATTTTCAACCTCACTGCATTTGCGAGCCAAATCATCAAATTTTATATAAACTTGCTGACCACTCCATCGTGCATGGCGAATTGGCTCACTACTCGGTAAACGCCCGACAAAGACCTCAATATTTTTAGGCGCTAAATCATCATAAAGAATGGCGGAACCGCGAACATCTCCCACTTTAAAATATACTCTAGTGCTCATGGTCGTTTTCCTTAAAAGTAAATATACCGGTTGCTCCCTTTGCACCTGCTGCTTTTATCTTCGCGGCCATTGATCGATTAAAATTGCTGATCATAGCGATAGGCGTTGTATAAAGAGGCCCGTTCGACGTTCGATACTCGCCATAGCCATAGGCAATAGCAAATTCGACACTTCCATATTGCTCTTGCGGTGGCCTGGCCCAGATCATGGAATCATAGGTTGCATTTTGTCGCTCGCGTGGGCGCAGGCAAATCGTACCTGGATAGATTGATATGACTGGTTGTTCCAAGGTATCGATATCTAAAAGCGGACCTTCTTCTAAAACTCCAACTAATGTCGGCCCGCACCACGTAGATTGATTAAGCTTTACACCAATTTCGCGTTGGCGAACCAACGCAGCGCATGTTTTTGGTGACCAATTGAACAGCATGTCCAAATCATAAGTTTCACCTGCAATATCTAAACGAGCCATAGAACTATTCTTGTTCATTCTTTAGCCCCATCAATGGTGATTGGTGAAAGCTTCTGCTCGGTTAATCCATATTTTTCCAGGAGCGCATCATAGGCTCCATTAGCAACCAATTCCTGCATTGCAGCCATGACAGCATCACGAAGCGGTTCATTTGCATGAGTGAACGCAAATCCATAAAGCTGGCCTTTAAATGGCTTGCCTATTCCGCCAAATTTATTGTCTGGATCTTTCGCCCAATATGATATTTTCTCAGCACCAATAGCTCCCGCTACAAGGCGGCCCTGCCTGATTTGCAACTGGGTATCCGGTAACCCCTTGGTTCCAATAATTGTTATTGGACTATCTGCTGGGCAATTCTGCTCGCTCCAGCTGCCGATCAAACGAAAATAAGTCGTATGTTCAGGTGCACCAACGGCTTTACCACACAGCTGTATAGGGTCGGTGTAAATCTGAGTATTTTCACGTGTTGTATAAAAAACAGGTCCTGTCGTAAGATAATCAACAAAACTCATCTTGCGATGGCGCTCCGGAATATCATTGAAATGCGAGCCGATCATATCAATGCGGCCAGTATCCAAAGCCGGTGACATGGCCGGAACATCCATAATTTCATATTGTGGTTCCAAACCAAGAGAAGCCGCAATTGCTTCAATTAACTCGACGTTGAAACCCACTAATTTGTTTGTTTCAATATCGATAAATTCCATTGGCGGTGAGTTGGTTTCCATTCCAATTTTAAAAAAACCACGCTCTTTGTAGGGTTGTGGTACCTCTGCAGCCAATGCAGCAGAAGTCATCATCACAGCAATAGCTGTTGAAGTGAAAAAACTCATAAAATGCGTTTTCATGACTTACCTCGTTTCCTATTGTTTTAGTTAAACACGGATGAAATGAAGGCTTTAGTACGTATATTTTCAGGTGATGTTAGAATGACATCAGGTGGCCCGCTCTCGATTATTCGCCCCTGATCCATAAAGACGACCCGATCTGCCACCTCACGGGCAAATGCCAGCTCATGCGTGACAACAACCATTGTCATCCCTGTCTTCGCTAGTGTTTTCATAACGTTCAACACTTCACCAACCAGTTCCGGATCCAATGCTGAAGTTGGCTCATCAAAAAGCATCATCTTAGGTTCCATAGCCAGCGCTCTTGCGATCGCTACTCTTTGCTGTTGCCCTCCAGACAACTCGGACGGATAGGCATCTTCTTTTGATGCAAGACCTACACTTTCCAAAAGACTTCGCGCCAATTGCTTAGCCTTATCTTTTCGCAGACCTTTGACATGAACAGGAGCTTCGATAATATTTTGTAAGACTGTCAGATGCGGGAATAGATTAAAGCGTTGGAATACCATCCCGATTTGGCCGCGCTGCGCTACGATTTCGCGAGGTGAAAGCTCATATAACTTACCGTTTTTTTCGCGCCATCCCTGAATTTCCCCATCAATTTTGATGAGACCGCCCTGAGCAACTTCAAGCTGGTTAATACAACGCAACAATGTGCTTTTCCCCGAACCTGAAGGGCCAAGAAGGCAGACAATTTCTCCCTCATCGACATGAAAGTCGATATCGTAAAGTACTTGAACGGCACCAAATGACTTTTGAAGGTGAGTAATTTTGATCTTTGTGCTCATCACGGCAACTCCTAGCGACGCTCAAAGCCACGGCTAATGTGCCGCTCTAAAAACCACTGTCCAATCGTCAGTAAAGTAACAATAAACAGGTACCAAAATGTCCCGACAATCAGCAGCTCGATGACATAATTATTAACGTAATAAATACGCTGGGCTGCATTGAGTATTTCGGTATATTGTATTGCGCTGGCCAGAGAGGTCGCCTTGACCATACCAATAAACTCATTCCCCACTGGCGGTATGATTGCACGCAGTGCTTGAGGCAGAATGATACGTCGCATACTCAAGCCGCCACTCATACCTAACGCGGATGCCGCTTCTTCTTGCCCCTTATCAATTGATAAAATACCAGCTCGAATAACCTCTGCAGTATAGGCGCTTTGGCAAATACCAAGCCCTAGTAAAGTGGCAACAAAAGGCGTCATAACAACAATTGTAGGCACAGAGAACAAACCTGGTATCGCGATGGTGGGAAAGACCAATGCAATATTGAACCAAAGGAATAGTTGTAAGAGTTGGGGGCTACCGCGAAAGAGCCACAAATAACCAAATGCGAATGTTTTGCTAACTGGATTGTCCGACATTCGCATCAAGGCGATAACCAGCCCAAGACCGATACCAAGAGCCATAGCTAGTGGTGCCATTATGACAGTATATAAAAGTCCGATCATAATGGTTTTAGCCGTAAGGAATTTAGCAACAATGTCCCAAGCAATCATGCCATGGGCAAAGGCACGAACAATAACAGCCATAACAACCAGTAAAATGACAGCTGATATATAACGGCTAATATATTTGCGTTTCACACGCGGAGGATCATGAAAAATCCCTTGCACTTGGTTAGTAGAAACAGAGGTAAGCATTGTATTCCCCTTGTTATATTTTCTGATTTTTTGCACGTTTCGATTTGATGATAAATAGCGCTTTGGAAATGGATGCTTTCATTCTTTCGAAGTAAGCATCTGAAACACTACCTTTAAGCGTAATAACGAGCATCATCGCGGCATTAAAATTTTAATTCCGCTAATTTAGAATGAATAGAACCAAAGGAGGAATATTTTATAAGCAGGGCGGTGTGCGCGCTGCACAATGGAATAAAGCCACTTACAACAAAAGACAGCCCACAAAGTATTTAAAGAACAAATAAATTAATACTTATCATAAATTAAGTATATTTAACTCTCATTCACTCCTTATTATTTCCAAAAACTTACGTAGCAGTCGATTGCCACGAGTGCGCCGACGAAAGAGCGTTACTCGTGTCTTAAATGCAGTACCCGGCAATGCAAGCGGCACCAATCTGCCAGCTAAATGCTTTGCCAAGAGCTGCTCTGGCAAATAACCGATCGCTGGAAGTGCGCAAAGAATGGCAATTTTTCCAGCAAGATCGGAAACGTTAATTACATTGCGTGAAGCCGGTAGCATCGAGCGTTCTTCGTCCCCGAATGTATCCGAATATACAACTGGATACTCAACGATGTTTTGGGCGCATAATGATGTCTTTCCTTCCAATGGATGCTCTTTGGCAACCACCAAAACCTGTTCCTGTATGCCGATAGTCTCGGCATAGAAATCATCATTCAAGGGCGGGAGCCCTATGACTAAATCAAGATTATTCTTTATTAAACGGTGCTCAAGCTCAGATTGACTAGCAAAACTGATATCCAGAGCCACCTCCGGCGCCTCTATTTTATAATGCTCAAAGGCCGTCATAAGCCTTGGAAGATAGCCAATCTCCAAGCCGTGGAGAATGCCAACCCGCAATCGGCCAAGCATAATTTTCTTCAATCCGGACATATCTTCACGAAAATCGTCAAGCATATTAAGTAGTTTTACAGCGGAATGATAAACAACTTCACCCTTTTTGGTCAGACGAAAGCCACCGCGCCCGCGGTCACAAAGTGTAAAACCCAGATTTTCTTCTAAATTGCTAATTTGGTTAGAAATAGTGGATTGACTAAGATTTAGTAATGGCTGCGCTTGGCTGAAGCCTCCCGCATCTACAATCGCCACAAAAGCTCGTAAATGTCGAACATCAGCTTCAGGCAAACCGATCTTCATATCCAATCTCCAACACCATATGCACAGCATTAAAACAATGACGTGTATTCATTGTCTGATCAATAAGAAAGCAAACAACTCACACCCTAAGCGCTAAAATCAGCTTCGCATATCAGCATGTTTTTATCTTTTCTTGGCCAATACTGACATATTACAACATTAGGGCACCTCTAATCCTCGTCATCCTGCACATGACCACCAAGAAATAATTGTCCAACCCTTGGGTCAGCTAGGAGTTTGGACGCTTTATCATGCATGCGCGTTTGGCCAAGCTCGAGCACTAATCCATAATCTGACATAGCAAGCGCTGCTTTAGCATTTTGCTCAACCATAAGAATTGTGACACCTTGGTCTCGCAAACGCATAAGTGTTTGAAAAACCTCCTGTACCAGATTGGGCGACAACCCGATTGACGGCTCATCGATCAGTATTAACTTTGGATCAAGCAATAGCGCACGCGCAACTTCAAGCTGCTTCTGCTGCCCGCCTGAGAGTTCAACTGCTTTACGATCCCGAAACTCTCGCAGCATCGGAAACTGATCCATAACCTTTTCAATACGTTCCCGAACCTTAACTTGATCAGGTGCCGTTATCCCGCCAAGCTCTAGATTATGATAGACGGATAATTGTGGAACGACATTGCGCCCTTGCGGCACATAGGTAACACCATTGGCAATCATCTGACGCGGTGAATTGCCCGTCACATCTTGCCCATTAAGCAATATTTGCCCGGAATTAATATTCAAAAGGCCGAAAATTGCTTTAAAAACAGTCGATTTTCCTGCGCCATTCGGCCCGATTACGGTCGTGATAGAAGCCTCGGGAATCCTAAATGATGCGCCATTGAGAATGGTGATTTTGCCGTAACCACCATAGATATCTTTTAATTCCAGCATATTCATCCTCCCAGATAAGCGTCGACAACCATCTGGTTTGACCGGATTTCTTCAGGCGTGCCTTCAGCAATAACACGCCCCTCAGCCAGCACAATAATTCGGGTGCAAAGGCTCATAACAAATTCCATATTATGCTCGATCACTACAAAACTTGTACCAAATTCAGCATTATAAGCGGTGAGTCTGTCTTTTAAATTGGTGAGCATTGTTAAGTTAACGCCACCCGCAGGCTCATCGAGAAGAACGAGGCTGGGCCCTGCCATAAAAGCCATTGCGGCATCAACAAGCTTTTGCTGGCCATAAGATAGCGAGCCAGCCAGCGTATCGCGCAAGTGATCTAGTCGAAAAAACGAGATCATCTGCTCCGCTTCTTCCGTCAATCCCGCGTCTCCTGGCCCAAAAAGCCGTGACATCATTGTGCCTTTATGCTCCTGCCCTGCCAGTATTATATTTTCTAACACCGACATTTTGGGAAAAACAGAAAGTTGCTGAAAGGTACGGCCTACGCCCATCTTATTCAGTTCAGATGCCCGCATCCCTGAAACATTTTTGCCGTGAATTCGAACTTCGCCGCCATTAGGCTGTAGCTGACCGAGTATGCAGTTAAAAAGCGTGGATTTTCCAGAACCATTCGGACCTATCAAACCAAGAATTTCACCCTCATTCACATCAAAAGACACATCGCGGACTGCGTGAATACCGCCGAAACGCTTTGTAATGTTTCTTATAGATAAGACTGGCTCGGTCATTTCAGTCGCGCTCCTTCGTTCATGTCACCGCGAATTTGATGCCTTGGCCAGAATTTGTCACGGATTTTACCCCAAACCCCGATCAAGCCTGATGGAACAAAGACCAGCATAACAATGACTAATGCCGAATAAATAATCAGATAATACCCTTCGGTGAAGCGCAACATTTCCGGAAGCAGGATCACCACTCCCGCGCCAATGAATGGCCCAAAGAAAAACCCTGCCCCACCAACAACGACCATCAGCAAAATACGCAACGAATGTACAACACTGAATGATCCAGGCTCGATATACTGGACGAGCGGCGTAATGAGCGATCCGGCTAACCCGCCATAAACCGAGCCGATAGCAAAGGCCAGCAATGTAATACGGCGTGTATCGACCCCCAAACTTTCTGCCCGTATCGGATTTTCACGCAGCGCCTTAAAAGCACGTCCCCAAGGCGAGCGAACAATTCCCCAAAGTATCAGTGCCGAAATCACGGTAACGCCAAGCGTAAAATAATAAAATGGTAAACCCTTAGTGGTGGCAAACAAACCAAGATCAGGGCGTGGCATACCAACCAGTCCATAATTACCGCCGGTCAGCCACTCTTCATTACGCAAGACAAGAAAGACCAATGTATTAAAAGCGAGTGTAACAAAAGCTAAAAAATGTCCTTTGACGCGCAAAGCCGGATATCCAAGCACTAGCCCCACGATAAAACAAATCAACAGACCTATCGGCATTGCAGCAAGCCAATGCCATCCTGCAAGTGTCAAAAGTGCTGTAGTATAGGCGCCAATAGCCATAAAAGACGCCTGCGCGAGCGAGATTTGTCCTGCATAACCAAGGGTTAGATTGAGCCCCATCGATGCGATTGAAAAAATCAGCCACGAAGTCAGAACATAGATTATATAATTGCCTTGTCCTAGTGGTGCCAGAACCGCAAGAAGCAGCAAAACCGTGATCGATATAGAACGTTTCCCCAAACTCATCACACGGCCCTCCCTTCCGAGGTCCCCATAATACCTTGCGGACGCACAAGGATTATCACAATCAACAATATAAGAGGCACAGCTGCCCGATATTGTGCAGTGACATAAGCTGCGGTCAAATTATCCAAAACCCCTATCAACAACCCGCCAACCAGCGCTCCACGTATTTGGTTGAAACCACCCACGATCGCCGCAATAAAAGCAATCAGACCAAGCGTTTCACCATTGGAGAACTTCGCAAGATAAACTGGACTGATCAGATAAGAAGCAATCGTTGCCAATGCCGCATTAATCAAAAATGTGTAGAGGATCATACGCTTGACATTAACGCCAAGAATTTCTGCCACAGCAGGATTTTGCGCTGTTGCCTGCATGCAGCGACCTGTGCGTGTTCGGTTGAGGAACAATGTTAGCAGAATAACAATTCCAAGCGACAATCCGAGATTAAGCATATCTCTCAACGACAATACGGCACCAAACACTTCGATCGGGTTGTTAGGAAACATCGAGGGAAAAGGCTGTGCTTCTGCGGAGTAGAATTCTTTCACACTTTCTTTTAAAAAAATCCCCAGAGCCATAGTCGCGATAATCAGCGTGATGCCCCCATGCGGGAGAATTGGCTCAACGATAAGCTTCTTGAACAAGACGCCAAGCACAATGACTGCTACGATCAGCCCGATCAACATAGCTGGCATGAAGGACATGCCAAAAATACTCATCGCTGCAAGCACAAAAAAAGCCGGCAACATAACAAATTCGCCCTGGGCGAAGTTGACCGTCTGAGCAGCTTGCCAGACCAGTGTAAAACCGATTGCAGCAAGCGCATAAATAGAACCGGTAGCAAGACCGGACAATAAAACCTGAAGAAACTGGGACATCACATTACCTGACAGAACCCTGAGCAAGAGGCGGCGGCATAATAGCCGCCGCACTGCTGAAAGGATTATTAATTAGCCGGCACAGTACCGATAACTATTGGGACGCCGTCCTTAACCTGAACCATAAAGCTTGGTCGTGACATTTCCCCATGCTCATCCCAGCAAGTATCAAGGGCGATTTTTGGATATTCGTCAGCTTTCAGACAAAGACCATGCATCTTTTCAGCAAAGGCTTCACCGTCGAGCTTACCAACCATATCTGTCACATATTTGGTCGTCCATACACCCACATAGCCCTTGAGCGCGTCATGTGTTGGCTTACGTTTGTAAGTTTCCTCAAATTTGGTGGCAAACTCCCCAATGGTGGGAATGTCGGTAGCAGCAGCTGTAATCCCGACATGGGCAATCGCGCCATCTGCGGCAGGCCCTGCAAGTTCAACCACCTTGGCTTCCGTCAAAGTCACTTCGCCGACAAGCGGCATATTCAAGCCTTGTTTTTTAGCTTCGATCAGAAAGCGTGCGGATTCCTCCTGATTCATATAGACAAAAATCGCCTCAGGATCCGCTTGCTTGAGTTTAGCAACATCAGCTGCATAATCAGTCTGCGCTTGCTCGGAAGCGACATCAACAATGACATCAATTCCTGCATTTTTCATTTCTTCAATGAAGACGTCATGACCGCCCTTGCCAAATTCGTTATTCAGCCATGCAACACCAACTTTTTTGGCCTTTAGAGTATCTGTAAAATATGATGTAAGAGCCGGAACACCTTTTTGCGCACCAGTCGATGTGCGGAAAACAAACGGATTTCCCTTTTGAACAATGCTTGGCGCTTCTGCACCCACAAATTGCGGGATACTATTTTGCTGGGCAACCAGCATATTCACCATTGTCGAACCTGAATAAATCGTGCCTAAAATAGCATAGGCGCCATCATCAATCGCTTTTTGAACCAATGCGCGGGATACTTGAGGGTCTGTCTGGGTATCATATTCATCCAGTACAACCTTCTTGCCCAAAATGCCGCCCTCGGCGTTGACTTCGTCAATGGCAATTTTAATCCCGTCGCGCCAGTTCGTACCAGCCGGAGCACCGGGGCCTGAAAGCTCAACCACCATGCCAAGCCGAACAACATCTTCTGCCTGCGCCTGTGCTGCACATGCAAAAACCCCAGCAGACAATGCCATTAAATATTTACGATACATTTCCGTTCCTCCCCTGAACGTCATAGTAAATTAATATGTCGAGATAGCTACAATCTGGACTGTGAGGAAGTTAGTCAACAAAAGACCACCACTGCGATGCTACCATCCCTTATCATCGCCCCGTGCCTGCATTATTTCTAAGCTCCCATTAAAGGCGATACGTGCGGAATTGCAATCATGCAAGCCACAAACTAAACTTAGTGAAATTTTCTTGGAAGCTAGCAGCTTTGATATAAGCTCGAAACTAGATGTGCATTCACAAAAATGAATTGTCAGGTTGAAACAATATGATTTAAAAATGCAAATAACCTCAATAAAAAACCATAAAAATACCGCCCTGAAGCGGACGGTATTCATTTCCCACAACAACGCCTAAATATCTTAAGCAGCCAGCTTACGATTATTCACACGGTCAGCCAATGCGCGGGCAAGGCGCAGGCTTTCTGCTTGCTGATCTGCAAAACGCTCGCCACCGATCTCCATCATCAATATAGTGTCTGGCAAAAATGTCAGTTCATCGAAAATATCGTCCCAAGGAATATCACCCCAGCCAATTGGCAGATGCAGATCACCAATGCCCAAAGCTGTCGCCTCTGCCGGATGATAAAACTTATTCGTAGAATATGGACGGCCAAAACTGTCATGAATGTGGAGGTGACCTGTAATTGGTGCCATAGCTCGGATTTGCTCGCGCCAATTAATACCAAGACGGTTGCATTCAATATATGCGTGGCTAAAATCAATAAGACCGCAAACATTCGGGCTATTAATCACTTGAACACTTTGCGCGACCTCCGCTGGAGTCTGCCGATATTCTTCGTCATTGATTGCGAAAATATTCTCAAGTGCGATACGCACATTATATTTTTTTGCAATTTCGGCCATTTCGCTCAGAGCGTCACGTTCCATCTTGTCCAAGTCAGGAAGGCGTGATTTGGAGACCATCGGTGCTTTACCCGAATGATGCACCAAAATTCCCGCGCCAACACGATCACAAAGCTCAAGCATCGCTTTGACAACAGCTTTTTGATACTCAAGATTTTCACGGTCCATAAAATTTGAGACGATTTGGCCGTGAACAGTATAGCGCACATCATAATTCTTGGTAATTTCAACGATACGCGCGACACGATCTTCTATTAAGCGCCCCCCAGAAATGATCTCTTCACCATAAAGGGATAACTCAACTGCATCTGCGCCCAGATCAGCGATCTGACGGATATTATCTTCAAATAAGTTATAATTACCATTCGCGACGGGTGCTGTAAAACCAACATGCGAAATAATCTGTGTTGATGTCATTTCATGCAATCCTGTGTGTATGTTGAGGATAGTTTTAGAAGTGAGTTAAGCAGAGATCTTTTGAGTTGCCGGCGCCGCATTTTGTACAGCTGGCATTGCGTCAAGGCGCAAACCGGTTTCTATGTCGAATAGATGCATGTCCTGTGCAGGTAGTTGTAAGCCAATCAGATCACCTGGCTTATATTGCTCGTGATCTTCCACGCAGACAGCAAATGTCTCACCGTCAATATCGGCATGTATGACTTTACCAGCTCCAAGTTCTTCAACGAAATCAACATTAGCCGCGATTGAATTAAGGCTTCCGGCAGCAACAATGCTGCATTTTTCAGGACGGATACCCAATGCAACTTTTTGGCCGGCATAATGTTTTCCCAAATGCGGGTCTATTTGTAATGGCGCACCATCATAGCCAAAACCGGTTCCATCTGCTGTGATAATACCTTCCACGAAATTCATGGCTGGTGAGCCAATAAACTCTCCCACAAAGCGCGTGCGCGGTCGATGATATATTTCCAATGGTGTCCCCACCTGCTCTACATGCCCCTTATTCATCACCACAAGTTTATCGGCCAGTGTCATAGCTTCAACCTGATCATGTGTGACAAACACGGATGTTGCAGAAAGACGTTTGTGAAGACGACGAATTTCTATGCGCATCTGTACGCGCAGTTTGGCATCTAAATTCGACAAAGGCTCATCGAATAAAAAGACCTTAGGCTCGCGGATTATTGCACGCCCCATAGCAACACGCTGACGCTGACCGCCGGACAGTTGCGCAGGCTTACGATCCAGATATTCTTCAAGGCCAACAATCTTGGCCGTTTCCTGAATGCGTATTTCGCGCTCTTCTTTTTTGACGCCTGCAACTTTGAGCGCATAGCCCATATTGGCAGCGACAGTCATATGCGGATAAAGGGCGTAATTTTGAAACACCATCGCACAACCACGTTCACGCGGCTCTAATTTGTTAACGACAGTACCGCCAATAGAAATTGTACCATCACTAATTTCTTCAAGGCCTGCGATCATACGCAGTAATGTCGATTTACCGCATCCCGAAGGGCCAAGAATAACTACAAATTCGCCGGATCGGAAATTGAGGTCAACCCCATGAACAACAGGATTGCGACCATAGTTTTTGCGAACAGCATCAATATTGATTTCAGCCATTTCGGTAATCCTTATTTTTCTGTCGATACAAGCCCGCGCACAAACCAGCGCTGTAAAACCGCAACAACAATGAGAGGTGGGAGCATGATAATAAGCGCTCCGGCCATAGAGACATTCCACTCGGGCAAACTGTTTTCACCAGGCACAAGCGCACGCATTGCAACCATGGATGTCTTAAAAGCCGGATCAGTCACCATAAGTTTTGGCCATAAATACTGGTTCCATGCGTAAACAAACATGATGGTACCAAGTGCCAGAATGTTGGTGCGCGATATCGGCAGCAAGATATCGACAAAGAAACGGATAGCCCCTGCCCCATCCATTTTGGCAGCCTCAGTCAGCTCATCCGGCAAAGTCATGTAAAACTGGCGATAGAGAAATGTGCCCGTCGCGGTTGCAACCACCGGCAAAATAAGGCCCGTATAGGAATTGAGCAGGTTCCACTCCAAATGGAGCTCAATCCCCGTTACCAATGCCACAAACCAATTGATTGGTTGCAACACGTCGGCGGCAATATTGTATGTTGGAACAACGCGTACTTCCAAAGGCAACATCAAAGTTATAAAGACCAGCCAGAAGAAAACATGCTTTAAAGGATTGTTGAAATATACGATTGCATAGGCGCTGAGAGCAGCAATGCCGACCTTGAGAACTGTGATTAAAACGGAAGTAAAGAGACTGTTCCACATGGCTACGCCAAGATTGGCACGTTGCCATGCTGCTGAGAGATTATCCCAAAAATGCGTGCCCGGTGCCAATTGATACGGCACTGTGTTCACTTCCTGCAGATTTTGTGTTGCAGCGGTTATTACCATAACAAATGGTAGGAGAACGACGATCAGGCCCAGCACCATAATCGCATAAGTCAGGATATTCATATAAGGGGTGCGTTCAATCATCTTCACCACTCACTTATAATGGACACGCCGCTCAACAAAGCGGAACTGAATGAAAGTGAAGAGCATGATCAGGCCAATCAGCAGCAAACTTTGAGCTGCTGCTCCTGAATAATTAAGCCCTTGAAATGCTTCATTAACAATACGATAGACCAGGACTTCTGTCGCTTTTGCAGGCCCGCCCTCTGTTGTCATATCAACGATACCAAAAGTATCCGAGCCAACGAAACTTTCAGTTAAGTTAAGAACAAGCAAAAAGAACATCGTTGGAGCTAGCAGAGGTATTTGGATGTCAATTGCACGTCGTACCGGACCGGAACCATCCATAGCTGCAGCTTCAATGAGGCTGCGCGGGATGGATTGCAGACCTGCGATCAGAAAAATAAAATTGTACCCGATCCATTTCCAAGCAAAGGTCACAATAATCAAGATCATGGCATCACTGCCCTTAGTGGCAGGGTTCCACAGATCTGGCGACCAATCATTCAAGAAAGCAAGCAAGCCACTTTGCGGCGCGAAAATAAAGCTGAATGCAAGTCCGGCAGCAGGTGCTGCGATGGCATAAGGCCAGATATAAAAGAAGCGGAAAAGCTCACTGCCGCGCATTTGTCGATCGACACAGATAGCTAGCACTAAGGACACAAAAAGCGAAAGTGCCGTTGCAGTAACTGAGAATGTCAAGCTGGTGCCAACTGACTTCCAATAGAAACTGTCAGAGAAAACTTCTTTAAAATTATCCAACCCAACGAATAATCGTTCTCCCGCACCGCCAAAAGCAGGCTCAAGCGTAAACGCCCAGCTAAAAACGGAAACCGCAGGCCAATAAAAGAAAAAGAAGATTAAAAGCAACTGGGGCAGTGCCAACATGATGGGCAGCCATACGCTTTTAAAAGTGGCGCGTTTATGCATCTGAATTCAAAATTCCCATAATCGATAAAATTAAGCGGCACAGCTCTTGTTGCTGTGCCGCCGATGCTTATGTCGTTTATGGTAGGGTTTTACCGGAATAGGTTTTTTCAAAACGGTTCAAGATAGCATTGCCCCGTTCGGCAGCTTGATCCAAACCTTCTTGAACAGTTGCCTTACCCGTAAAGATTGCTTCCATACCGTCACTGATTTCCTTACGAATTTGCGGGTAACCACCCAAACGAATACCGCGCGTAATTTCTGTGGTCGGTGTAAAGGTCAGGCTCTCAATCGCACGATCACGACCGACATAACCTTCCTGTTCATAAAAGCCTTTTGCTTTCATAGCTTCAAAACCGGAATTGGTGACGGGAATATAGCCTGTGACTGTCGACCACCATTCAACCATATCAGGCTGAGCAATGAAATTGAGGAAAGCTGCGGCACCTTTATATTCTTCCTCGGGACGATTATTCATCACCCAAAGAGACGCGCCACCAACCATCGAGTTTTTACGCTCGGTATCAGCCCAAACCGGCAACATGGTAACATCCCACTTCATGCCTTCTTTGGCCGTTTTACCAATGGTGCCGTGATCAGCGATTGATGTCTGGATCATTTGACAAGCACCAGACGCAAAAGAAGGGATAATATCCATACCAAGCTGCTTGGTACGCAGTGTAAAGAGCCCCTCATCCATCATCTTTTTGTAAAATGCCATCTGATCAACCACACGCGATTGATTGATTAATAGCTCGGCATCCAGACCATCATAGCCGTTATTTTTTGAGGCAAGCGGCTCGCCATGAACCGCCGAAAACTGCTCAACAGTTGCCCAAGGATCAAAGTTGAAGGCTAAGGGACATTCATATCCGGCCTCTTTCAACTTACGCGCAGAAGCTTCGACATCTTCCCAAGTCGCAGGCGCTTTGTCGATACCGGCCTTTTCAAATGCGTCCACATTATAATAGAACATAGCCGTCGATGAGTTATATGGAAATGAGTAAAGCTCGCCTTTGGAGGTCGCATAATAACTTGCTATTCCACCAAAATAATCATCCCAGTTTACTGTGTAACCATTATCGGCCATCAACTTAGGCGCCGGAACGAATGCTCCTGAAAGCATGAGATCCAAAGTCCCGCCATCAAAAACCTGTGTGATGATCGGGTGTTTTTTAGCGCGATAAGCCGCAATAGTGTTCTGCACTGTTTCAGGGTAACCATTTTGACTTGTGCAAACGACTTCATACTGATCTTGCGACTCATTGAACTTCTGACAAGTTTCTTGAACACGCTCGCCAAGGTCGCCGCTCAAGCCATACCAGAATTCAAACTTGGTCTTTTCCGCTGATGCAGCGCCCATGCCTAAGGCAAGAATACTCGCTGATAAGCCCAATTTAATGCCAAATCGGCGCATGTGATGCTCCTGTGTGCAACCAAAATTATTTCAGAAGGTTCAGTGAGTACCTTCCAGCACGAGGAACATAGGCAGGGTCTGTGACGTTAAATTACGACATTTGCGAATTTCTTATGAAGAAAATGAGTCAGGCATATGCTGTTCAACGCATGCATTTCATGCCTGACTATTTGAAGTCAGGCATCTTTCAATCGAACAAGAGCAATATGTTCGGCAATAACCAATTATTGCTTAGTCAATTCGAACCATATGCTCGGGGCTAACCTCGCGATATGAACGCTTCGGGGGAATATAATCAAGTGAGCGTATTGGGCTACGAATTTCATCATTACTCACAGGGCGGCGCAAATAGCGGCGTGCGGGGTCTGGTACAGGAACAGCGGACATTAATTTGCGCGTATAAGGGTGCTGAGGGTTCGTAAAGATACTCTCTCGCGGCCCGATTTCGACGATCTCGCCTAAATACATTACAGCAACGCGATGACTAACCCTTTCTACGACTGCCATGTCATGGCTAATGAAGAGATAAGAAAGGCCAAGCTGCTCCTGCAAATCCAACAAGAGATTTACCACTTGAGCTTTAATCGAAACATCAAGTGCTGATACGGATTCATCCGCAATGATAATACTTGGATCAAGGGCCAAAGCGCGCGCTATCGAGATGCGTTGGCGCTGGCCGCCGGAAAATTCATGCGGTGGATATAATGAACTCGCGGATATCGGAGAGGCTTAATTCAGATCCTAGTTAGAATGAGCTTCTGTCAATTATAGCTAAGCCTGCTCTAATTCGCCTAAAAGTGATCTTTATTATAATCCGAAAAAACTCACATTGGCATTCACTATAAGCAACCTACCCTAGCCAAAAGACAGCTTCATGCAATTGCGGCTCAAGGCAAGTCTAAGTTTTAA
>CANQXU010000023.1 GCA_947627865.1 uncultured Paenochrobactrum sp. | reverse complement strand
TCATTGGTGCTGAAAGTTACTTTCAGATCGCGAACACTCAGGACTGTTTCATTTTTCATCGTCATATCCACCATGTTAGCGATCCTTCGGGTCGAGGCTGTCACGCAGACCGTCACCAAGGAAATTCAAAGCAAAGAGGATAATGGTCAAAGTTGCAGCCGGCCACATCAACTGCCATGAAGCACCACGCATATTCTGCGCCCCTTCAGAAATAAGCAGCCCCAGAGATGTGAGCGGATCTTGAACGCCAAGACCAAGGAAAGACAAAAGACTTTCAAGCAAAATCGCCTTTGGCACCAGCAGAGTAACAAACACAATCACCGGCCCCAGAGCATTCGGGATAATATGGCGTGTAATAATTCCTCTTTTGGTTGCGCCTAAAGCTTCCGCCGCCTGCACAAATTCCTGCCGCTTTAAACTCAGTGTCTGGCCACGCACAATACGTGCCATATCCAGCCATTCCGTCGCACCAATAGCGATGAAAATAATGAAAATTGAGCGTCCAAAGAAAACGAGCATCAATATGACGAAGAAGATGAAAGGTAATGAATACAAAATATCCACGACGCGCATCATAACGCTATCAACACGCCCGCCAAGATAGCCTGATACAGCGCCATAACCGACCCCCAGAGCCAAAGCCATGGTTGAAGCCAGCAAACCGATTGCTAAAGAAATACGCACACCAATTAAAATGCGCGTCAGCATATCACGGCCAAGATTATCCGTACCCAGCAGAAAATAATTGCGCGTTACCTTTAAATTTAAAGTACCGCTTAAACCATCCGGTGCCAGTTCCAAAACAGGAGCGCTGAACAAATCAGACCGATCAAAATAACGCAAAACACGTTCATCAGCAGGACGCTGTGCGGTGAAAGGCACAATTAGCGTCTGTCCGGAAAATTCCGGCTCGCCGTCAAGCTTCAAACGGGCACGCGCCATCTCTCTCTCAAGACCTGGCAAAACAGTTTCTTCCCGTGGATAGGCTTGAAAGCTCGGCTCTACACGCACGAATTGCGGGTATATTTTATCATATGGATGCGGGCTGATCATGGGCCCGAAAATACCAGCCAGTGCCATGATAATCAGCACCACTGCACTGGCCACTGCCGCACGGTTTTTGCGTAATCGCAACCAGGCATCCTGCCACAAAGAGCGGCCAGCTATCCCTGAATTTTGAGTTTCCATAGCCATATCAGTCATAGCGCACCCGCGGATCCATCCATGCATAAAGAAGATCAACAACCAGATTGAACAAAACCACAAAGATGGAAATGACAACCACTGTGCCCATCACAAGCGTATAGTCACGGCTCAATGCGCCTTGTACGAAATAGCGACCAATACCGGGTATGCCAAAAATCGTCTCAACAACCACCGAACCGGTTAAAAGTGCCGCTGCTGTCGGCCCCAGATAAGAAACTGCGGGAAGCAAGGCGGCTCGTAGTGCATGCACACCCACAACAATGCGTGTCGGCAAGCCATAAGCACGCGCAGTACGCACATGATTGGCCCGTAAAGCTTCAATCGTCGCACCTCGAACCAAGCGCGCAATCACGCCCACTTGCGGCAAGGCAAGTGTTAATACGGGTAAAATCCAATAGCTGACATTGGCTGATGACCAGCCGCCAGCGGGCACCCAGCCTAAAATCACGCCAAAGAACAGACTGAGTATCGGTGCGACAACAAAATTGGGCGTTGTGATACCAAAGGTAGCAACAGCAACAACCGTATAATCGAGTGTCGTATTTTGTCTTAGTGCTGCCCATGCTCCTAAAATAGTGCCTAGAACAGCCGCCAGAAAAAGCGCCATAGACCCCAGCATGATCGATACAGGGAGGCCGGAAGCGAATAGATCATTCACACTGAAATCGCGTCGTGTAAAACTTGGACCCAAATCACCTTGTACAAGATTGCCGAGATAAATCAGATATTGCTGCCATAAAGGCGCATCCATATTATAGGCCTTGCGCAGATTGGCCATGATCAGCGGATCAAGCGGACGCTCGAGATCAAATGGGCCACCAGGGGCGAGCCGTATTAAAAAAAAGGTAAGTGTAACAATTATAAATATAGTGGGGATCGCTCCGGCAAGCCGGCGCAATGTATAAAGTAGCATTTAAGCACTCCTGATGGAAAAAACTGCCAGCACAAAGTGCCGGCAGCTATTGTCAGTGTCAGTTCTTCAAAGAGAGCCAACGCGATTTATGAGCATCCATCAAGTTGTCGTTCCAGCCTTCAACATCATCAGAAACCAGCGCACGTGATGAGTAATACAGAATTGGAATAACAGGCGTTTCCGACAAGAGCAGGCGCTCTGCATCCGCCAGAACTTCCGCACGCTCTTTCAGATCCGTGATTTTTTCAGCCTTGGCGAGAAGGGCATCAAACTCAGGGTTTTTCCATTTCGCATAGTTAAAGCTGACATCACTACCGCTGATGAATAGGAAATTTTGAGGATCATTATAATCGCCAATCCAGCCTGCACGCGCAATGTCAAAGGGGCCGTCTTCTCGAAGGAAACTGAAATAGCTTGCGCCTTCGGTTTCGTTCAATGACGCTTTAATGCCAATATTGCTCACCATATCCGCAATTGCAGCCATGGTATTCTTGTTATTTTCTGAGGTATTATAAAGCAGCTCGATTGAAAGCGTGCCAGGCTCTACACCTGCTTCTTTCAGCAGTTCTTTCGCCTTATCCTCACGATCAAGCATATCCTCGTCGGCATACTCCAAGACTACACCACCCTCGACATAATTGGCGATGCCCGGAGGAACGATAGAATAACCTGGCAACATTGTGCCCTGCCAAACCTGATCCGCCAAAAACTCACGGTCGATTACCATGGAGATAGCCTGACGAACACGCGGGTCTTTCAGCTTGCTGTCAGCAGTCTTACCCTTTACCGGAAGATAATAACTTCCAAGATAAGGCGCCATGCGGAACTCTTTGGCCAGATTGGCCTTCACATAATCCATCTGTTCCGCCGGAACATCAGAGCAGATCTGCACTTCTTTAGCTTCGAACCGGCGCATACAGCTTGCACGGTCTTCAAATGGTATCCAATTCAGCGTATCAATTTTCACCTGATCCGCATCATAATAATTCGGGTTCTTTTTCAGAACGATCTTGTCATTCGGCGTAAAGCTTTCCAGCATGAAAGCGCCGTTTGTTACCATTTTACCCGGTGTGGTGAATTTATCGCCATTTTCCTCGACGCTTTTTTGATGCATCGGAAATCCGGTTTGGTGGGTCAGCAGCTCAATAAAAAACGGAGCTGGTGCACTTAATGTAATTTTAAGCGTATTATCATCAACCGCTTCAACGCCAAGTTCTTCAACAGGCTTTTTTCCTCCTGCCACATCTTCGGCATTTTCAATGATAAACAACATACTAGCATAGCCGGCGGCTGTTTGCGGATCCATCAAACGGCGGAATGTGAACTGAAAATCTCCGGCTGTAACCGGATCGCCATTAGACCATTTGGCATCATCACGCAGATGGAAAGTATAAACTGTACCATCTTCAGAAATGTCCCATGATTTGGCAATGCCCGGCATTGCCTCACCATTGGCATCTTGAATAGTCAAACCATCATAGAGATCACGCAGAACTGCGCCTTCCGCTACAGTTGATGTGCGATGATGATCCAATGTTGCAGGATCAGTATCATTGCCGCGATTTAAGACCACTTCGGCAGATGCCACTGCCGAGAATGCAAGCAAACATACGCTTGCCATCAATATTTTTTTATACATGAAATCACTCCCTACCACGCCTCCCCTTGAGGTTTCGCCATGATATTCGCATCAAGCACTCTTGCAAGCTGAAATATTCACGCACAAAGTGTGAAGCGCGTTTTCGCAATTTTAGATAATTAAAAAGGTATTTTTTTACAAAATATTACTAAAAACGCATATCAGTGCTAAAAATAGTTCCCGAAATTGCCATTTCAGCAGCAGCTTTCCACTAGAAAACCATCAATTTATTGGGAGCAATATTGGTTTAAAACGGCAATTCCCGACTTTTTGCAATGATTAAATCACCCAGACTTTCAACATAAAGTGCGCCTTTAACAGTGCGTTTAATCAATACATTGCGCCCATCATCCGGATCACGATTGCGTGAAACCAGCTCCATACGTCCCATACTATCAAGTGCACGTGTAATAACGGGCTTTGTGACATTTAATCTGGAGGCCAGACCTCTTACCGTATGTGGCGGAGGCTCTAAATAAATAGTGAGCAACACTGCCATCTGGCGTGTCGTCAGATCGCACATATCCTCACGCACCTGAGCCAAAGCTACAGATTGCAACAATGTTAAAGCCTGAAGCGGCTTCAATTTTACTGACATATATCAGGCCTTCTCTACAGGCCTGATATTCAAACCCTTTTCATCTTCATAGACAAGTATATATCGAAGCTACAGGTCAGCTTTTTGCAAAACGTGCCTTCAATACATAATAAAGTGCGCGGATTGCTTGTGCTTCACCGCCTACTGGAGATGCAGCTCTCTCCACCGGAACCCATCCGTAAATGTCAAAATGGCTCCAGTTTTTTGCCTTGGTAACAAAGCGATTTAAAAATAAAGCCGCAGTAACAGCTCCTGCAAATCCGTCTGTTGTAACGTTATTTAGATCTGCCACACGGGACGAAAGACGCTTTTCATAAGGCTGCCATAGCGGCATGCGCCATAACGGATCAGCAACTTTGTCAGCAGCCTCTGCAATTTCCACTGCAAAATCATCACCATGTGTAAAATAGGGTGGCAACTCAGGCCCTAAGGCCACACGCGCAGCACCTGTCAGGGTTGCCATATCGACCAAGATTTCAGGCTCGTCCTCGTCAGCCAATGTCAAAGCATCAGCAAGAACCAACCGGCCTTCCGCATCGGTATTGCCAATTTCAACTGTCAAACCTTTGCGGCTCGTTAACACATCACCTGGACGAAACGCATTACCAGCAATGGAATTTTCGACCGCCGGAATTAAAACACGCAAACATACAGGCAGGTTTGCATCCATGATCATCGAGGCAAGTCCGATCACATTAGCCGCACCACCCATATCTTTTTTCATCAACAACATGCCGCTGGCCGGTTTGATATCAAGACCACCTGTATCAAAACATACACCCTTGCCGACCAAAGTGACTTTAGGTGCTGACGGATCGCCCCACTGCAAATCTAT
This sequence comes from uncultured Paenochrobactrum sp., assembly GCA_947627865.1. Taxonomy (GTDB): domain Bacteria; phylum Pseudomonadota; class Alphaproteobacteria; order Rhizobiales; family Rhizobiaceae; genus Paenochrobactrum. Next base: position 15,056 of record CANQXU010000023.1, on the reverse strand, counting down.
CAAACGCGGAGCTTGGCTACCCGCGCGGCCAACCGCATGGATCATCGGAAAGTTCTGCTCTAACAGCTCTTCACCAATGATGGCAGACACGCTTGCATTATGCTTGGCACCAAGATCACGAACGGCCTGTTCCAGATTTTCCGGGCCCATATCGCTGGTTGGCGTATTGATGAGATCACGCACCAATGTGACGGCTTCATTGATTTGGATAATTTCATCTGCGTTGATACCTTCCGGTAAAGCAAAACGACGAACTGCTCCATCAGCATTTTCACGATATTTGTCGAAGCTATAGCCCCCCATCAATGCCGCTAAAATCGCCAACCCTGCATCATCAAGAGTTGATGCAAAATGCCAATCACCAGCAGGCAGTTGACGCCCCAGATAACCAGCTAGCAAACGGCCCTGCCCGCTTTTGTCTTCGCTGCCTATGCCGAGCAATGCACCACCAATACTGCCATCCGCAGTCGGAACAACCAGCACCCGTCCTTCCTGCCCGTTAAAATCATGCGCTTTTGCCCAAGCGGATATGGATGAAGGCAAGTCAGCTTCTGCCAGCTTGTTTTTTGCAATAAACCAAACTGGACGACTGTTTTCACTTTTGGTTGTGACAATCTCAACGCTCATGATTTTAAATGCCTCATAAATTTTATTAAATTGATATGTGTGGGGATACACATATGCCCGCTCATTGTTCTACGCCTGTTATAGCTCGTTCTGCAATCTGTTCTTTATCCGGCAAACCAGACCAACAAAACGCTTATGCTGACATAAAGATTTCTTTATATCGATTGTGAAATGCGGTTATTTCTGTTATCGAATGGTGGAAATGAGTATTTATACCGAAATTAAATTATATTACCTAGCCACTGGAGCACAGGATGACTGCTAAGCAGGATTATGTTGTTAAAGATATCAGCCTCGCTGATTGGGGTCGTAAAGAACTGGATATTGCTGAGACTGAAATGCCAGGTTTGATGGCGGCACGAGAAGAGTTTGGTACAAGCAAACCACTCACAGGTGCTCGCATCTCCGGTTCGCTGCATATGACCGTTCAAACAGCCGTTCTGATCGAAACATTGCAGGAACTGGGTGCAGAAGTGCGCTGGGCATCCTGCAATATTTTCTCAACGCAAGACCATGCTGCGGCTGCAATCGCTGCAACCGGAACACCTGTTTTTGCAATTAAAGGTGAAACTTTGGAAGAATACTGGTCATATACTGATCAGATATTCCAGTGGGCTGACGGCGGATTATCCAATATGATCTTGGATGATGGCGGCGATGCAACCATGTATATTTTGCTGGGTGCACGCGCTGAAGAAGGGGAAGACGTTCTCAGCAATCCGCAAAGTGAAGAAGAAGAATATTTCTTTGCGCAAATCAAAAAGCGTATGGCTGAAACACCAGGCTTCTTCGTTAAACAACGCGCTGCAATCAAGGGCGTTACAGAAGAAACCACAACAGGTGTAAACCGCCTCTACCAATTGCAGAAAAATGGCCTTTTGCCGTTCCCTGCAATCAACGTCAATGACAGTGTAACCAAGTCCAAATTCGATAACAAATACGGCTGTAAAGAGTCACTTGTTGACGGTATCCGCCGCGGAACCGACGTGATGATGGCCGGTAAAGTTGCTGTCGTTTGCGGTTATGGCGATGTGGGTAAAGGCTCTGCTCAGTCACTTGCGGGCGCTGGTGCGCGTGTAAAGGTCACCGAAGTTGACCCGATCTGTGCATTGCAGGCTGCGATGGACGGATTTGAGGTTGTCACACTTGATGATGCAGCTTCCACTGCCGATATTGTTGTCACGACAACCGGCAATAAAGACGTGATCACCATCGAGCATATGCGCAAGATGAAAGATATGTGCATCGTTGGTAATATTGGTCACTTCGACAATGAAATTCAGGTTGCTGCACTCAAGAACCTGAAATGGACCAATGTTAAGCCACAGGTTGATCTCATTGAGTTTCCTGATGGCAAGCGCCTTATTCTGCTTTCAGAAGGTCGTCTGCTCAATCTGGGCAATGCTACCGGTCATCCAAGTTTTGTTATGTCCGCGTCCTTTACCAATCAGGTTCTGGGCCAGATCGAATTGTTCACGCGTACTGACACTTATAAGAACGAAGTTTATGTTCTTCCAAAGCATCTGGATGAAAAGGTCGCTCGTCTACATTTGGACAAGCTGGGTGCGAAACTTACCGTTCTTAGCGATGAGCAGGCCGCTTATATTGGTGTTACTCCACAGGGTCCTTACAAGTCCGAACACTATCGCTATTAATATTTCATTAACCATGATACCACATATTGAGATCGGGCATTTAACCATGCCCGATCTTTCTTTTTTGATGCTTATGAGCTTCACGAGGATTCCTCATAAGGGTATTGTGGTGTGATTCGACTGCACACATAAACTCATAGATGATAACCGGAAGCTAATGGCTGACGGCTATTTGCAATTGTAATTTCAAGTGAAATTATGAATGCTATGTGACTTGTAGATGCATATTTTAAGGCGCGGCAGAAAAAGGACTGGCAATGAAAGGTCTTGGCTCACAAGAGGGCATACGACAGGTTTCAGGCAAACGCTTGAGCATATTGGATAGTGCCAGCCACCTTTCGACCATTTTGGTTCAAAACGGCCGTGCAAGATTGCGCCGAATGCTCCTTGCCGGCACCACTGTGCTATTCTCTACACAAAGTTGGATCCAGTCTGCTTTCAGCCAGACAACAACAACAAATCAGACTTTAAACGATACAACTCTCTCTCCTGCCTTATTACAAATAAGCGCAATGGAGGTTATGCAATTTGCCATGTTTGCAGGCGCAATGGGTGCTGCTTTGCTGACTGCGGGATGGCTTATTCGTGCAAAAAGTAAAGTCGCGGATGAAAATGAAGCCCTTAAGCAAAAATTTGCTGAGCTCACTCTAAAAACAAGACGCAATGAGGCACTGCTGAATATAAAAAACCAGTGTGTTATTGCTTGGGACGGAGCGTCAGGGGAAGGCTCAAATCGTGCGGATATTTTAGGCCTGCTGCCGGTTGAAAGCGGTGCACCACAAGAGCGCGCAGGCTTTTTGGTGTTTAGCCGTTGGCTCACTCCTGAATCTGCCATTGAGCTTGATAAACTGATCATTCAACTCCGCCAAAATGCACAGATTTTCGATATAACCGTCGAGACACATAATGGTACTCTGCTAGATGTTGAGGGGCACGTATCTGGCGGATTGGCAATTGTCCGCTTTTCCAATCTTGATGGTATTTATGCAGAATGTGCCTCACTACAGGCAGATAACAGGCAATTGATGGAGCATATCAGCTTGCTGCACGGGCTATTTGATCGCCTTGATCAATCCGTCTGGGTGCGCAATGCAACTGGTTCGTTAGAATGGGTAAACCGTGCCTATGCCAAATCAGTCGAGGCCGCATCGCCTGAACAGGCAATTGCCGAAGCCCGAGAACTTTTTGGACAGCAAGCGCGTGAGCGAATGGAGCGGGAGCGTCAGCAACCCCTTGGCTTTCGTGATCGTGTTCCGGCAGTTATTAACGGCGACCGTCATATTTTTGATGTCACCGATGTTAACAGCGCCCGCGGCTCTGCCGGTCTTGCGACAAATATCAGTGAGATTGAGCAAGTCCGTGAGGAGTTGCAGCGCACCATTCATAGCCATGCCGAAACCCTAGATCAGCTCTCAACTGCGGTTGCGATATTTGATCCGGACATGAAACTGCAATTTTTCAACCAGGCATTTGCAAAATTATGGTCGCTAGACACCACATATCTGGAAACCAATCCAAGCAATGCACTGCTTTTTGACCGTTTGCGCAGTGAAGGCAAACTACCGGAATCGCCGGAATGGCGCCGCTGGAAAGACTCCATGTTGTCGGCTTACCGCTCTGTCGAGCCGCAAGAGCATCTCTGGCATCTGCCTGATACGCGCATCATGCGCGTTGTTGCCAACCCTCATCCCAAGGGTGGTGTCACATGGTTCTTCGAGAATATGACCGAGAAATACGAGCTCGAAGGTCGTTATAATACACTGATCAAAGTTCAGGGTGAAACGCTGGATCATCTTGCTGAAGGTGTAGCTGTGTTCGGGTCGGATGGTCGTATCCGTCTTTCCAATCCCTCATTTGCCAATCTTTGGTCATTACCATCTGGCATGGTTATTGAAGGCGTCCATATTAGCGAGATTGCCCGCATGTGCGCATTACGCACCGGCAATCACATTTGGCAGGATTTCATCGCAACCGTCACGGGCTTCTCGGATGGTCGAGACGGAGAAAGCGGCCAGCTTGAACTGTCCGATGGTATGATTATGTCTTATGCAATCGTGCCATTGCCAAAAGGTCAAACCATGCTGACTTTTGTGGATGTGACCGATACTGCGCGCGTCGAGCGCGTATTGAAAGATAAAAACGAAGCACTTGAACTTGCTGACCAGATAAAAAATGATTTCGTTCAGCATGTATCTTATGAGCTTCGCTCGCCGCTCACCAATATTATCGGCTTTACCGAATTATTACAGGATCCCAATTTTGGCGAAATGAATACCCGTCAATTGGAATATCTTGACCATATCAGCAGCTCGTCCAACGTCTTGCTGGCCATTGTGAATGATATTCTTGATCTGGCGACTGTTGATGCCGGTATCATGCAGCTTGAAATTGATACCGTTTATGTCGCCGATGCAGTAGCCGGTGCCGCAGAACGTGTTGGAGAGCGTCTGCGCGAGCATAATATTGGCTTGCAGGTTAATGTTGCCACGGATGCAGATCAATTCCTCGCCGATTCCAATCGTGTGCATCAAGTGCTGTTTAACCTTCTGTCCAATGCTGCAAATTATGCGCCGGAAGATTCAACCGTCTTGCTGGCAGCATATCGTGAAGAAGACAACATGATTTTCTCTGTGCATGATGATGGGCCAGGCATGCCGCATGAAGTGCTCGATGCTGTTTTCAAGCGTTTTCAATCACATAATAATGGCGGACGTAAAAGAGGCGCGGGCTTGGGCCTTGCATTGGTAAAAAGCTTTGTTGAGCTGCATGGTGGCGTGGTCGAGATCAATACCGGTCCAGGTCACGGCACAACAGTGACATGCCGTTTTCCAATGGAAGCCCGCAGCTTTCGTTCCGCAGCTGAGTAGAGTAAATACAGCGTATGTCTGCGATTACCCCTGAAAATTATATTAAATTCTCATTTCTGCTTGATGATGCTGAAGCAACGGATCGCTTTGGTGAAGATATGGCTTTGGCACTGAATAAAGGTGATTTTATCAGCCTTTCCGGTGATCTGGGTGCAGGAAAATCCTCACTCGCAAGATCGATCATTCGTACCATAGCCGATGATCTGACACTGGATGTGCCAAGCCCTACCTTTACCCTTGTGCAAACTTATGAAGATTTGCGTATTCCTGTCGCTCATGCCGATCTATATCGCATCTCGACTGGCGAGGAAGTTGATGAGCTTGGTTTTGACGACTTTCTGCAAGACGGCATTATATTGGCTGAGTGGCCTGAGCAAGCTGAAGGCTATCTGCCTGCGGCGCAATTTGTAATAACACTCAATCATCCGCCATTGGGTCAAGAAGGGCGCGTGATCGAAATTAATGCCACTCCGGAAGCCGCAAAACGCTTGGAGCGATCTCTTGCCATTCGTGCATTTTTAGCAAAGCACAAACGTGCAAATGCACAAAGACGATATCTTCTTGGTGATGCATCGCCACGTGCTTATGAAACGATCAACTCTGAATTTGGCGTAGAAATACTTATGGACGCGCCGCAAATGCCTTTTGATCCGCAATTGCGCGATGGAAAATCCTATCGTCAAATTGCTCATCTGGCCGAGAACTGTATCCCCTTTTCAGCATTAGCCAAGCTTATTAAAGCTAAAGGGTTTTGTGTTCCGGTTATTGAAGCAGAAGATCTTGATCAAGGTTTTCTGCTGCTGGAACATCTTGGCTGCGAGGGTGTGCTGGATGATAATCGCCTTCCCATAGTTGAGCGCTATGAAACGGCAGCGCGTTTTCTAGCCCATTTTCATCAAATTGCATGGCCGGACAGTGTGAGTGTGGAAAAGCACGCAGATTATCAGATCGCGTCTTTCGACCATGATGCCATGATGATCGAAGTAGAGCTTTTATGCCAATGGTATGCACCACGTTTTACCGGCCATCAATTAAGTGATGAACAAAAGCGAAGCTTCACCAAAGCTTGGGATGAGGTTTTCAATCATCTGGAAACTGCCGAGATAAGCTTGTTGCTGCGTGATTATCATTCGCCGAACCTATTCTGGTTTGCAGAAAAACAAGGCATTGACCGCATTGGCATGATTGATTTTCAAGATGCGATGATTGGCCCTGCCGCCTATGATGTTGCCTCACTTGCTTTGGATGCACGCGTGACGATATCAGAGGAACTCGAACAGGCGATTTTACAAGCCTATTGCGATGAGCGCCGTCAATTGGCAAAAGCTTTTGATGAAGAGAACTTCAAAAGTGCTTACGCCATAATGGGAGCGCAGAGAAACTCCAAAATTCTCGGCATTTTTGTGCGCCTTGATGAGCGTGACGGCAAGCCACATTATCTCAATCATATACCGCGCATCCGCGATTATTTAGCGCGTAGTTTACAACATCCATCCCTGAAACCACTTCAGCAATGGTATGCCGAAAACGGCCTTCTTTCAGTTGGTGAAAATGCATAAACCGCAAAAAGCAATGGTACTCGCTGCCGGTCTTGGTACGAGGATGCGCCCCATAACGCAGAGCATGCCTAAACCACTGGTTAAAACCGGTGGCAAGACACTCCTCGACTGGTGTCTTGATGCGCTCAATAAAGCCAATATCAATGATGCGGTAGTCAATGTTCATTATCTCGCCGATCAGATTGAAGCCCATGTTCAACCGCGTTTTGAACCACGCATCACTATATCTGATGAAAGAGAAAAACTGCTTGATTCCGCAGGTGGCATTATCAATGCCTTGCCAATGCTGGGTAGTGAGCCATTTTATATCCTCAATGCCGATACATTCTGGGTCGAGGACGGTGATGTTTTAAATCTCAATGCGCTGGCCGAGCAATGGGACGATAGCCGGATGGACATTCTGCTGATGGTTGCACAGCCTGAACAAACAACTGGCTATGAAGGCAAAAAAGGGGATTTCGTCCTTGATGATGCAATGCGCATCCAGCGTTATCATGCTGGTATGGACAATCCCGTCATTTACGCAGGCGCGGGCATTATTCATCCACGGATATTTAATGGCGCAAAAGCTGAACCAGCCTCATTGAATGACTATTTCAACAAAGCCATTGCCGAAAAGAGGCTATATGCTATGCCAATGCAGGGGCATTGGCTGACTGTTGGCACGCCAGAGGCAATCCTTGAAGCTGAATATGCATTGAAAAAGTGGCAAAGAGAGAGATAAAACGGCATGAGTGATCAGGGGAACAGACACCACCAACCCCGTGTTTATTCGATTCCCCCAGGAACTGACTTTTTACGCCAATTTGCAGAATCTTTGCTTGCCGGGCGCATTATTGAGAATTTTCCGCCCGATAAAAGTGATCCGCTCGCTCTCGCAAATACCACAATATATGTGCCCACCAGACGAGCGGCACGTGCATTGCGAACCGCTCTTATCGAATGCAGTGACATCAAATCAGCTATTATGCCGAATATTCGCCCGCTTGGTGATGTGGATGAAGATGCAGCGATTTTTGATGCTGGCGCCGAGGATTTTCTTGAACTTAATCCGCCAATGGACGCGACCGAGCGCTTGCTGCTGCTCGCGCGTTTGATCAAACCATGGCGCGAAAATATGCCGGATCATGTGCGCGCATTATTTGGTGCAGAAGATGTTTCTGTGCCCACAACGACCGCTGATGCCATTTGGCTGGCGCGTGATCTTGCACAGTTGATGGATCAAGTAGAGACTGATGCAGCAAGCTGGGATGAACTGGCAACCATTGCGCCGGAGGAACTTGCCGACTGGTGGCAGGTGACCCTTGGATTTCTGGAAATTGTAACCAGCTTGTGGCCGGAAGTTTTAAAAGAACGAAACCTTTCAAATCCGGCGGCACACAGAAACCACCTTATTGATCTCGAAATTAAACGTCTGAGAGAACGTCCGCCATCCGGGCCTGTCATTGTTGCTGGTTCCACAGGTTCCATCCCTGCCGCCGCTGATCTGATTGCAACCATTGCCATGCTGCCGCATGGCGCTGTCGTCCTGCCTGGTCTTGACCGTGATCTCGATAATCCGTCATGGGATATTTTGGGCCATGGTGAAGAAAATCCTTCGATTTACGGTCATCCGCAATATGGTCTGCATCTACTGCTGCAGAAGGTTAAAGTACCGCGTGCGAATGTCATTTTTCTGGAAAATGAAAATTTTGACAAACGGCTTCGTGAAAAGATCGTCAATGAAGCATTGCGCCCAGCAGAAACCACAGAAAAATGGCGAAACCTAGCAAATGACCCGCAAATGCAGCCAGAAAAAATCACTGCAGCCACAAGTCAGATTGAGCTGATTGAGGCGGCGAATGAGCGTGAGGAAGCACTTTCCGTTGCCATTGCTTTGCGCCATGCTATCAGCACTGAAGGACGCATTGCAGCATTGATTACAGCGGATCGTAATCTGGCGCGACGTGTTGTTTCTGAATTACAGCGTTTTGGGATTGATGCGGATGATTCAGGCGGGCGGTTTTTGCGCGATTCCGAGCCTGTCACCTTGCTGCGATTACTCATAGAAACCGTTTTCAACCCTGGTGATCCGGTTGCATTGCTGGCTTTGCTCAAACATCCAATGCTGCGGCTTGAAGCATCACGGTTAGAGCGTCGCCTGACAACAGAAGCACTTGAGCTTATTGCATTTCGTGGTGGTACGGGACGAGCAGATATCGCAGATCTCACAAGCTTTTTTGACCAGCGCTTAGCTGAATCCAGCCGCCATGAATGGGCACCTGCATGGCATGACAGCGTAACGGCTGAAACCATCAGCGCAGCGCGCGATCTGTGCACTGCAATCTCACTTGCAGTTCAACCCTTAGCCGACCTTACACGCAGTGCAGGGCAGGAAACCGAGCTCAATGAGATTGTCCGAGCGACCGTAATGGCACTCGAAAATCTTGCACGGGATGAGGATGGCTCAGTACTTAAATTCTATAGCGGTGATGCAGGCGAAAAGCTTGCAAGTTTCTTGCGAAGTTTAAGCGCTGCAGAAGAGGGTTTTGTTTTTGAAACAACTGAATGGCCAGCAATTTTTGAAGCATTGATTGCAGGAGAAACCATTCAGCCGCATCCAGGTGGCCATCCCAGAATTTTCGTTTGGGGTGCACTTGAAGCGCGTTTGCAAAATGTCGATACCGTTATTATTGGTGGCTTGAACGAAGGCATCTGGCCAGGCAAGACCCGTAATGATCCATTTATGTCACGCCCGATGAAAGCGACAATTGCACTGGAACCACCAGAGCGCCGCACCGGGCTTGCAGCCCATGATTTTCTCATGGCTCTTGGTATGGATCATGTCATTCTTAGCCGCTCACAGCGAACAGATAACGCCCCAACCATTCCATCGCGTTGGCTTCAACGGCTTGAGACTGTCGTAGGTCTTGATGCGACAGACGCCATGCGTTTGCGTGGCCGCCGCTACGCGCATTGGGCGCGTGAAATAGACAGATCAGCCGACATACCCTTTGTGCAACGACCGGAGCCTGCACCACCTGTTATTGCTCGCCCTAAGCATTTTTCCGTTACGGAAATTGAGACTTTGCGCCGTGATCCTTATGCTATCTATGCAAAAAAGATCCTTAAAATCCGCCCGCTTGATCCTTTGATCCGTGACCCTGCCGCGGCAGAGCGCGGTACGCTGTTTCATGATATTCTGGGGCAGTTTACCCAAAGTGGTGTTGATCCCTTGCATCAAGACGCACAAAAAATACTGCTGGATATAGCGAGGCAGCTTTTTGCCGAAGAAGATCTGCCACAGGAAATCGAAGCCGTTTGGTGGCCGCGCTTTGAGGCATTAGTCCCTAATTTCTTATATTGGGAGCAAGATCGCTCCCCCCATATCCGCACACGCTTTGCTGAAATAGCATCCGACAAGCGCGAAGTTGCCAATCTTGGCATCACACTTTCCGGTCGTGCTGACAGGATTGACCTTCGCGATAACGGCACGGCAGACATTATAGACTATAAGACCGGCTCTACCCCATCACGCCGGCAAGCCCATGTTTTATTATCGCCTCAGCTTGCGCTGGAAGCGGCACTTTTATCACGCGGTGCATTTAAAGAGCTGGGCGCAGTCGAGGCAGCTGATCTGCTTTATGTCCGCCTAAAAGCCGGAGGAAGCGTTGATCCGGAATCCATTTTGAAAATTTCAGGTAAAGCTGCAAGTGAAAAGACTGCCCCACAAATTGGCGAAGAAGCTTGGCACAGACTGGGTGAATTGCTCAGTGAATATCAAAATCCTGCTAAAGGCTATTTATCCCGTGCATTGCCTTTTAAAGAAACGGATCTGACTGGAGATTATGACCATTTGGCGCGGGTGTTGGAATGGTCGGCAGGCGGTGCTGACGCAGGTGGAGAAAGCAACGAATGAAGAAAAAACTTTTTATTCCGCCTGAGACTATTGATGCACAAAGCAGAGCGGCCAATCCCTCAGATTCTGTCTGGGTCTCCGCCAATGCTGGTTCTGGTAAAACGCATGTTTTAACCGAGCGCGTTATTCGTTTGTTGCTGGAAGGCACACCACCATCAAAAATTCTCTGCCTAACCTATACCAAAGCTGCCGCGGCAGTGATGCAAAATCGCGTTTTCTCACGCCTCTCTGAATGGGCGATTTTATCTGATGATGCGCTTTCAGAAAAGCTAAAAGCATTAGAAGGCAAGATCCCTGACAAAATACGCCTTGCCAGTGCACGCCGTCTTTTTGCCCGAGCACTTGAAACTCCAGGCGGTTTGAAAATTCAAACCATTCACGCCTTTTGTGAAGCTATTTTGCATCAGTTTCCGCTGGAAGCCAATATTGCCGGCCATTTTGAAATGATGGACGATATGATGCAATCTGCACTGATTGCAGAAGCGCGCCGTCAACTGCTTGAAGCGGCTTATACCAGCAGCAATCTTGAACTTGCAGAAGCTTTCGCCGTTGTTTTATCGGCTGGCGGTGAATTCGGATTAGAAAACCTGCTTGATGAGGCTGTATATCAACGCCACGGCCTGCAAGAGTTTTTAAGCGGATTGGGCGTTGCTGAAGAGCGCAGTGCGGCGCTCCATCGCTTCTTCGATTTTCGCGGTGACGAAACGGATGAAGAGCTGATAACGTCTCTTTGGCCTTTGTCGGAATTTGATGAAAACACCCTCAATATGATCATGGGCATTCCTAAGAGTGCCAGCCGAGCGCAAGACTTTGCACTGCAATTGCAGCAAATGGATCATGCAACAACCTCAGCCCAATATGAAGCTATTTTACGTGCGGCTTTTTTGAAAGCAACCGGAGAACCAAAATCCGGTAGTTATGTCGGATCTGCGGCTGTGCGAAAACTTTTGCCGATGTTCGACGAGGATTTTGACAATACTGCACGCTATATTTATGAAAGCTTCCAGCGTTTGAATGAACTGCGTCTGGTGCGGCTCAATCTTGCTGTCTATACGCTTCTTGATGATTTGATTGCGCGTTATCAAAAAATGAAAAGGCATCGCGGCCTTTTAGACTTTGAAGATCTGATTACCCGAACTGTAGCACTTCTTGCGCGCGATGGTGCCGGCCAGTGGGTGCAATATAAACTTGATCGCGGCATTGATCACGTTCTGGTTGATGAAGCACAAGATACCAGCCCTGATCAATGGCGTATCATCCGCATGCTCTCGGAAGAGTTTTTTGCCGGTCTTGGGCAACGCGAAACCAAACGCACATTATTTGCCGTCGGTGATGAAAAACAATCTATTTACTCCTTCCAAGGGGCTGTGCCGGAGGACTTTGCTGCATCCGGCTATGAATTCCAGCGCAAAGCCAAATCAGCTGAACTGAATTTCGAGAAAATAAGACTCAATTTTTCATTCCGTTCCACACCCGATGTTTTGAAGGCTGTTGATGAGGTATTCTCTCACGAGATTGCCTACCGAGGCTTGGGGCTGGAACCGGAACCAACTTTGCATGAGGCGATCAGGAGCGATTCGCCCGGTGAGGTTGAAGTCTGGGATATGCTGACCCCAATGGTGGCCGAGGAGCCTGATGACTGGCGCGAGCCAGTTGATCACCTTGCTGCACCTGCTATCCGCTTGGCTGAACAAATTGCCCAGACGATCCGTCACTGGCTGGACAATGGCGAATTGATACGCGGTCAAAATCGCAAAATGGAACCACGCGATATAATGATTTTGGTGCGCAAGCGCGATCAGTTCATGCCTGCATTATCCCGATCACTTAAAAATTTGCGCGTGCCGGTTGCTGGTGCCGATAGGTTGCGGTTGACCAGCCATATCGCCATACAGGATTTGATGGCACTGGGACGTTTTGTATTACAGGCATCCGATGATCTTTCCCTTGCTGCTTTGTTGAAAAGCCCGCTTTTTGGCTGGGATGATGATCAACTTTTTGCTCTGGCTCACCCACGTGCCAAAGGTTTTCCGCTCTCTGAACAACTTTACTTTGCTTCTCTTGAAGATCCCAAGCTCATTCCGGTACATAAAAAACTACGGCGTTGGCGCGATATGGCCGATACAATGCCAGTCTATGAGTTCTATTCGCATATTCTTGGAGCAGAAGGTGCAAGACGCCAGTTTATCGCACGTTTGGGACCAGAGGCAGGGGATATACTCGACGAGTTTCAAAACTACTGCTTAGCAACCGAACGCACCGGCTTGCCCGGCCTGCAAGCTTTTCTCGAAGCGCTGGATGCATCCTCGCCCGAAATTAAGCGCGAGCTTGATCAAAATCGTGATGAAGTGCGCATCATGACCGTGCATGCCTCCAAGGGGCTTGAGGCATCAGTGGTCTTTTTGGTTGATCCGGGCAATTCTGCATGGTCAGCAAAAAATGCGCCCAAGCTCATCGATATCAAATTTGATGAGCCAGAAGGTTTTCATGGCAAAGGCTATTTGTGGCAACCCAATAAAGCCTATGAAACCCCGCTTTTGTCTGAGCGCATTGAACAGCTCAAACAGCGATCGGAAGAAGAATACAGGCGCTTGCTTTATGTTGGTATGACACGAGCAGAGGACAGGTTGATTGTCTGTGGATATCGCGGACAACGCGAAGATGGCGAGAGCTGGCACAAGCTTGTCTCTAATGCTTTAATGCCAAAATCCATGGCCTTTGATCATCCGATAGAAGGGGTGGTTGCTATACGCTACCAGCAGACACCCATTGTCTATAATCCCGATATAAAAGAAGAGGTCGTTGAAAAGCTATCTTTCCCGCCTCTTCCTGACGAGTTTCTTATACCTTTGGAGCCAGAAACAGGCTTGCCGCGCCCACTCGCACCTTCTGGTGCAGCGGCGCTCATTGAAGCGGATGAAGCCCCTCCTTTAGCTAAACAATCGCCCGTTTTAGAAGAGCCAGATCTTAAACCAGGCTTTGCTTTACAGCGTGGTAAAATCATCCATGCTTTGCTTCAACGTCTGCCAGAGATAGAAAAAACGAACCGCGAAAGCGCAGCGCAGCGCTATTTGTCCCATCGCACCGATAGTGCGCAAATTGGCAACTGGAATGACCAGCAACGCGAACAGGCATGGAATTCAGTTAGAGCAATACTGGACGACCCGAAATTTTCGGCAGTTTTTGATAAAGGCTCACAAGCAGAAGTCTCTATCATGGGAACTTTGCTGCTGAATGGCAAAGAGCAAGCGGTTTCAGGTATCATTGATCGTCTTTGTGTGAGTGACAATCAGATAACAATTATTGATTATAAAACAAATCGACCCCCGGCTGCATCGCTGGATGCTGTACCGCAAGCTTATATTACGCAGCTTGCGCTTTATAGTGAATTACTCAAACCGCTTTATCCGGATCGCAAAATTGTGGCGGCATTGCTATTTACGGAAGGGCCCAATCTCATTGAACTACCCGAAGCAGTCATGAAAGAAGCATTAATCAAACTTGGCTATCAAGCTGATTGAGGATAATATCACAGCCAACTTGACACGATGAGTATCAAGCACCAGATAATAGAGACACGTAAATATTGATCAGGAGTGCCCTAATGGCCACCGTAACAGTTGATAACAGCAATTTTCAGAACGACGTTTTGCAGGCTTCTGTGCCTGTGGTAGTTGATTTTTGGGCTGAGTGGTGTGGTCCTTGCAAAATGATCGCCCCTGCGCTTGAAGAGATCGCCAATGAAATGGCGGGTCAGGTCAAAATTGCCAAAGTCAATATTGATGAAAATCCGGAACTCGCAGCGCAGTTTGGCGTTCGTTCTATCCCGACACTTTTGCTGTTTAAAGACGGTGAAGTTGCAGCCAACATGGTTGGTGCAGCCCCTAAGGGCCGCTTGGCTGACTGGATCAAAGCATCTTCCTGATAACTTTATCCATAAATAAAATATAAAAAAACCGGCTCTATGAGGGGCCGGTTTTTTTATATTTGATTACTCTGTACAGATTGGAAAACAGGAAGTGTCTGCACCAAGTTGCAGTTCTTAAACCGGCGGGGTTTCGTTGTCGCGCAAAACCTCACCCGCAAGATAGAGCGATCCGCCAATAAGAATACGCGGAGGTATTTCCTCTCCCCATGTATCCGCCAATAGCTTCAGCGCATTTTCAACACTATGAACCGGCTCTGCTGAAAGCCCTGCTTTTTGTGCAGCTACTGCTAGTAAATCATTCGGTATAGAAGCCTCGTGATCGGCTATGGGCACAGTATAGACATGGCGGGCTATATCCTTGTAAGCTTCAAAATAACCTGATGCTTCCTTGGTGTTGATCATACCAATGATCATAATCAAAGGCCGTGGATTACGCTCTTCCAATTCGGCCAATGCTTCTGCAATTACGATACCCGCACCCGGATTATGACCGCCATCAAGCCATATTTCCGATCCTTTGGG
>CANQXU010000022.1 GCA_947627865.1 uncultured Paenochrobactrum sp. | reverse complement strand
AAGTATACCTTTAGAGAGTCAAATCTAAACCTTGTGAATAGTTTGGTGTGTCAAAATCATAACGCATTAATAACTGATTGAGGCGTTGGCGGTTAAATTTGACTCGGTTGTATTCATCAATAAATTCTTGAATGTCTGCCCAAGTCGTGATGTCATTACTTTCTGCAATGGCTTCTAAAAGTTTAATCGTAGCTTCCATTTCATCATATGCGGTAGCATCTGGCATTCCATCACCACTAAGACAAAATGGCATGGTTTTATTTACGTTTGATTCAACCGCTTCAATGCGGATATCTAATAACCAATGACGGTAAAAATTATATTCATAAGTAAATTTATCGCGATTTTCAAACTGAAATGAGGCAAGCGAAACCGTCCAAGGATTATCATAAAAGCCTAATCCACCTTCGTAGCTAATACCGTAGTCTTTGCCATGAATATGAAAAGAGTGAAGGTGGTAGTTATCCCAACCAAACGCAAATTGCAGGAGAAAGTGGAAAGCGCCAAGTGACATGCCCCCGTGAATATGAAAACGTCGCCAAATCATCGGGCTAATATCGCGAATAGCCACTTTGACCTTATAGACGGTCATTATTCCTCCTTTGTCACAATCAATACGAGAACGATCATATTAATTGATTAAAGGGATACCCCACACTTTTTTATGCTCTCCAGTAAAGGTCGCGCTCAGGTGCTTTTCACCAGGAACACCGATAGGCTGTGCTGTACGTAAGAGGATACGAGAATCGTTGCCTGTGCCCGGTTGTACGAGAAATGAATACGGTAACTTGGCTTTACTTTGCTCTTGAATGAAAAAATCCAGATGCTGATGTATTCCATACAAATCGGTTGAGGGGATCCTCAAGCGCAGCGTACTTTCATAATATTTCATTGTTATCTCACCAGAGGCCTCAGGTCGTATTACCTAAGGTTTCCTTATAGTAATACGTCGCTTTCAGGTGACGAAATTCAAGGTTCTGACAAGAGAAAAGATGTTTTTGGGCCAGCTATGGACGCTCCGGCCAGCGACCACAAAAGTCGTACACCCCGAACTCAATGAGTTTCAAGGTGGTTGCTGAAGGTGAGAAATACACAGGTTTTTGAACGTCACTCTGTTCAATATTGATGATAGCAGGCTCCGGCCAGAAGCCTGCATGTTCTTCATCGGCAAAGCCTGACTGCTCTTGTCTTAGCCAGGCATCGACATCCTTATTGTATATTTTATAGTAATTCATATGCGGTATGAATTATCTCCCTAATAGCATTTCAATAGTCTCGCCGTGGAAAGTCCCGATCACCTCGGTTGCGAGTCGGTCTTTACTTCGCTGAATATCGCGCGGTGAATAGTTCTGAAGTGGTTTCACTTCTAACCGCTGATTCTGGATGATGATGTATGGCATTAATGCAGTTACAGTTTTCAGCGTTGGCGGTTCACCTTCGATATCTGCGCGAAACTGAATGTTTGCCACCGGCTGTATTTTGGCCGGACGACGCAGACGTAATTTGTCTTGCGGGGTATTAGCTATCCGCTGAGCCAAATTACCGACCGGTACAGCCACTTCACTATTATCTATGACATCGGCCTGCATGCTGGCGAGTAGTTTTGCCTTATCCGGGATCCGCAATAAAGACTTCTTCTGCCACGAGAAACGAATGGACTGAATATCGGCGTTATGCCAGGCTCTAATTTGCCGGTATAAGTGCAGCGTCATTACGCCCGGACAGGCATTATGCAGTGCGGAGAAGCGCGCATTCTGCGAACTGAATCCAGTAATAATGTGCTCTTGAATCGACAGCTTTATTGCGTTAATGCTCGTTATTAGCGCCATGACTTCTGCCGCGAACTCAGGCGTTTCATCATCATACCAAAGCACGCCAGCGGTACGACGTGTCGATTTTTGGGATAACCCGTCTTTGATATGCAGATCGGTAAAGGCTTTCTGAGTTTGTTCAATAGCCTGGGCACCGTACAGTAATTCTGGTTCGATGCGGTTAACGGGTAAAGTCTCATCGCCGTCAGCAACTGGCGGAATTACACAAACACGAGCATAAAGAGGCGACTTTTGTGCCAGCACGCGCTTGAGCAACGCCAGAGAGTCTTCCAGGCGATGGAAGGTTTCTGCGATGTTCATCGTAATCAATCCCCGAAAAAGGGTAACTTGCAAATCCCCCCGCCGAAATAGGGGCTGTATATTTATCCATACTTTATACAATTTTCAGGGGCAAAGGCAAGATATGGTTATTCGTAAGGGAATTAACCAAGAAAGGTGTTAGGGGCATGGGCTTTAGTGCGAAGCCATTCATGTGCGCCTTTGAGCGTATTAGGGCATTCAGCGCTGCGTAATAATTCACAAAATTCAGCATGTAAACCGAAGCTTTTTGCGAGATCCATTAATCCATCAATCTGGCTGGTTGTCAGAGGCTTGTCCATTATCATTGAATGTGCTTTTGCTTGCGTAGCCCTACGAAGAGAATGAAACATGACCGCTAGGGAAAACGGTAGAGCGATGTAAGGATACCCTTCCCTAAAAGTATTTACAGGATTAAATAGAAGCACAATAGCGACGCCTCCAAACAAGAGGCATCCGATGCTTAACCATTTAAAGAAAGGTGCTGCATATCTGATCACAAGTAACTTGAGGAATTGGGTATCACTAATTTCGGTTTCTTGCGGGATGGAATAAGTGGATTGAAGGATATTACCCAGGGCGCGATCAAACTCACCAATAGTCATTTGCGGTTTCTCTCGTTCGTACCAGGCATCAAATTCTTGCCTTACTCCGCAGTTATCGACCATGCTGGTGTAGAACGGGTCGCCCGGCCACTCAATTTTTTGTGCAAGGTAAGCCTCTGGACCACCAGCCGAATCTAACATACGTATCTTTATTGCATGACGGGAAACAGCCATGAAAATAATAGCCACCATTTGAATGGCCGCAGCGATTATAGCGGTATCGAGGAACGCATCGACAAAGAAGCTTCGAGCCAGTACAACCATACTAATAATCTGAAATGATACGGCTCCAAAGATGAAGAACCAAGCGTGGCTTCCAATAAAAGATAAGCATTTATCTATATTCAACTTCATTCAATAGACTCCAAATATGCCACAATAATTAATGGCGATAATACCTTAATCATTTTGGCATGCACGAATAAATGTCTACAAAACGGCCCCCTTTTACCTTTAACCGAGGATTAGAATTTGATGAAATGTTAAAGGTGATAGCAGATTTGGAATTAATAAAGTCAACATACACCACAAATCTAGACCAACATACAGTAATGCATATTTAAAGCACCGCTGCCACCCTAGAGACCTTTTTGACTCTTTTATTGTTGAAATCTCATCGCCCCCACTCTCTTATTTTTTCTCTTTTTCTCTCTCTTTATCTCTTCTTTTCTCGAGTGGGTCATCCAGGAACAACGTACCAGTTTCAAATAATTACGCGGAACTCAGGCGGGCTTTCACATTATCACCGGCTGGTGGGGATAGAGTTCGGACTGGGTTTTGCCCCAAGCGGAGCGCCGGGGCGTAGGGTTATACCCCTCATTGTATGTTGGTCTAGAGTAACTGTGGTAACGATTGTCTATTTGAGTATTAAAGGTATTTATATTGTAATATGGTAAATGACGGAATTTTGAAAGGACTTAAAAATTGGAAAATAAGAATCAGTTTTATCTTACAACTGAAACCATTCTTTTTAATTATCTAAATAAACTGCTGCTTATCATCACGGAAAGTGAACAGCCTTTAGAGGTTAAAAATAGGGTTAGATTTGAGATTTTATCTTGCTTCGAACTTCATGGGTTAGCTCATGTAAACACTGAGGGGGAGTTGGTAGCCAAGCCTGAAATAAGGAATGTCATTTATAATATTTTTTATTACTTAAATTTAGAGCGCTTTTTTGATAAGTTCCCTAGCCTTACAAATAACAAAAACACTTTAGCTGGAAAAGAGTGTTTAAATGAATTCTTAGCAACCATAATGCAATTCCTCAACATTGCTAAAGAGCTACATCCCATTGAGCATTGTAAAGAAAATAATAAAGACACCATCTCTTTGGTTGTATTTAGGGATTTTTTCCCAGAAACAAATATAAACCCTACTGACATGTTGGTAAAAAACTGTTACATCAGATCATTTCCTGCCGTAGAATCCCCAAATAAAAAAAATCATCAGCTTATAAAACTGACTGAACTATCAGATAGTGATATGTTCGACTATATCCAGTTGGAATATAATACGTTTTATATAATTTCAAACTTTATTGATAAAATCATTCTGAATTATAAAGCCAATGAAATTAAGCTTGATAGTGTTGATTACAGCAGACCATGTGATCTCGCCCCTACAACAATGACATCATGGGACTTGAAAGAAGAAGAGAATGATTTGAATTACAGGTTATATGAAAAAGAACAAGAATCAGAAAATAACAAGCATGTAATTATAACTATAGCTGTTTTTTGTGCGCCTATTTTCTTAGGTGGAGTGTATAACCAGAACATTTTTTTCACTCTATTAGGGATCGCTTTAGGGGCATTTATCTATTTCAAATATCATATTTAGTCATGACTGCTTTAGTTTTATGCACAAAAATGCCGCAGGATTAGTGCGGCATTCTCAGCTGGTGGGTAGGCTTGTATTTTGACCCCGCTCTGGGGGAACCCCGCGTGCGGCGCGTCCCCTCAGACACGCTCGCGACTCCAGTTGCAATCAGAATATCATACCGATCAGCGATTGCATCTTTTGTTTATACCTTTCCTGATTTTTGCGGTCTAGTTACACGTCCGTTAACGTTCGAAGTTCGACAGCCTTGCACTCTGAATGAGAATGCCCGCCCTTCGCAACGCCTTCTTGTTTCACTGTCGGTACCGCAATCAGGACCATGAGAAAAGCAAATGAAACTACCCCACCGAGGATACTGGCCGTGTACAGTTTTTGGTTCCAATCACGTAGCAAGCACATGGCGAACACCACCAAACTGAAAACGAAAATACAGATCGCCACAAGGCTCACCAACATCACATCTTCCGCATAGAACATCGCTATTCCCCTTAGAATTTACGTAGCGCGATCAAAATCATCGCTGTAGCATCCGTTTTACTCTTCTTCGTCAGGAATGACCGCCAAAGGTTGGTCGCTGTGAGCCACTTCCCAGCATTTAGAAAACTTCAGCCGCAACACCTGTTCCTGGCACACCAACACAGTGTTGTCACTATCTCGCAACGCGACCAACTTCTTACCTGCTACCATCGGGGTCAACGCACCCGACTTGCCAGACAAAACATGTTTGCTGCCACCGAGATAAAGCACCGTATTGTTCCCGTCGAACGACCTGATCAGCGAATAACGATATGCCCCTTCGAAATAGACCGGTTGCTTCAATTCCTGCTTATCACCATTACCCAGATAACTCACGTAGAACTGCTTGTATTTCATCCGCAGTTTTTTCACCCCTGTAGGGTCCTGATCTGACACCGAACGTGGAACATGGAAATTTACTTTTTCCGTCTCGTTGGAGATGGCTGGCGAACAGACTGTCAGCGCTAATACAGCCAGAGCAAAATTCATTGCAGTGTTCATTTTGATTACCTCGTTTGTAAAACCCTTACGGGTGGCGGTCGCAACGCAGGTTGTCCCAAAGGTTGATAAATAACCTAGTTTACCCGGTACCATTCACTCTTTGGCCTTCTGGGTTCCCTCCCTGTCAGCCCGTGGAAACGCCCACCTGATCATCGCCTGTACAATCCGCGTTAATCAGGCTCATGATTTAACAGTGGCGTTTCATCGCTTTTCAACACAAACAACAAGCAGGAGCCTTGACCTGATTGCGCCACCTTTGGTGGGCAAGCGTATGTTTCCGTTGCTGACGCAAATACAGTGAACGCCCATCCACCAGAAGGCATGTTCGCTTCCCCTGACCTGAGCCAATCGACTTCCCCTTTCAGCTCGTACCGATTGCCATCGTATATAACGACCGAATGCAATGACTGGTCAGCGCCTGTGACTTCCTCAATCAAGAAAAGCTCAACCGGACCATCATGTACATGGTGTTTGATTTCAGAATACGGACGCGCATCAGATGGTGTCGGACCGATCTGTCTTGTGCGAGTTTCCTGTTGCAGGTTCGATGTATCGACCGAGGCGTAGAGCTCTGCCGAGCACATGAGCAATCCGGCCAGAAGAAGAAATGGCTTTTTCAAGACTTACCCCCTTTTTATCGCTCCCCCACGGAGCTCAAACAGTGACTTCGCCCCTCAGCAAACTCACTGCTTTTTAATACTCACGGACTGGCGCATGATTGCCAGTACATCACTCGCTGACATCTTCCAGGCCTCGGCCTGCCGACGTAATACGAATGCACCCAGCTCGATACGCCTAGCATGATCGAGCATGAAGGTCATCGTCGTTCCCGCTTCCGATATCGTCAGGCCGCAACCCAGCGCCCCGTTATTGTTCGCGACAAACCCTTTGTTTTTGTTCTCGCCGTGAAACTTAGCACGCATTTCTTTTTCCAGCGCGAATAAAGCGCCGCAAAATGCGGTCAATTCATACCGGGACAACTGGATAGTTATTTTTTGTTCCCAATTCACGTCACGCCCTTCTGGAAACATTGGAGCTATTGAGATATTCAAGGTCAGAAACCCCTCTTTCCCTTCTGACTTTGCGTATTGTACATCTAATGCCGTTCGCTTCTTCTCATCCTGTTGCCGATCAGAGTACAGCTTTAGTTGCTCGCCAAATTGACCCATAAAATCCTCCTACCCAAATGATATCCCAAGCCCAACCATTACCGAAATTAAGTCAACAAATCGCACAGCTCCATCAATAAAGTGAGTTTGAACGGGAAGACCTCATTTTCCATCCAATTTTGCGGTGGATATCTGATTGCGTTTCGGTGGGTTTCAATGGGAAATATATACTATTGAAAAGTGAGTCTGAACGGGAAATATACGTTTACTTATCAACATGACCACACAAAAGTGTGTTTCAATGGGTACTATCCATTTTCACCCTCATAACTGGGGTTTGAAATACCACTCTTTGGCTATAAATCATCCAAAACACTCGCATCTCTGCCTTCACCAAATACCAGGCACCCATTCAGGCTCACTTTTAAAACTTCGCTACCCATCAGAACGCACCATTAAACGATCCTTCCCCCAGCCTCGGCTCACTTTAGTCCATTTAATGACCCAATTTATCGCCCGCTCAAACCCACTTTACTGTTCGTTTCGTTTACAGGCAAAAAAAACCCGCCATCACAGCGGGTTTCCCGACCAAACTCACTTTTATTCCAGCGTCGCATTCCTGTTGTGAATGTGAACGACGGACTCGCGTCCGGCTTTCATCACTTCGTACTTCAGGTATCCAATACTCTCCAGGTCATTGAGCGCATCGTTGATTTTTCGGTTCTGGTCTGCGACCCGACCGTTCATCATCAACCGCTCACGTAACCGAGACATATGGATCGGCGCAGGTTGTCGCGGTAATGCCTCGAAATATGTGTACAGCGCCTGAGCTGTTTCATTTCGTGGCAATGCCAACAGCGGTTTACGTCTTAACAAACTCAAATGGTCATTGCTGTAGAGCTCCCAAAGGCGCTCATCAGCTTCCAGTACGATCTGGTCGTCAACAACATTGAACTCCGCCTTCATCAACAGACCGGTTACCATAAACTTTTTGGTACCAGGTGTCGTGAAAGTGATCGTCTTCGCCCTGATACGCGTCAATGAGTCGGCTATCTCCTTACGCAATTTCGAATCAAGCCGCTTTGACGGATACCCGCAAAAGTTTGAGAACTCGCTGAATTTCACCTTAATTTTGTTACCGTTCAAGGCATCAGGTGATGCGCTAAACGCATGGATAATGCCAAGCCAGCAACGAAAATCAATGAAGTAGTTTAGCTGAGGTCCGGTGATCACCACGTTGGTGTAGCCTTCACTTCTGGCATACTCCAGGCGGCTGAGCGACTCGCTCGCGTCCAACGGTTTCCCAGCCTTACCTTTCGACCGAATGTTCGGTGTGAACACACCGAGCCTTAACAGTGAAACGGGCTGAACACTTGAACTGGTTGAGACTGTGAGTTTCCTGTGCGAAGAATTTTCCGCAACAGGGATCGCATCCTTGAATAACAGGATGTTATTACTGCAATTTTGTAACATCAAACCATAACCCCTCATGGTTGTGAATAGAATCTCGGCTTTCCCCTTTCAGACTCACCGAGATTCCCACTGTAACACACCGAAATCCCACCCAAACTCACTTTTTTCCCATTCAGACTCACTTTTTTCCCTTTCAAACTCACCGCAATCCTCTGTAGGCCACGCCACCAGCGGTCTGCGAGCGACGGGGATCTTTTAGGATCTGTTAGGAACTAATTAGGTTAATTATTAGGATCAGGGCTGTGGAAAAGTGGATAAGACCAAAACCAGCGCCAATGTATGGGTCTGGTTCTGATTTTTTGATGTCAATTTGCCCAATGCGCTTTCAGCTGTTCATTGGCCTCTTTCAGCGCGTCACTGGCTGAAGACATGATGCGGTTATTACAGCACCACGGCGCGTCTTTCCAGTTGCCTTGTTGGTGGATATATCCCATCTCTATAGCTTCCAGAAAGGTCATATCCTTCGGAATTTCGGGTTTCAATACCGCCCCCTTGACGCGGTTTACTCGCGTCTTCAGGTAAGCCAGTACGCGCTCTGCCTGTGCTTCCTTGAGGCCTTTCAAATCCCAGATACTGCGTCTCAGCACCTTGATGGCTTGTTCACTGGTCACTGGTTCATCTCCGACGAATTCAGCACACTGATAATTGGCAGGTCACACTGGAACTGCGTATCATCCGCACGGTCTATCCAAGTCAAACACGCACCAGAGCGCCACACTTCCAGAACAGGATCGCTCATGCAATTTTCAGCACTCTCATCCGCGTCATCAAAATCCTCAAATGTCGCTTCACTGTAGATAACGATATGGAGGAATTGCGGGTTTCTTTCCAACACAGCAAAAGCGTCAATCAGCGCCGATTTATCGAACTTAAGCGTCACATTCAGGAGTCGAAGATCCTCCTGGAGTTTTAATTCCGTCAGCATAGGTCACACCTCTTTTTAAGGCTGAGGCTCTCTCAAAGCGATCCTCAGCAGTTTTATCGTTATTTTAAGGTTAGGATTCGATTTACATCTCATCGCATTACTACACGCGTTTTACTAACGATTTATGACAGGCTCTTTTCAACCCAGCGATATTCTTTGGTTTGGAAATTGTCCTGCAAACAAATCGTGCATTTCCCATTACGGCATTCGGCGTAAACACTCCAATGGTAAATCGGTGTATCACAGCCTTCAGTCACTGACTTGATGAAACCACTCAACTGATGAAATTTTGAGATGGAGAGCGTTGAACTTGCCAGTGCAGAGCGTAGCTCGAATGCCTCAAATTCAACAGTGATAGACCCTGCTGGGATCGTCACTTCATTACAGACGGAGTACAGTTCACGAGGAACAGTGAAGCAGGTGTTGGCCTGTGCATATTGCTCAGCAGTGAGGCTTCCTGATGATTCAACAGCACAGAGCAACGTATCCCAGTTAATGCCGATATTGGCATCATGTGTGCGATCCACCAGCTGAAGCGCTTTGTGCGCCTCATATTCAGAAATTGGCTTCAGTTCATTGTCAGATAAGACTTCATGAATATCTTGCGTGTCCCACAGCTTGGAGAGCACAACAGCGTGTTGATTTTTAGTGGATAAGTGAGCGATTAATTCTTTGACTGTGCAGTACATAGGGAGCCTCTTTTTATTGGTATTGTTTGTTTTGTTTACCTTTCTATTGAAGCATGACCTCAACCGCTGACGAAGGTTATATAGCAATATAATTATTTTATTTGTTGCCTAGTTGGCAACAGCAGATCTTGATGCTACAATGTTGCCAAATAGGAAGCATGAGAGATACCATGCACGTAATTTCAAGAGATCCTTTTAACCAGGCATCCAAGCGATTTCCTAACAGTGCTCAGGCGTTATCTGACGTATATCGAACACTTAAGCGCGATAGTTATCAGACACCCGATGAGCTTAAGAAGGTTTTCCCCAGCCTTGACCGAATGAAGTACAGAGAGAAATGGTGGGTTATCGATATCAGTGGAAATGCGTTAAGAATGATGTTTTTCGCCGACTTTGACCGGGGAAAAATATTCGTGAAACACATAACGACCCACGCAGAGTACGATAAGTTGACAGATCACTACCGGAGAACAAAAGCATGATGTTTCAAGACGCCGTAAAAGCGGCACAAAACCTGGTAAATCTAGTCCCGTTACTGGGAGACAGCCATTCACGCCCGGATTATGAAAAGGCCGTTCAGTTGGTGGAGCATCTTGTCGAGAACGACCCTGACAATCCGCTCATCGATATGATTTGCGCAAAAATAGATGCGTATGAAAATGCCGCACCTGAATTTGCAGAGTTTAACCAACGTTTAGCAGAAAGTAATGATGGTGTGGCAGCGTTAAGAACGCTGATGGATCAATACAACCTCAATACGACAGACTTTGGAAATGAGCTCGGTTCTCGTTCATACGTCAGCCGTATCCTCAATGGGGAACGTGGATTAACCTTGGAGCACATCAAAAATCTGTCCAAACGCTTTGGTATTCCAGCCTCAATATTTATTCGATGATCGTCATTTAACCCATAAAAAACCCGCTTTCAGTAGCGGGTTTTTACGTTTAAGCCATTTACCTTAATTGCCGGTTTCTCTCGAAGGTACAGACTGCACCAAGACCCGCATGCAGCCCGAAGGCTATCAACACAAACAACCCAGCGACTGGGATCAGAAACGAGCCCTGGAACGCCGCTGATACCGTCAGTATCAAACCAAATAGGCCTACATACTTAACAGCCAGTGACAAACACACCACCACCGGACTGCGAAGCCCTGGCAGTTTGTTCGTTTCATGATACTGGTACTTTGCATACAGGCCACAGAGTAGTAGTAAAGATAACGTCATCACCGTCACGACACCGATCAGTATAGCCAACATGATAACCCCCTACCTTCCCGTTATGTCAGCCAATATGGCAGACGCTTTTCCACAATTTGCGCGCATCACCACTCACATCGAAAGAGTAGCTTTCACCCAATGCCTTATTGTCGAATTTACATACCAGCCCATGTGGCGTGATGAGCATATGAGCCCCCGACACACTAACCCCAAACAACCGGATACAGATATGAACTGGAACAGACACCACTCCTTTACCACCCTGGCGATATCGTTCCAGCGCCGAACTGAACATGCCACGATTAATCAACACTTCCAGCAGCTGTTCCTTAACCCAACTACCCTGATCACCAAAGACGGTTGAATTCGGTTTCGCGATGATGATGTTTTGTGGCTTCATCTTTACCCCTGCGCTATTTTCAGCACCCTATTTTGGATGGCGTATTCCCCCGAATTTTGGGGTTTTCTTAGTATCACCCCGCTGACGTCACTGACAAAAAAAACCGCCCGTAGGCGGCTTGATTCTGGCTATCAGAGGTCGATTTCCAGCAGCACAGTTTTCACCAACGTGCCGGATTCCTTGAAGGCTTTGTCTTCCAGCTCGGTGAAATTACCCCCAAGCAACTTCACGCGTTTACGAAAAGCTGTAGTCAGGGCATCTTCGCGGAAAAGCACACCCGCAGACAGAATGCCACGCAGGCGACCACCAGCATGATGAACGCCACCCGATGCCAACATATCCAGCGCATGATTGGTGTGCTTGATATCGGCCTTGTTTTTAAACGGCGGGTTCATGATGATGACGTCAAATTTCTCATCCGGTTTATAGGCGAGAAAATCACTATTAATCAGCTCTGCACTGGTAGCAACAAAGTTGGGATCCGCTTTCAATGCAGCAACATGATTGTCATCCAGCTCGACGGCCACAATGTTGAGATTGTTGGCAGCTTTAGCCACCGCTTTAACGATGCGCCCATCACCGCAGGACGGCTCCAAAACACGATCCCCATCCTGAATATCGGCACTGGCGACCATAGCATTGATGATTTTTTCCGGGGTTGGGAAAAAGTTAAAGTCGTCCTTCGGTACAACAATCGACCCACTCAGAATAATGTCGTCGATACGCCCTTCCGCACTGCCGTCAAAAATATGGGCTTTTTCCTTGCGGTTCCACTTACCACCAGCCGCTTCCAGCACCTTGTTGGTGCGAGTATACAGACTGCGATCCAGCTGACCTTCCAAGAACAGCTTATGCCCATCAACACGCGCTTGTGACAGGACTGCGAGGACATCGTTCGATACTTGCATTTCTTACCCCAATATATTGAATTGATTAAAGCCACCAGCCCCACGCTGACGGCCTGAAGATACTTAAGCGACCA
This sequence comes from uncultured Paenochrobactrum sp., assembly GCA_947627865.1. Lineage (GTDB taxonomy): Bacteria > Pseudomonadota > Alphaproteobacteria > Rhizobiales > Rhizobiaceae > Paenochrobactrum. The sequence continues at coordinate 8,365 of CANQXU010000022.1, read as the reverse complement.
AAGTCACGGATTGGTAAATTTCACTTGCCAGCGCGCCATCTTCTCCGTTGTCGAACTCAATTTCTAAATGCCCCGGCATCCAGCCCAACGTGCGAGCAACCCAGAAACTGCGGTGTTGTCCCGCACTATCGACCACAGAGACACGCTCGCCTTCATAACCCACCAGCTGAGCATTGAGATTACCGGTACATTTCAACCCTGTGCGCTTGGCATGCAACTGCCCTTTATCCATCATTGCCATGCACTCGGTATAGTGCTCAGGGGTGCCTTCTTCGCTCTTCGGTTCGGCAATACCCATCCACTGCGCTACCGCTTTTGCACGCTTTGCTAACAGGTCAATTCCGACCGGGAAAACGCCAAGGCCTTTGGTCAAAACGTACAGCCCTTTCTGCTTGTCAATTTTCAGCTGGTTCATAACGGGTTTCCTCGTTGTGATAAAAGTTCGGCCTGCAATCAGACCGAACGGCTAATTACTAATACATAAATTGAACGTTCTTCTCGTCGTAGATCTGCTCAATCACCATCTCACCGCTCAATTCCATCGGCTCAATCCCGTCAGGAAGGCTTACTGCGGCAGAGACTTCTGTATGAAAGAATCCGTTCTCACGGTAAAACACGCTGTTCATGACAATTGAAACCGCACCGTCTTCCACAAGCTCAGCCAGAAGCTCTTCAGGCGTCCACTCCATCGCGTTGATTTCGTCACGCAATGCGGTCAGTTCCTGCTCATTCGGTGCCTCAGATGCCAACAGCGCATCTAATTGCTGTATATAGGGATGTTGTGGCTTGAACTTACGGAGGAACTTACCTGCTTCACTTACGCCATCAGTACGATTCAGGCCAAAGGTAATGCTGCGTTCTAAAGAGCTAAAGGTCTTTTTTTTACGTTCTTCACTGATGACCCAAGGGATCTGCGCATCACGCTTGTAGGAAACGAAATAACACTGTATGCATTCTGGAGAAGCTGACATGAGGAACCTCTTTTTTATTGGTATCGTTGTTTTGTTTACCTAACCAGTAAAACACGACCTAAGCCACTGACGAATAACAAAAAGGAGATTATTTTGAAAAACAAAGTACCGAGTTTAAAATGTTATTTCCTGAAGGACTCTACCGCCATTTTGCCGTGGTAGTAATGCAGCGCGCGGATGCTTTCTTTGTGAAGGTTGCTGCGATTAGCACCCATTGACAAACCCTCATTTAAACCAGTATTGGTTCGATATAATGATCATCCCATAAGTGCAGCACTGACAAAGCGTTTAAGGGGTAAAAACTTAATCCACTTTCGAGGCGGTTTCGACCTGTAGCTACTGGCTCAACAGGTGACTGATTATCAAATCGCTACCCTTGCTTGTGTAGTGAATCCCATCACTGGTCCGTACCTGCACGTTGTTCACGATCAGCGCAAACTCACGTCCAATAACGACCTCAGGGTCGAATGAGGCGACCTGCGTTTCATCTACCGCTTGCCGGATCGCTTTTCGGGTATTCACCAGTGCGGCCTCAGTGGCCGGGTTCTTCATCACGGGAGGTAATATCCAGATAATCGACGCGCTGGGGTTGTCCTGCTGGATCTGACGGATAAACTGGGTCGCTTTGTCCTGATAGTTCGTAACTTGGCTCGCACCAATGCCGTCATTAGCCCCCAGCGAAATCACCACAGTCTCATAGTCATGAAAGCTCATCGTTTGAACGTAATTGTTCCACTTCACCGAACTGCGATCGGTCAGTCCCGTACTCTCCTTGTAAAGGCCGTCTACAGGAATGTGTTTCATAGCGCTGGTGGCTAGGGTATAGGTCAAGCTATCACCGATAAACAGCGGCTTGGCAAAGGCAAAGACGGGCAAAAACAGCGAAAGGATTAAGGCAGTTTTCATGTTGATTTTCCAGGAGGGTACACTGGCGATGATTTTAAAAAAGATACTTTTTAAATCCACATTAAAGGACGACACTTTGCAGATGAAAAAAAGGCCTGTACCTTTCAGCACAGACCTTGGGTGATCAACTCTATTCTGTCAGGCCGCAATAGTCTCCGCCAAGGCCAGTGCCTGCTCTTGTGTTTTTGCCACACCGAACCACAAGATCCGAGCGGGAGGAAAGTCGCTACGAAGCACACTCAGCGCGCGTTGCTCGCTCTCTGCAATCTCTGGCTTGTACGCGGCCACACAGCGTTGATAGTCCGCACCCCGCCGTAACTGAGGAATAGCAAAAATAATGAAGCAGCGGTCTTCTGGCTCAGCGCATTGCGTGCCGCACTGCATCACCGCATAATCATACGCAAACTTATTTACGTCGTAGAAACTGCCATTTTCGTCATGAGACATCGTGCATTCGATTTTGGTGCCTGCTTGCGCACGCTTCTTCATGTGCTCGGTTTGCTGGCTGTTATCCCAACGGTGCATCTGCATGCGGCTGGCTTCTTTACCCTTCAGAACAGCCTTGGCATTAGGCTTGTATCCTTGCGCGATCAGCGCGTCAATCCATTCACGGACAGTCATGACGTTGCCGTTATAGCGAATGGCTGATGCGAGGTGGTTGTCGGCACGTTTCTCGTTTGCGTTGATCAGGTTCATGTTCAATCCTATTGGGTTATTCGTTTTGTTGACATCTCTATTCAACCATGATGTTGACCACTGACGAAGGGTTTAATTGATGATATTTCTCATAAAAAATGCCCATCGAGGGTGATGGGCATTGAGGGGTATTCGTGGGTTTGGGGTGCCCACGGCATGGATCAGACGCTAAGCATGTGTGGCAGCGTCGAACTCGGGTGAAAACTCGGGGTTTATGCGGATAACAGCGGCCATTTCGACTTTCAGATTTACCTCCACATATTCCCCGCGCTTTACAAACTGTACTTTCTGGTCGATACGACGCATGCCAATGCCGCTGGATTGAGCCTGAATCCACCAATCGAAGTCGGACGGAATTGTCAGTGTTAATCCCTGCCACTGGGTCATGAACACGTTACCCATCGGCTTATACGTTTTCTGAGGCTTGCACCAGAACGGGAAAAGATGCTGAACCAACACACCATCGCGTGGGTCTATAAACTCCAGGAAAACACCAAAAGGTGACTCGTTTAAGACTTTTTTAAAGTCCATCCACTCTGCGTGACAGAAGGCGTTATCTTTCAACATTTTTACTGTTTTCACGTTGTTCATTTCATACAACCTTGTTGGTTTCTATGCAATTAGTTAACCATGACCTCAACCGCCGACGAATAGTGAAAACTATATTATTTTGAATTATTTCTTTCGTGATTGGTTTTGCTTCAGGCAAAAAAAAATGCCCACCGAAGTGAGCGTCTGAAAATAGAGGGCTTAGCCTTTACCATTGATGATCCGAATCAGCCTTTCGTTCTGCTCTTGCACCAGTGCTTCCGCCCTTTCCTGTGCGTCCATCATCCGCTTGGTTGGCATCGGCTCGTTGAACAACGAAGCCGTTGCAATAGCCTCAAGGTACTCAGACCTCAGTTCGCCAGACTCGCCGTCTGCGATGGGGAAAGCAGGTAACGGCACCCGCTTAACGATGGAGGTTACTACTGACTGCTGTGTCTTCATTGCTGCACTCGCCACAATGAATGACAGGAAATACCCCGCTAGGAAACACAACCCTATTGTAGAGACTTTTGACTTTACTCCTTTGGCGGTCATCGTGATTATCGCGGTGTAGACTATCGCCAGACAGATTAAAAACAGTAGCCACCCTGGGGTAGACGTTACAGCCGAAAATAACGTGATCATGTTTCCTCGCTTAGGTTTAATGATTGACCGGGTTATTGTCCCCCACTGGCAACCGGTGACGAATATTTGGAATATCCTGTAACGGGCACTCGTTGTGCTATAGCGGGAAAAACATCATTTTTGCTTTATCAGTCCGTGCGCGGAGAGACCTCAATGCCAGTATTACTCAACCATTCCCATACCAGCACATTTTTGCTGGGCAGATCCCTGATAACAAAAAACCGCCGAAGCGGTTTTATGGGAGTCGATAAATTCAGGTTTAGTTAGTGAAGAACAGTGGCATATTGAGTACACCATTGATGAAGCCTTGCTGTTCACCCAGGTCACGGTAGTGCGGAGAGTGTTCTTCTGCCAACGCCAGAAGGGTACCTTGCTTGGGGCTGAATTCCGTTACTTTTTGCGAAATCTCACCCAAGATCTTACGCACGGTTTCCAAGTGTTCACTCGGCAAGCCGTCTTCTTCCAGCAGCTGAACAAATTCATCAAATGCCACGTTACGAACGTGTACGTTTTTTTCGTCTGACATTTCTCTTCCTCGGTTATGGCCCACCAGCTGGACCGACTTAGATTTCCAATAATTCATACCCAGTATTAATTACGCGTTGTCCAACGTGTCACACCATCAGGTACCGGCACTTCCACTTCCGTGAAGAAACCGCTCTGATACTTTCTCGCATCGGCATCACGCGCAAAGATGTAATGCAGCGCCAGTTCTTTGTTGGCAAAAGTCATTCTGGCAAAGGTTTTCACCGGCGCAATAATGCCCTCCAGACATTGATTTTCGTTGTACCCGACAGGGCAGATATCGAACCAATGAGCGTGATTGAAAGGTGCTTTTGTCTTCGCAATCTTCGCCTTATTGGCGTCGTCATAACGAAGAGGTAACGTCACTTCAATCACATCGACAGGCTCGTCAAGGTGGAGGTGAGGACTGCCCAACAGTGTATCTATCATGACCCGGCCACTTTCATCGCGCAGGCTATCAGCCAGCCACAATATGCTTTTTGAGCGATGCGGGTGCGACACATAGGCTTCTGCATAGTGCCAGCGGACATCAAAGCTGTGAATTTCGGATACGGAGTTGGTATTCATCGCATAGTCCAGCCCGCTGTATTTGAGATCCTTGTTCGTGCTGAACATGTTCACGTCCGGCATTTCCTTGGAGGCAAACATCCACAGGTCAGCAGACTTCGATCTCAGCTCGTGGATACGCCCTTCCGGGTTTTTGTAGAACGACGCATACATCTCTGCCAGGCTGTTATTGGTGCTTTCACTTTCCAGCAACTGATAGATGCAGTGTGCTGATCGGCTGATAGAGCCCACGTACACATAGTTCCACTCGCTACCTTCAATGCGGATACCGATCGGGATCAGCAACGCAGGAACCTGGACTTGCCCGCCCGTATCACGGACGTAGTTCATCTCGTAGTAAGCCTCTTTCCAGAGGTGAGACAATTCCGCCAGGCGTCTCTGGTTGGTTGGGTTCAGACGTTGCAGGTCACCCGCCCCACTTTCCACAAAGCTAAATGCTTCCTGTTTTTCTTCAAAATTACCAAAGGCAGCATTCAGATTTTTCCACGCATCCGCCTCCGGCCATTCATAGATCGTGGTTTCAGCCACGTTGGAGGCGATCAGCGTTACCCAGCTACGAGAGGCTTCTTTGATGCCCGTTTTCGTCAGGTTAAAGTTAATGCGTTGCACCCAGATATGCGGCTCTAATCGGTCGTCCCGCTCATCATCCCTTGGGGCGACGTACAGCGACAATTTACCGTTCGTGTTCACAATCAGACGCAAAGGAGCGGTCTTGTTTTCGCATGCGAAATCTTCGATCTGAGGCAGCATATTCATGCCCCGACAGGCGATCATATCCATCATGCCCAGCAGATTTTCCCACTGTGCATTGTCGGCCAGCGCCTCCGCCAAAGGAGCCCCACGGTTCACGGCACGCCATGCCATTACTGTTTTGTCGATAACGGCATCGTGATCTGCTTCATTCCCCACGCGACCCACCACCAGCGCAGCTTTCAGCAGGTCACGAGACTTCTGCTCCATCTGACGCTCTTCACGCAGGTACTTTGCCAACGATTTGAACAGCGCGATGTAATAGGAGTGATTCGAGCGCACAGCTCGCGAATAGATGTAGTGCTCCAGGTGCTCAGCGGTGACCGCGTCCAGGCACAGGTAAGGCAAGCGCGAGTCGTCTTCCTTCCAATGTTTATTGTACTTTTCGATGCAGACGTTGACGTTATAGTCGCGTGTCACACTTCCTCTTTTGTTGCTATAGCTGGTCTTGCTGACCGGCGCTTTGACATTCAACAGGCCGTCTTTGATAAAGGCTGCGGTCACGTTACGGTCGTCTTTAAAGTCCACGATGAAGCTGAAGGAGCCATAGGAACGATCGTCATTCTCTTTGGCCGCGCCTGGTGCTGTTTCTGGGTTCGCCAGTGAATGCCATTGGCACATCACGCATGAGCCGCTACGCAGGTGACTGTTTGCCCATTCGATAAAGCCAGCCAAGGATGGATACTTTTTATTTTCTGGGTTACTCAGCATGCCAGTGCCGTCAGCATCATGAATAAACCGGCAATGCAGCTCTTGGAATTTCATGGAAACAAAATTCAGCCCCTGACTCCGGTCGTAGAAATCCCCGAACAGTTGTTCTCGATGGTCAAGACCACAGCACATGATCAGGAAACGCTTGTAGTGCAGCGCCATGCGCTCGTGCGCCTTCAGGCGATCGGAATAAGCCACGTCTTGGAATTTGATTTGTTCCCCGTCCATCCCTCGGAACAGGCGCTCTTGTTCGTCCTGAGACGGGAACAACATATTTGCACCCAGGTGGGATTCCACTGGGGACACGATGCGATACAGGTTTTCACCATCGCGCACCATCAGAAACACTTTGGCATTTTCGTTGTTATTGAGGACGTTTTCCCATCGATCTTGGTAGTCGATGTAACGGCGAGTGGTTGCCATGACCAGTACGCAACGGGGTGACGGGAAGATCTGTTCCACCAGCGCAGGGGTATTACACAGGGCATTGTAGAACTTGTCCAGGTCGCCAAAATCGAACCAGTCACTCAGGTCGTGGTAGATGGCCAACTCTTCATCGACCATTAATTTTTGTTGTACAAAGGTCAAGGGCTCGTCGCTGGGGGCGGATTGCCCTTTGCGGATCACCTTCACATTGACGTCTTTACCAATATAGAGATCTAAAGACTGGATACCGTCCATCAGCTTATCTACCTGAGAACGAGCGTCTTCCGTTGCAGCCAGCTGCGCCGCTGCCATTTCTGAAAAATAGGGCACTACCGCCTGCACCGCCGCAGTAATTTCGGTATTGCGCTCCTGGATCCACTCGGATTGGATTGTCGCAATTTGGTGATTTTGTTCAGCCGCATCACGCATGCTCTTGATGTCGGCTTCAGTAACGCCTGCTGCGATTGCATTACCCACTGAGCCCGTAGCCAGGCGAATAGCGTTATTGCTGATTACAGGCAACGTATTCGGGCTTTGGCCTTTGGCCGCAGCTTTCTGCTCAATACGTTCGGCCACAATGGCTTTCATGGCTTCAGGGTTGGCGAGAGACTTCGACAGTGACTGAGTAAGGTCGGTGACACGTTGCTGGCACAGTGCCACTTCAGCGTCACGGATCTGTCGCGCATCATCAGCGTATTCAAAACGCTCAATGAAGTCGTTAAACAGGAAGCGGTGCTGGGTCAGGGTGCGTTTTACTTTATGTTCCACCCCTGCCTTATCGGTCGTTACGAAGGTAGCGTACTGGTCATAGTGTTTCGGATGCGCCCGAAGAATGACGGTGTGGAGTTGGTTTTCGACCCAACGCAGGGATTCAATGAGAAGCACCTCATCGCCCAAGATAGCCTCTTCCGGCATATCTTGTTTTGCTCGCCAGTACTGACCGCTTTGTAGGGAGTTGAAGCGCTGAATGCGCTCTACTTTGTCCTCGCGAACTACGATACCTGTCATGGCTCTACCCTCAGTTATGATTCATTTTCTTGAACCATAGTGACATGACCACTACCGGTGACGAAGTCTTCGCGCGTTTTTAATGCGGAGTTTTCAGCCTTAATTTGTTACCTTATAACATTTTATTTGGGCGCATTATTATCATCCACATTGAGAATTGCTGACGCTGGACTATAAACTTGCAAACCCTGTCACTTTTCTCAAACCCGCAAAAATAGTTGACGCTGGTCGATATTCATATTGTTGACGCTGGATTATTTATGTAACAAATGGATTTGTTGACGCTAATCGATTTAAAATTATTTTTGTTGATGTTGGTCGATTTTTTCGTTTCAGAGGCATTATTGGAGAATTCAAATAACCAGGAAAGTATAATGGGGCCAAGCGTTGCAAGAGATGCTTATGAAGCTGGAATTCTGGTTGTTTAATTACACGGCTAGCTCAATGTTTAAGCCTAATTCGTTAGCCCAACAAGCTGTTCCTTCCAGTTTCAACACCAGAGAATCGTCTTACTTCAACGAATATCGTCCAGCATCAACACTAAAAATCGTCTTACTTCAACGAATATCGTCCAGCATCAACACCAAAAATCGTCTTACTTCAACGAATATCGTCCAGCATCAACACCAAAA
>CANQXU010000021.1 GCA_947627865.1 uncultured Paenochrobactrum sp. | reverse complement strand
AGTTTCCCGAAAGCAATCTGGCGCGACAATGATACTGCACGCGAGATCACAATCTGGTGTTCAAATGACTATTTAGGTATGGGCCACCATCCTGATGTCATTAAAGCCATGACTGAAACTGCACAGACCTTTGGTACTGGTGCGGGTGGCACGCGTAATATTTCCGGCAACAACCATCCATTGGTGGAACTGGAAAGCGAACTTGCGGATTTGCATGGGAAAGAAGCAGGTCTTGTTTTCACATCCGGTTTTATTTCTAATGAAGCATCGATTTCGACAATAGGACGTTTATTGCCGAACTGTCTTATTCTTTCGGATGAGCTCAACCATGCTTCCATGATTGAAGGTGTGCGCCGTTCTGGTGCAGAGAAGAAAATTTTCCGCCACAATGACATGGAGCATCTTGAACAGCTTTTAAAAGCTGCTGATCCAAGCCGTGCTAAACTTATCGTTTTTGAATCTGTTTACTCAATGGATGGCGACATTGCCCCAATTGAAGCAATCGCAGATTTAGCCGATAAATATAATGCAATGACCTATATTGATGAAGTACACGCTGTCGGCATGTACGGACATCGGGGTGGTGGTATCACAGAACGCGATGGCCTGGCCCATCGCATGGATGTCATTGAAGGCACATTGGCGAAAGCTTTTGGCACACTTGGTGGCTATATCACCGGCTCACAGGCGATTATTGATGCGGTCCGCTCCTATGCAGCCGGCTTTATTTTCACCACAGCCCTGCCCCCTGCTGTTGCAGCAGCGTCAACCGCTTCTATCCAGCATTTAAAGAAATCCCAGACCGAGCGCGATATGCAGCAAAGGCAAGCACAGCGAGCAAAAGACGTGCTGGGTGCTGCTGGATTGCCGGTAATGCCATCACAGACACATATTGTGCCGATTTTGGTTGGTAATCCTGAACTGTGCAAAAAGGCGACTGACCGTTTATTGCACAAGCATGGCATCTATATCCAGCCGATTAACTATCCAACTGTTCCACGCGGAACAGAACGTTTGCGGATTACACCAACGCCATTTCATAATGATGAACTGATTGATCATCTAAAAAATGCACTAATTGAAGTCTGGAATGAACTTGGTATTCCTTTTGCTCAAGATCGTGCCGCAGAAGAATTACAATCCGACATAGTCGTTCCTCTTACTGTTTCAAAAGCAGGCGGCTGATCGCGCAAACTCAATTTGATAAATAAAAAACGCCCGAATTCAACTGAATTCGGGCGTTTTTTATTAAGACTTAACAGGAGTAGAAACATTCAAGCTTCCACTCCTATAAAACGATCAAATCTTATGAAACCAACCGTAACGGTCTTCTTCCTGGCCACGCTGGATCCCAACAAGCTTGGCACGCAAGCGTGCTGTTATCTTGCCGTCCTCGCCGTCACCGATGAAAAATTCTCCGCCATCATAACGTACTGTGCCCACACTTGCGATGACAGCAGCCGTGCCACAAGCAAAAGCTTCACGCATGCGCCCTGAAATGGCATCTTCTTTCCACTCTTCAAAGGAATAAGGACGCTCTTCTACGGTCAATCCTTCTTCCTTGGCAATTTCAAGAATGGAGTTACGTGTAATACCCGGCAGAATAGTTCCCGAAAGAGGCGGTGTAATCAAACGATTATCATCCATGATGAAACAAATATTCATGCCGCCTAGCTCTTCAATCCAGCGGTGCTCTTTTGCGTCAGTGAAAACAACCTGATCGCAACCATTTGCACTTGCTTCCGCTTGCGCAACAAGGCTGGCTGCATAGTTACCGCCGCATTTTGCAGCCCCAGTACCACCTGAAGCGGCACGGGTGTATTTGTCTGTTGCCCAAACGGTTACAGGCTTGTAGCCGCCTTTAAAATAGGCGCCGACAGGTGAAGCGATGACACAAAAAGTGTATTCATGGGATGGGCGAACGCCCAAAAACGCTTCACTGGCGAACATGAATGGACGCAGATAAAAACTGCCATCACCTTCTGGCACCCAATCAGCGTCAGCCTTTACCAAAGTTTTGACCGCTTCAATAAATACATCTTCAGACATAACAGGCATTGCCATGCGTTTTGCTGATTCAGCAAAACGGCGTGCATTTTGTTCGGGGCGGAACAGTGACAGACCATCTTCTGCGCGATAGGCTTTCATGCCTTCAAAAATTTCCTGCGCATAATGCAAAACTGCCGCAGCAGGGTCGATAGAAAAGGGTGCACGTGCCGTTAGTTTGCCGTCATGCCAGCCTTTTTCATCAGTCCATTTAATGGTAACCATATGATCGGTAAATACTTTACCAAAACCAGGATTGGCCATTAATTGCGCTCTTTGTTCTGCACTTAGTGGTGAAGGATGGGCAATATGCTCAATATGTACTGCGTTGGTCATTATATGTGCTTTCGTAAAGTCTCTGACTCAAGATAATGAATAGTCCACCAAAGACAAAGCGGCAACTGCTTTAGTAAAAACTATTTTCCGGTCTGATCGATTAAATCAGAATTATTGCTTTTCTATCCAATCAGCCAAACGGTCGCCTGCTTCTTCAATCAGTTGCTGATCGCGCAAAAAGCATAGACGGAAATAATGCTCTCCACCCTTGCCAAAAGCACTGCCTGGAGCCAAGCCTACGGCAATATCATCAACCATTTTCAATGCAGCGCGGCGCGTATCGGTTATTCCATCAATGCCAAAAAACAGATAAAATGCCCCTTGAGGCGGTACCAGCTTCACCTTGCCGGTTGCATTAAGCTTAGCGCAGAGAATATCACGATTTATAGTTGCCTGATCAATATAGGACTGAACAAACGCATCACCTTCATTTAATGCTGCAACTGCACCACGCTGCAAAAATGTCTGAGCACCGGAATTAGAATATTGAATAAGGTTTTCAATCACTGTGCCTAGCGCCGGGTTCACAGCAATCCAACCTAAACGCCAACCAGTCATGGCCCAATTTTTAGAAAAGCTGTTCACGTATATAATACGATCATCCGGCTCGGTGACATCAATAAAACTTGGAGCGCGACGACCGCCATAATAAAAGCGCGAATAGATTTCATCTGCAATAATCCAGATACCATGCTCGCGTGCAATATCACGAATTGCAGTTAAAGTTTCCAGATCTGCTGCCCAACCTGTCGGATTAGAGGGGGTATTGACGAAAATAGCTTTGGTCTTGGAATTAATAGCATTTTTGATCCTCTCTACATCCAATGACCAGCCATTTGCCCCAAACTCCAATTCGACAGCGCGTGGATGAATGCCAGCCAATGTAGAACAGCCAACAAAATTCGGCCATGCAGGAGAAAGGTAAATCACCTCATCACCAGCGCCCGCTGTTGCACGCAAAGCAAGGTCAATCGCATGCATGCCCGAGCCTGTCACGTAAAATGACTGCGGGGTCCAATCGGCACCAAAGTGTTTCTGGTAATAAGCCGCCAGCGCCTCACGAGTATCTATCAGCCCTGCGTCACTGCCATAAAAAGTTTCGCCTTTGGCCAATGAATCCATTGTTGGCTTGGTAATAAAATCTGGCGTTGGCTGATTTCCTTGTCCCACCCAAAGAGGAATAAGATTTTCTCTGCCTTTGGCATAGACAGCCACTTCAACAATACCGCTTACTTCTGATTCCAGTGCCTCAGGCCGTATAGAGTTTTTCAGCAAGTCATCCCCCATAATATGATCCCAGATCAATTCATCATCGCTTCACCGCAATTATCGGGCAGCCTTAAAATATGATGCGTTTAATCAGTCCGCATTACATATTCCAAGTCGTTATTTTCACGTTTCCTACAACTGAAAATCAGCCCCAACTCAACGGCATACAAAAATTCAAACGACAGATGAGATATTAATTAGCAATTATCCGAGCCAAAATCTCATCCGTAATATTGATAGATACATCAAGCTTCCCAATACCTAACGGAACAACTCGACGTGATAATTGATATAAAAAACCCCGCCTGAGCGGGGTTTAAAAGCGCTCATTGATGTAAAAACTATTTTTTGGCCGCCAACAGATCACGAATTTCAGTCAACAGAACCTCATCACGCGGCAACTCGGCAACTGTATCAGGCTTGGCTTCTTCTTTCCTTTTCATTGTGTTCATCGCTTTCACAACAATGAAAAGTACCCATGCGATGATCAGGAAGTTGATCAGCAGAGTAATGAAATTACCATAAGCAAGTGTTGCGCCTGCCTCACGCGCTGCTGCCAGCGTGCTTTGTGGCGTGCCCGCCAACTGGATATACAAATTGCTGAAATCAATACCGCCTGTTATCAAGCCAATGATCGGCATGATAATATCATTCACAACTGAGTTAACCAGACCGCCAAAGGCGCCACCGATAATCACACCGATCGCAAGATCAACCATATTACCCTTAAGGGCAAATTCCTTAAACTCTTTCAGCATCGCATGCTCTCCGGTAGCTTGATGAATATTTTCAGCTTTGATTATTAGATATACAAAATAAACAGAAGATGCGCAGCGTTTATTTTATTATCACTATCCAATTATCGCGAATATCACTTAATAATTGATGATAATCGGTAAAGTGTTGCATATTTAGCAATAAGGTCATTGGGACTTAAACTCTATCCAGCATCAAAGTATAATCCTCTATGCTTGATATTATATGCTTCAATCACATTAATATCGTGATATTAATATATGAAAGCTGACACATAAAAATCTAGCCTTAGAGGAACTTACATTTCATGCTGCGCAATGACTTTTATCCGGAAATAATGCCGTTCAAGCACGAGATGCTGCAAGTTTCACCGCTGCATAAAATCTATGTAGAACAATGCGGAAACCCGAATGGCAAGCCTGTCATCATGATCCATGGCGGACCAGGCGGTGGCATTACAGATGCAATGCGCAGATTGCATGATCCGGAGCATTACCGGATCATTTTATTCGACCAGCGAGGTTGCGGCCAGTCCACTCCCCATGCAGAGCTGCGTGAAAATGATACATGGGCGCTGGTTTCCGATATGGAACAAATCCGCCAGCATTTAAGAATTGAAAAATGGCAAGTTTTTGGCGGCTCCTGGGGCTCAACCCTAGGGCTTGCTTACGCACAAACACACCCCGAATTTGTCAGTGAGCTCATTCTTCGCGGTATCTTTATGGGGAGAAAGTTTGAAATTGACTGGACCTATTACAATGGTGCCAGCATTATCTTCCCCGATAAATTTGAAGCATTTGAAAATCTGATACCCGCTGAAGAGCGGCATGATATGATTAGCGCTTATTATAAGCGTCTGACATCATCCGATCCTCAAACTCAGCTTGAGGCCGCGCGCATATGGGCACAATGGGAAGCATCAATTCTTTCCATTACACCCGACCCCACGAGGGTGGATGCCTTTGGTGAAGATCATTATGCAATCTCATTTGCCCGTATTGAATGCCACTATTTTAAAAATGGCTGCTTTATGGAGACGGATGACCAGCTTTTGCGCAATGCGCATCGTATACGCCATATTCCTGGCACCATTATCCATGGCCGCTATGATATCTGCACACCTTTTGTTAATGCGTGGCAGCTCAAAAAAATGTGGCCGGAAGCAGACTTGCAAATAGCGGAAGACAGCGGGCACGCCGTAACCGAGCCAGGAATTGTTCACAGACTTATAGAAGCAACGAAGCGTTATATTTGATAGCCCAACATCAAAACCGGCTGCAAATAACCTCTTCTTCATATTGGCTATGTTTCAATACATAGCCAATATTTCAAACCACCCCAGTTTAGAAACCAATCATGTGCGATCAGGCGCAGGTTGGGCAGGTGTGGTTTCAGGATCATCAAAACTTTTTGCAATTCCCATAAACCGCTTCATAAAGCGCTCCATCATACCCATTGTCTGCTCAAATTCCTCTTCTGTGGGCAGAGTTGAGTTTTTTGATGTTCTATTTTGCTGCTCAAGTGCATCAAGTCGCTTTGATAAGGCATCGACCTTATCCTTTAACAAACGCAGTTCATCCTGATCTGGAGCTTCAGTTCCCTCAATTACCTTACAAGTAAATTCACTATTTTGTTGTGAACAATAGGTCATTGACCCGCTAAATGTATCAAGCTTTAAATATCCGTCTGCAGCAGTTTCCAACTTGTAACGCGCACCTTCCTGCGCCATGGCAGTCGGCACCCCCATAAAAAACGTGAGGGCTGCGAGAACGCTTAGACCGTGAAGACCGGTAACTTTGTTAAAAATTTGCATTGGTTCTCTCCGTTTATTTCAATGAAGCCTGACACCAGCTCAATAATCATAGTACTACGGATAAAATGCGTGTAATAGTATGTTGGCGTTGACGCAAAGCCGAGAAGTTGAAGAAACAGTCGGTTGAAATTACGTCGCAGCGCAGATATTGAGATACTGAACAAACGAGTACAATCAAAATCCGTAAGTCGAGCACTTAAAGATACCATGAAACCCGACATAATATACAAAATTGTGCCAATTAAATTATGGCAAGCCGCTGAGGCAGAGAATAAGTTTTTAGGTGCACCAGTTGATATTGCTGATGGTTTCATACATTTTTCAACAGCGGCCCAAGTCAAAGCCACGGCCGCAAAACATTTTGCTGGCCTTGATGATCTACTGCTCGTTAGCGTAGATAGCACCCAATTAGGTGACTCATTAAAATATGAGGTATCCAGAGGCGGAGATTTATTTCCTCATCTTTACAGCAGTTTAAGCCTCGATGCAGTTATCAATGTTCAACCATTACCGCTGGATAATTTTGGACAGCACCTATTTCCGGAGATGAATTGATGCCAGGCCTTTTTGAAGCCTTTGGACGTCGTGCCCTATTCGCCCTAGATGCAGAACAAGCTCACGGCCTGTCAATCGCAGGCCTAAAAACCGGTTTGATGCACAGCAAGATTAAAGAAGACCCTGCACTAACGCAGAAAATTGCAGGTGTAAGCTTCCCTAATCCATTGGGCATGGCTGCCGGCTTTGATAAAAATGCCGAGGTTCCGGATGCTTTGTTAAACCTTGGCTTTGGCTTTACCGAAGTTGGAACCATTACGCCCCGCCCTCAAAACGGCAATCCACGCCCGCGCGTATTTCGCCTGACCGAAGACAATGCTGTAGTAAATCGCCTTGGCTTCAACAATGAAGGGCACGAAGCAGCACTGAAACGCCTTGCCAATCGGTCTACATCAGGGATTATTGGCGTTAATATTGGTGCAAATAAAGATAGCGAAGATCGCACTGCCGATTATGTCGAAGGTATCCGATATTTTCACTCTGTCGCCCGTTATTTCACAGTAAATATATCATCGCCAAACACCCCTGGATTGCGCAATTTGCAGACCCGTGACAATCTGAAAGAACTGTTACAGCGCGTCATGGAAGCCAGAGATGAAGAAGCTGAGAAGTGCCCGCTCAAGCGCCCTATATTCTTAAAAATCGCGCCAGATTTAGTTGAAGAAGAGCTGGATGATATTGCTGCAGAAGTTCTAGAGCAAAAGCTGGACGGCATCATCATTTCCAACACAACTTTATCGCGTGCTGGCCTGCAGTCTTCTAATAAGAGTGAAATGGGCGGTCTATCTGGAAAGCCGCTATTTGAACGCTCAACCATTGTTCTTGCTAAAATGCGCCAGCGTGTTGGTAAAGATATGCCACTGATCGGTGTTGGTGGTGTCGATAGTAGTGACACCACTTTGACTAAAATTCGCGCTGGCGCTGATCTGGTTCAATTATACACTGGTATGATCTACCAAGGACCTGGCTTGCCCGCAAAGATTGTCAAGGGCTTGTCACAAGCCGTTAAAAAAGCTGGTGTTAGCAATATTAGCGAATTTCGCGACACTGATAATGAAGACTGGGCGAAGCGAGATATCCCAGCCTCTTAATGAGTATGACTGAACTGTGCTTTAATTTTTCTTGGTAAAATTGCCAGCATCGTAAAGCCACGGATCGACAAAAATACGTTCAAAGCCAACCAAAGCCCGTGATTACCTATTACGGGCTTTGTTGCATAAAGCGTTACAAAAAACATAATCAGCGATACGATCATCATATTACGCATATCACGGGACCAAGTCGCACCTATAAAGACGCCGTCCATATGAAAGGCAAGCAGCCCTGTTAACGCCGTGCACGCAGCCCATGGCAGATAAATCAACGCTTCTTGATAAACATCCTCAGCTTTCGAGAGTGTAAAAATAATAATGTCACCCGCCAAAAGCAGGAATAATGATATGGTCGCCGACATAATCAAGCCCCACAGGAATGTCAGCTTTACGCCTCGCATGAAGGCTGGTCGATAATTTGCGCCAACAGCTCGACCAATAATCTGCTCCGCAGCGGTTGCCATCCCATCCAGAAAAAAACCTGCAATCAAAAAGAAATTCATTAAAACAGAATTAGCCGCTAAAGTGACAGAGCCTAATTCAGTTCCATGACGGGTAAAAACGGCAAATGCGGTCAACAAAAGCAGTGAACGGATCATCAGGTCGCGGTTAACGACAAACATCCGCATCAACCCCTGACGATCCAGAATCAAGCTCAAATCGGGCCTTGGCCGTAGCTTAAAGCCACGCAATACAATTGCCAGACCAACAAAGCAGGCAACCACTTCCCCGCAAACTGTTCCCCAAGCAACGCCTTCGATGCCCCAGCCAAGCTTTAAGCCAAGAAGCACAGACATGATAATGTTGATGCCGTTAAGCAAGACTTGCAGCTTCAAGCCAAGAACACCCTGCCCGCGACCCAAGATCAGGCCAAGTATCGTGTAGTTCATCAAAGAAAATGGCGCCGCGAACATGCGAATGGTCACATATGTCGCCATAGCTTGATTGGTTTCTTCCGTCGCTTGCATATAGCCTATGGCAGCACTTAATATCAGCGGCAAAGTTACAATCATTGCAACACCGCCAATCAGAGCAATGATCGCAGATCGCCAGAATATGGTCTGCTCTTCTAATTCATCCCCTCGACCCAGAGCTTGCGCAACCAGTCCTGTCGTGCCAGTGCGCAAAAAACCAAATAGGCTGAATAGGAAATCAAAAACCAGTGCGCCAATTGCCAAGCCGCCAATAAGTTCAGCTTTACCAAACTGACCGACAACGCCCATATCAACCAGTCCCAGCAGTGGCGTTGTCACCGCTGCCAAAGTCATAGGCACAGCGATGAGCATCACCATGCGATTTGTCACTTCAAAAGGACGGGATGGTTGTGGACTAACTTGCTGCAACATAAGAGATTTCCTGTCACTGCCCGACCCGGCAGGTGAGCCTATTTGGCACTGCCGCCCTATTATAGTCCAGCTTTATTCAACACAAAAACAGCTTCAAATCCTAAGTTTCAAGCTTTTGTCACAAAATATAAATCAGAGATGGAATATGTAGTGCCTTCAATAAGCACTTTGATCAACACCGAGCATTAATGCCCAGTATTTTCTACGCGGATTTGATCTTGGGGCGACAACTGCCAGTCCGAATGCATTAAACTCTTTATCCAGCATATTCATGCGGTGGCCCTTTGAATCCATCCACATACGAAATACAGTCGCTATATCCGGTTGGCCAACGGCAATATTTTCCGCTGCAGGTCCGCGAATACCCGCTTTTTTTACACGCGCCCCAAAACCGTTGAACCACCCCACACTGTGAGACATTTTATCCGCATCCGCCATGCGATTTGCCTGATAGAGTGCAGCTTTCTCAAGTTTTGGATCATATTGCATCAAGTCAAGATCATATTGGCGGCGAATGTGATTAAGTGCTGTTTCTGCTTGTTCTTGTAAAGGTGATGCCGCCAGTGTTTGAGCAAGCGGCAAACTACTGTAAACACCAGTTAAAGCAAGCAGGCTGCCAGCCTTACAGAACTGACGGCGTGATAAGCACTTATTCAGCATTCACAAAATTCCTTATTTACCAAACTTCAAAATCCGTATGATAATATAGCAAGGAATAACGACCGCAGCCCCCAGTAAAAAGTAATCAGCAAACCGACCAAAAGCAGAAAAGCCCATATTCCATAAACGAAAGAGAAAATCACGAACTGCCCAAAAAATATCGTATGGTGTCCAATTTAAAGCACTTAGTACCACACCCACAATCAGCGATAATACCAGAAGCTTTATAAGGACACGACCCGGGGTGTCACCAAGAAACCGGTTAACGCGATCAGACATCAGTTATTTCCTCTTAAGTTAAATATTTGCATTTACCGATATCTCACTATAGTTAAGGCAATGATAAAGTTGATTGCTAGACTAAAATCACGGCAATAAAATGAGCATATCATCACAGAAAATTTGCTTTTCAAATTTTCTTATCACTGCTAGATCCCAGCCCAAGGCTCACTCAATATCATAAGCTCATAAAAGCCGTCCCAATTTCTGGTCAATCACTTCCCATTGCACTTGGAAAATAATATGACACAACAAACTGCCAATGATGCGGGCCCATTTTTTTGGCAGAATTGTTCTGCACTTGAACTAAAAAACAGCCAGCAAATATTAAGAAATGTCCTAAAAACCTATAGAAAAGAATTAGTTGGCATTTTTTATGACCATTTTATGCAGCATAAAATTGGCAAGAAGTATCTAAGCCACGCTGTTGTTAATGAACGCTTGAAATATTCTCTAATGGAATGGCTCACTGATCTATTTGAATTTGATCCTAACCAAGACATGGAGAAATTTAATGCACGGCAGATCAGTATTGGGAAAATCCACGCAAGATTAGGCGTGCCTAATATACTTGTTCTTGAGGGAGCAAGTCTCTTAAAAACCAAAACAGCTTTAAGAATCAGCGAAAGTAATATTGGAATTGAGCAAGCGACGCATAGCTTAATCTTGCTTGATGAAATTGTAGACCATGCCATGCGCCAAATGAGCGAGGCCTATGTTACGGGTATACAGCAACGTGCGCAATCTGATGAAGCGTTCCGTATTGTAACGCTTGGTCAAGACATTAATCTTGTACGAGAAACGCAACGCGCTGCCTTGATGGATTGGGCACAATCAACCGTTTTTACGCTTTTTAGCGGCAAGGCAAATCAACATTACCAGTCGTTAGCAGCCTCGCCTTTCGGTCTATGGATACGCCATCGGGCCCCCATCATGTTCCGCCCCGAATACTTACTCAATGATATTGGCAAGCTGATCGATGCGATAGACGAGGATATTGTCCCGAACATTTTGAATTCTGATTTTCAGGATAAAAATGACATGTTCATTGCCATTAATGAACTACAAAAAAAGGTTGATGAACTTAAATTTGTGCTTTCAGACTTGTTCCAAAAAGCAACTGACTATGAAAGCGGACGTGACCCATTAACACGCACAATGAACCGCCGTTTTCTGCCATCCGTTTTACAAAGAGAAATCACCCTTTCCCAGCAAAATTCCAGCCCATTAAGCTTGCTCATGCTCGATATTGATCATTTCAAAAGGATCAATGATAAATATGGGCATCAGGCTGGCGATGCAGTGCTGGTTAAAATTGCGGATCTCTTAACAGAAGCAATCCGTGGTACAGACTATCTTTTCCGCTATGGAGGCGAAGAGTTTCTGATCGTATTGCCGGAAACCGACATTACAAATGGTATCAAAATAGCCAAAAGAATATGCAATATGGTCGAGCAAACCTCGATTGTCTTGCCCGACCAATCCATAGAGCACGTAACAGTCTCGATCGGCGTTGCCATTTATGACGGCCATCCTGATTATGAGTATTTATTATCAGGTGCTGATAGCGCTCTTTATGCCGCCAAGGAAAAAGGCAGAAATGCAGTGGTGGCTCAAGCCGGAGCTGAACTGAATAGTTTATCGGTTCAAGAGTAGCTTTGGAGTGTGTGAACCAGTCCGGTCACGCACTCCGTAATGTCCGATTTTAATTAGCGAAAATGTTTTGACAATTTCAGGCGTTGTGCCTGATAGTTTGAGCCAAGCTCAATTCCGTAAAGCGCTTTCGGGCGGTTCAGCATCTTTTCATAAATCAAACGCCCGACAATCTGGCCATGCTCTAAAATAAATGGCACTTCATGGCTGCGCACTTCAAGCACTGCACGACTGCCAGTTCCACCAGCAGAACTATTGCCAAAGCCCGGGTCAAAAAAGCCTGCGTAATGAACACGGAATTCACCAACAAGCGGGTCAATAGCGGTCATTTCAGCGGCATATAATGGCGGTACATGTACAGCTTCTCTTGACACAAGAATGTAAAATTCATCAGGATCAAGAATAAGCTCTCGCTGACCGCGATTATAAAGCGGCTCCCAGAAGTCCAAGACATCCAGGGCATCACGCTTATCAACATCAATGACAGATGTATGATGTTTGCCACGATAACCGATCAATCCATTTTCATCGCCTTGAAGATCAACGGACAAGGCAATGCCGCCGCCTGAGATATTGGGATGTTCCGATGCTACAAGAATTTCCTGACTATGGACTTTAGCCAGTTCAGTTTCATTAAGCTGCGCACGGCCTTTACGAAAACGAATTTGTGACAATCGGGAGCCGGTACGAACCACAATTGGGAAAGTACGCGGGCTGACCTCCAGATAAAGCGGGCCTTTATAGCCAGCAGGAATTTTGTCGAACTCCTGTGCACCATTAAAAATCACACGCGTAAATACGTCCAGCCGTCCGGTCGAGCTTTTAGGATTTGTCGCCGCGGCCATTTCTTCCGGCAAATTCAGATGCTCCAAAAGGGGCACGAGATAAACGCAACCTGTTTCTAAAACAGCGCCTTCAGACAGATCAATCTCATGCAGCTTGAGGCGCTCCAGCTTGTCTTGCAACGGCGTATCTGTGCCAGGCATAAAGGAAGCACGCACACGATAGGCTTTCGCGCCTAATCGCAGATCCATACTGGCAGGCTGGATCTGATCATGGTCAAGCGGACGAGCTGAGGACAAGGCTCCGCTGTTGAACAGCTCTGCAATATCTGCATCTGCTAAAATACCGACATTGTTCGTCATCTCATCCATCCTGTTTATCACCGCCTGTTGACTGCGCATCCTCGCACAGAGCTCTTATTTCGATACTTTAAAAATTCACCGAGAACAACCGGAGCGCGCCATTTTCAGCCAATTCAGACGTGTAATCCTCAATCTATCGATAATAATCTTGATTGACGCAGGCTATTAAGAGGCATAAATGTAGTTCACTGTGGTGATTTGGCCGGCCGGCTTGCAGCCACGTTAAAGAAATCGCTAAAGGGCCGTGATTGCGCAGCAGTCTGGCCTAAGGTCACAGGTCTCATTTCAGGTTTCAAACCTCAAAATGAGCTTCGGATTATTTAGCGATTTTCAAATATCCGAAGAGAGAGTTTATTATGCCGATCAAAATTCCTGATACACTTCCTGCATACAACACATTAGTGCAAGAAGGTGTGCGTGTCATGGGTGAGACAGCGGCCGTCCGTCAGGATATCCGCCCCTTACAGATCGGTCTGCTCAACCTTATGCCGAATAAAGTTAAAACAGAAATACAGATTGCTCGTTTGGTCGGCGCAACTCCCTTGCAGGTCGAGCTGTCGCTGGTGCGCATTGGCGGGCATCAAGCAAAGAACACATCGCAGGAACATCTGCTCTCCTTTTACAACACATGGGAAGAAATCAAAGACCGTAAATTTGACGGCTTTATCATCACCGGTGCTCCGGTCGAAACATTGGATTATGAAGACGTCACATATTGGAATGAGTTGAAGCAGATTTTTGACTGGACAGAAACCAATGTTCACTCGACCTTCAATATCTGTTGGGGTGCAATGGCCGCAATGTGGCATTTTCATCGCGTGCCTAAATACCCGCTCAAGAAAAAAGCATTTGGCGTCTATCGGCATCGCAACTTAAACCCGTCATCCGTATATCTAAACGGCTTTTCTGATGACTTTCAAATTCCTGTTTCCCGTTGGACAGAAATTCGCGGCAGCGATGTACGCAAAGTTGAAGATTTAGAAATACTCATGGAATCCGATGAAACCGATGTCTGCCTAATCAGGGAAGATGCTGGCAATCGCCTCTATATATTCAACCATGTCGAGTATGATTCCACATCACTTGCAGATGAGTTTTTCCGCGATTTGGAAGCTGGCGTAGAAGTTGATATTCCGGCCAACTATTTCCCGAATAATGACACGACAAAGCCACCGTCGAATCGTTGGCGCTCACATGCCCATCTGTTATTTGGCAATTGGATCAACGAGATTTACCAAACAACACATTACGACCTGTCAAAAATAGGACATTCAAAATAAAGCCATTGGGAGGCTGTAGCCCAGAACTCACGTGCTGCAGCCTCTACGAAATTTAAAAACTGATGATTGACCTTATGCCGTAACAGGCTTAGACAATATCTGTCCCGTGGTGATTTGGCCGGCCGGCTTGCAGCCACGTTAAAGAATTCGCTAAAAAAGGGCCGCGGTTCGTTACCGGTCCTTTGCGTTTTCGCAAGGCCGGTTTTTTTATTTGGCCGCCGAGCTTTTATTATTAAGCACGGCCGACCAGCTTCAAAGGTTGGAAAATGACGAACCCTAAAACGCGTAAATTTCGCCCCGCAACTGAGCTTATCCATGCAGGATCTTTGCGCTCTTCTTTTGCTGAAACCTCCGAAGCCTTGTTTCTTACACAGGGTTTTCTTTATGACTCCGCAGAGGCAGCAGAGGCTCGCTTCAATGGTGAAGATCCAGGTTTCATCTACTCCCGTTATGCTAATCCGACCACGGACATGTTTGAAAAGCGCATGTGTGCGCTTGAAGGTGCAGAAGATGCGCGTGCCACAGCTTCAGGAATGGCTGCGGTTGCCGCTGCAATTCTTTGTCAGGTTCAAGCAGGCGACCATGTCATTTCGGCGCAGGCCGTTTTTGGTTCATGTCGTTATATAATTGAATCAGTTCTGCCGCGCTATGGTGTTGAAGTTTCCATTATTGATGGCTCAAAGCCTGAAAACTGGGAAAATGCTGTCAGGCCAAATACCAAAGTTATGTTTTTGGAAAGCCCTTCCAATCCGACTTTGGAGATCGTTGATATCGCGCATGTCGCGCGCCTTGCCAATTCAGTTGGTGCCAAGCTCATTGTAGATAATGTGTTTGCCACACCACTGTTTCAAAAGCCTTTGGAACTTGGTGCCCATATTGTTGTTTACTCGACAACCAAACATATTGATGGCCAAGGCCGCTGTTTGGGGGGTATTATCCTTTCCGATAAAGAGTGGATTGAAGGTACTCTGCAAGAGTATTTCCGCCACACAGGCCCTGGCATGAGCCCGTTTAATGCGTGGGTATTCCTCAAAGGTCTTGAAACGCTGAATGTGCGTGTGCGTCAGCAGACTTATTCCGCAGGTAAGATTGCAGATGCGCTGGCTGGTCAGCCGCAAATCGCTCGCGTCATTTATCCCGGTCGTGCAGATCACCCGCAAGCAGATATTATTGCCCGCCAGATGTCGGGTGGTTCAACCATGATTGCTATTGACCTTAAGGGCGGCAAGAAAGCGGCCTTTGCTTTTGAGAATGCCCTGCAAGTTATTCTCATGTCGAACAATCTGGGTGATGCCAAAAGCCTTATCACCCATCCGGCAACGACAACGCATAAAAATCTATCTGATGAAGCCCGTGCGGAACAAGGTATTGGTGACGGTCTATTGCGCCTGTCTGTCGGCCTTGAAGACACTGATGATCTAATTGAAGATGTCACAGAAGCCCTAAAGGCAATTGATTGACAAGCGTCTATCATTCGCCATTAATGACATAAACACTCAGATAACAGGGCATTTATGTCCTGTTATATTAATCTGTGGGGTAGTCCATGTATCGCGCCATAACTGACGATATCGAAGTCAATATCGAGCCGTTCTATATTGAGGAACAATCTGATCCTGAAGAAAGCCGATATGTATGGATTTATCGTGTCAGTATTGCCAATCACTCACAGCAAACTGTTCAACTGCGTTCCCGCTATTGGAAAATAACAGATGCTACGGGTAAAATAGAAGAAGTCAGTGGTGATGGGGTTGTGGGTGAAGAACCGTATTTAGCACCCGGCGATTCATACCAATACTCATCCGGTTGCCCGCTATCGACACCTTCCGGCTTCATGCAAGGGCACTATATCATGGAAAAGCCTGATGGTACGCGCTTTAATATTCGCATACCGGCCTTTTCGCTCGATATTCCAAACGGAAGACGTGTGCTGAATTAAAACATGCTAAATAAAAAAGCAGCAGCCCTTATGAGAGCTGCTGCAACTTCTTTTATGTTGATGATTATTTAGAAGAAAACTCTTCTGGATCAAAAACATAGCGTGTTGAGCAGAATTCGCAGGTTACTGAAATTTCACCATCTTCAACACTGTCTTTTATCTCTTCAGCAGAGAAGCCGGATAAAACACCAACAATTTTATCACGCGAACAGGTGCAAGTATCTGTTACCTTGACCGGCTCATAGATACGTGCGCCCTGCTCATGAAACAAACGATAAAGAAGGCGTTCAGCCGGTACTTGCGGGTCAGTCAATTCAGCGTCTTCAATTGTGCCAACCAATGATCGCGCTTCATCCCATTTGTTCTGATCCATATCAGAAGAGGACAGCGCTTCACTCTCATCGCCCTTAGCAGACAGATCGCGCTCAAGCTCTTTATCTTTAATTACGGAATGAGGCAGAAACTGCACCATCAAGCCACCGGCACGCCATTGCTCAATAGCCTTGCCATCTTCACCGCGAGTGACAAGTTTGGCAACAGCAAGTCTGATTTCCGTAGGTATCTGCTCGGACTGGCGGAAATAAGTGCGAGCAATATCTTCCAATGTAGAGCCATCCAGAGGCACAATGCCTTGATAGCGCTGCATATGGCTGCCCTGATCAACAGTCAGTCCGAGCGTACCCTTACCGATGAGTTGTTCAGGTGCGGTCTCGCCTTTTTCAACCGCTTCATTCACGCGATCCAGATCATAGCGCGCATAGGCGCGTACTGAATCCGGCGTCGTGAAATCGGCGACTAACATATCAACTGGCCCATCAGACTGCGTCTGCAGGATGAATTTCCCTTGAAACTTCAATGATGTGCCAAGCAATACGGTCAAAACAACTATTTCGGCCAGAAGACGGGCTACAGGCTCGGGATAATTGTGTCGTGATAAAATCCCATCCAATGCAGCACCAAGCTGCACTGAACGGCCACGTACATCCAAACCATCGATTTGGAATGGTACGACTGCATCATCACCGGCAAAATTCATTGTATCAAGATCAACCGTGCCGGATTGGCCAGCTTCTAAATTTGCCATGATATTATCGGTCAAGTTTTGCTCCTTCAAGGCACCAAGCAAGTATGGCTTTTTGTGCATGAAGGCGGTTCTCAGCCTCATCAAAAACCACAGATTGCGGGCCATCTATAACTTCGTCAGTTACTTCTTCACCACGATGTGCTGGCAAGCAATGCATAAACAAAGCTTTGGGATCAGCATGCTGCATCAACTCTGCATTCACCTGATATGGCATAAATACATTATGCCCCCGCGCATTGGCTTCCTGCCCCATGGACACCCAAGTATCCGTAACAATACAATTTGAACCCTCAGCCGCCTTTTGAGCGCTGGTGGTAGACATAATATCTGCGCCATTTTGTTTGGCCCAGTCGATAAATTTCTGCTGCGGCTCGCTGCCTTCAGGGGTTGCAATATTGACGTTGAAATCAAAACGACCTGCGGCTTCGAGCAACGAGTGAAGCACGTTATTACCATCACCCATCCACGCAAAAGTGCTTCCGGCAACGGGTCCAAGATGTTCTTCATAAGTGAGAATATCTGCCATGATTTGACATGGATGCGTATCATCGGTCAGCGCATTAATGACAGGCACTGTTGCATGTTCGGCAAGCTCCAACATGCGATCATGTGACGTGGTGCGGATCATGATCGCATCAACGTAGCGCGATAAAACTTTTGCCGTATCGGCAATTGTCTCACTGCGGCCAAGCTGCATTTCCGAACCGGTCAGCATGATTGTTTCGCCGCCAAGCTGGCGCATGCCAACATCAAATGACACACGGGTACGCGTAGAGGGCTTTTCAAAAATCATTGCCAGTACTTTACCAGCAAATGGCTTTTCAACTTCTCCAGCTTTCAAACGCGCTTTGCGTGCCTTCGCATCTTCCAGGATTGCACGAAGCTCGCTCGCTTCAATATCTGCAATATCAGTAAAATGTCTTAAACCGCTTCTGGTCATCATAATGCTTTATCTTTATTTTCTGCTGAAATTTTGGCTACTGCTGCTTCAATTTTTTGCAGTGCCACCCGTGCTTCATCTTCAGTGAGTGTTAATGGTGGTAAAAGGCGCAAAACATTGGCGCCAGCACCCACACTCAACAACTGCTCGTCACGCAAAGCCTGAAGCAAATCCGTATTTGGAACAACGCATTTCAAACCGATCAGAAGACCTTTCCCACGTATTTCCGAAATCACGTCCGGATAGCGGTCAGTTAATGATGCGAAACCTTGCTTGAGCATCAAGGAAACAGTGTTGATATTATCAATGAAGCCATCTTCGAGTATAACATCAAGAACTGCATTACCGACTGCCATTGCAAGCGGGTTTCCGCCATAAGTGGTTCCATGCGTTCCGGCAGTCATACCTTTGGCAGCTTCTGCCGTTGCAAGGCATGCGCCGAGAGGGAAGCCACCACCGATGCCCTTTGCAACTGCCATAATGTCAGGCTGGATGCCTACCCATTCATGCGCAAAGAGTTTACCTGTACGTCCGACACCACTTTGAACTTCGTCCAGAATGAGGAGCAGACCCTTTTCATCACAAATCCGGCGAAGATTACGCAGCATATCTTCACTAAAAGGACGCAAACCACCTTCACCCTGAATAGGCTCGAGCAAAATAGCAGCAGTTTCATCAGTAATAGCTGCATTCAACGCCGCATCATCACCAAATGGAACCTGATCGAAGCCTTCGACCTTCGGACCAAATCCTTCAAGATACTTCTCCTGTCCACCAGCTGCAATGGTCGCTAATGTGCGCCCATGAAATGCACCTTCAAAGGTAATGATACGGAAACGTTCCGGATGGCCGTTAACATAATGATAGCGCCGTGCTGTTTTAATGGCGCACTCAAGAGCTTCGGCGCCTGAATTGGTGAAGAACACTTTATCGGCAAAAGTATTCTCTGTCAGGCGCTGCGCTAATTTATCTTGTCCCGGAATTTCATAAACATTGGAGATATGCCACAATTTTTCGGCTTGATCATTCAATGCTTTCAGCAAATGCGGGTGACCGTGTCCCAGTGAATTCACTGCGATACCGGCAGCAAAATCCAGATAGCGGTCGCCATTTTCTGTAATCAACCATACGCCCTCACCTCGCTCAAATCGCAGCGCCGCACGATTATAAGTGTCGTATAGCGGATGCACGGTAGCGTTGGTCATTACAGCAGGCCTCCATAGCCTCAATAAAAATACTATTTCTCATGGCAGTTTTGCACGCTGCCATATCTCCCATAACTAGCCTTGCCGCATCAATGCGATTAAACAAAGCCAAAACAAAAAACCGCCCACCGGGCGGCACTGCATAATTGAATAGTTCGTAAGATTCGACAAGCCATCAAATACATATTTGACAGCAGAACCACCTCATTTGAAGCATAAATGAACCATTTCACGGGCGATTATTCATCAAATGATTGATAAGTTCAGAACTATCACGCTCACTGCCCTATTTAGGTAGTTATTGGTAAGCCCAGTTCAATCCCTTATATAGCAATTTAACAGGCTTAAAAATGAGAGTTGATCATAAGTGAATGGCAGACCTTCACCGCAAATTACAATCTTTTTTTATTAGAGCTTTCTTTGAGTTGGCATTTTGAGTCAAAAAGCACTATATGTCTCTTAACGTCTTTTAAAATGCATTTCACTCCTTCAGCAGGATGATGAAAAGCATTGAGATAATGCATATTCATTCGTCGCAGCGATCATAATGTTTGATATCCAAGTTGGGGAAAACCCTCGAAAAGAAGACAGTGGACTGTTACAACTCTTGTCACCCAGACACCAGATATTGTAACTTATCAGACTTAATAACTATATTTCGTGCGGCGGACCTAGTCACCCGGATTGATGTGGTGGTTGCCTCAGGATTACTCCTGAAGCGTACCTGCGTCCGGAAAACAAGAACGATTGGAGCCCAGGGCAATGAACTGGACAGACGAACGCGTCGAACTTTTGAAAAAACTATGGGCCGAGGGCTTGAGCGCTAGTCAAATTGCAGCTCAGCTTGGCGGTGTTACACGTAACGCTGTTATCGGAAAAGTACACAGACTAAAACTCTCAGGCCGTGGTAAAACAACTGCCGCATCCCCGCGTGCAAAGAAACCCACGACCGTAACACCAGCGGCGACATCAGCGGCTGCGGCAACAACGCGCAGCACATCCTCCGCACCAGCCGCAACAATTAGTGCAACTGCACAAGTTGCCAGTATCGCCTCAACAACAATTTCATCTTCATCATCATCGACACGCGTTCAGACCCAGAGCCAGACCACAATGCGCTCTACCACTGTGACAAAGAACAGTGGTTCGGCTGCACTGGAGATAGAATATGAAGTTGAGACTGCTACTGAAACAGTTGTGCAGTCTACTGATAATGTCGTTGTGCCGATTGCGCGCCGTCTAACCTTGATGCAACTGACTGAACGCACATGCAAGTGGCCGATTGGTGACCCACTGCATGATGATTTCCATTTCTGCGGTCATGAATCCGGTGAATCCAGCCCTTATTGCAGCTACCATGCCAAACTTGCTTTCCAGCCAAGTTCAGAGCGTCGCCGCGCCAGATAAGACAATAGTCTTAAATTTAAATGAGCAGCTATCCCATAGTTGCTCATTTTTTACTTATATTAGAGTCGCTGACAAAAACCCAACAATTGGGCGACTATTTAAGCAAATCAGAATAAATATTTATTGTTTGTTCGGCAATTTTTGACCAGCTATATTGCTCGCTCACATCTCCAGCTTTCCGCTTGAATGTTTCATGATCATATTCTGCCGACAAAGTCCTGGCTATTCCTTGTGCCAAGGACTGAATATCGCCCATTTTAAAATACCGATCTGCGGGCAATTCAAAAGCGAGATTGGCATCAATATCACTCAACAAAACCGGCACTTGTAATTGTAACGCTTCCAGAGCTGCGAGCGGCATACCTTCATGGCTTGACGGCAATACAAATAATGCGGCCTGGCTATAGATTGCCCATAACTCTTCTCCGTATAATTGTCCGGTCATCACAATATCAGGATGTTCAGCCGCCATTTTTTCTAAATTTTTTTCATATTTTTTGGGCCAACCAGCGCCGCCAACCAAAACAAGTTTATAATCACTCAACTCCAGTTGTTTGAAAGCTTTTATTAAATCTTCGTGGCGTTTTTCCGGAACGAGGCGTGCAACCAAAAGAATGTATTTTTGCTTTTCCAATCCATATTTTTGCAAAAGCTGTTCATTTCGCTGAACCTGCAATTGGGCGACTCCGTTCGGCAAATAATTAACTTCACGCTTGTACATCTCTTGCAAACGTTCTTTAATCTGCGGGGAAACAGCAATACG
>CANQXU010000020.1 GCA_947627865.1 uncultured Paenochrobactrum sp. | reverse complement strand
TAATTCAAGCATAGTGTTTAGAACAGGCCATGCCCCCACTCGCCCGTCATGCCGCCTGCGCCGCGCACGAGCTGACCATTGGTAACAAGCCCACCACCTACTCCGGTGCCCAATATCGCACAAAAAACGACATTATGACCAATGCCAGCGCCTTCTCTTGCTTCCGCCAGTGCCAAGCTGTCAGCATCATTGACCGCAACAACACGCCGACCAAGCCTTATTCCCAGCTCACGTTCTAACCGGAAACCATTAATACAAGGAATATTGGCCGAAAATGATGTACCATCAACCGGATCAATCAAACCAGCAATGGAAAGTGCCAGTGGCGCTTTTTGAGTGCCTGTTTTCCCTTGATGATCATGTAGCTCCAGCAATGTAACCAGTGCAGAAATGAAGCTTTCAAGATCATTGGCAGGTGTTGGAACTCGATCCAACAACTGAATGACACCCGGCTCGGGTGAATAGGCCAGCCGAATAAAAGAGCCACCAATATCAGCAGCAAAAACAGCCTGATTTATGCTTTTGTTATTTATCATCAAACTAATCTCAACGGCGGGGATCAAGTAGGTCACGCAATCCGTCACCCAAAATATTAAAGCCCAGCACCGTAACCATAATCGCAATCCCTGGGAAAAGAGACATATAAATATTAACACCTAGATAATTACGGCCACTGGACATCATCGCACCCCATTCCGGCATTGGCGGTTGTGCGCCAAGTCCAAGAAATGAGAGGCTTGCAGCTGATAAAATGACTGTCCCGCCCGTCAAAGTAGATTGCACAATGATCGGGCCAATAGCATTAGGCAGAATATAATGGCTCATTATGCGCAAACGAGAAAGACCAAGCGATGTTGCGGCTTCTACATAATCCATCGAGCGAAGACCAAGAGTGAGATTACGAGATAAGCGCGCATAAACAGGAATTGAGAAGACTGCAATCGCAATCAGCATATTAATCAAACTGGTACCAAGAATTGATACAATTAAAATAGCCAATACGATGCCTGGGAACGCAAATAATACGTCCATGCACCACATAATCGCCGTATCCACGCGTTTTCCGGCCATACCGGATAAGATACCAAGAGGCACCCCTGTAACCAGCGCCAAACCGACACCGAGCGCGATCTCTAACAATGAAATACGCGCACCATAAATAACACGCGAGAAAATATCCCTCCCGCTATCATCTGTGCCAAAAGGATGCTGCCAGCTGGGCGGCATCATGGTGTTTAGCAGATCCTGTTCATATGGATTTGCATGTGTCAGCCAAGGGGCAAAAGCTGCACAAAAGACAATTAAAGAAACTAAAAATCCACCCAATGTTATACTAGGGTGCATACTAAGCCAGCGTATGGATTTTATAATCATATTGCTGCGCGGAACTGCGGGACTTGTGAGACTGGCATTTGTCATCAGTTGAACCTTATACGTGGATTTAGCGCGGCAATCAGCAGCTCAGCAATAAAATTGGCCATGACAACACCAGTTACCGCAACCAGTGTCACACCTTGAATAACGGGGTAATCACGGTAACGAACAGAATCGACCAGCAGCCGGCCAATGCCGGGCCAGTTGAACACAGATTCAGTTACCACAGCACCACCAATCAGTGCCCCGAAATTAAGCCCAACAATAGTTATAATCGGAATAAGCGCGTTCCGTAGTGCATGGCTCCAATATACAGAAGCGGGGTGGACGCCTTTTGCCTTGGCAGTACGGATAAAGTCTTGTCCCAGCACTTCAATCATGCTTGAGCGCGTCATGCGGGCAATCAAAGCCGCGGGCAATACAGCAAGCGTAACAGAGGGCAGAATAAAACTTTTCCAGCTTGATGCACCAAGCAGCGGCAACCAGCCAAGCTTAACGGCAAAAGTATCCATTGCCATCAAAGCAAGCCAGAAATTAGCGATTGAAGCTCCCAATATTGCCAAAAACATCACAATATGATCTGGCCATCGATGACGAAAAATAGCCCCAAGCATTCCCGCCGGCACACCGACAATCATCGCAAGAAAATAAGCACTAAATGTCAACGCAAGGGTAAAAGGCAAGCGCTCAGCGATTTCAGCGGTCACAGGCATTTTTGAGCGGATCGAAGTGCCAAAATCACCTTGAACTGCATTCACCGCAAAACTCATATATTGCTCGACAAGGCTGCGATCCAGTCCGAGACGCGTACGCATCGCATCAACGGCTTCTTGTGTCGCTTCGGGCCCCGCCATCAATCGCGCAGGATCACCCGGCAATGCACGAAGCGCCAGAAAGATCAGCAAAGAGACCCCGATCAGGATGAGTGGAAGTCCGATAATCTTCCTGAAGATATATGTTTTCATGTGCGCCCCGTTTTAGCGGTCTAAATAGCATCACCTGAAGGCAATCATGTATGCTATTGCTGCGGCGCTTGAAAAAACGCCGCAGATGTTTTTAAAAAGTGCTTATTTCTTCTGTGCTTTTTTAACGATAATCTGACCGCCTGGCTGCATGCCAACATTCTCAACGCCATCACGAACAGCATATATATCCTGTGTTGTATAAAGCAGAACATGCGGTGCCTGCTCTACGATATAGTGTTGTGCTTGCTTATAGAATTTGCTGCGCTCGGCAGGATCAAGCTCTTCTGTTGCATCATCCAGCATCTTGTCCAGCTTCTCATCCTTGAAGAAGCCGAGATTTGCACCAGCGGGCGCAGAGCTCGCCGAATGATAAAGCGGGCGCAATTGCTGATCATCGCCATCGATCAATGTTGACCATGAAGTCATCACAGAGCCGATATTATCTTTGGCTTTCTCAGCAGGATCGGCAAAAGCCGCTTTACTCCAAACGCCGCTTTCCATGCGTGACACGTCCAGGTTAACGCCAATTTTTGCCCACATAGCTTGTAACAATTCACCAATGCGTGCTTCAGGCTCCTGCACAGCGACAGACATAGAAAAACCATCCGGATAGCCCGCATCTGCCAACAACTGCTTGGCTTTTTCAATGTCAAACTCTGCTGCTGGCAATGATGTGTCATAATTAGCAAAAACGGGTGGCAACGGTGAATTCGCAGGTGTTGCATAACCATGCATAATTGCACGAACCAAACCATCACGATCAGTTGCAAGATTGAGTGCCTGCCGGACACGAACATCATCAAGCGGCTTCATTTCTGTGTTTAATGAAACCCAGAACACCGCTGCACCATCAGCACTTTTAAGCTGGACGCCATCCGTTGCTGCAAGTTGGCCGGAAAAAACCGGAGGCAGCGGGGTTACAATATCCGCATCACCTGTCTGCACTGCCATATTCATAACTGAAGGCTCTGATGTCCATGTCCATTTCAAATTATCAACGCTATCCGTTGCACCACCCCAATAATCAGGGTTCTTTTCTTCTAAGACATATTCGCCGGACTTATATTCAACCAAACGATACGGGCCTGTACCAACGGCTTTCGTGCCGATTGTTCCCGCTTCATCAGCGGCCGGACTTACCATCCAGCTGGACGCAGTCGTCAGTAAAGCCAAAAATGCCGGATAACGTCTCTTCAAAGTCATTTGAACAGTCGCATCATCAACCGCTTCAACTTTATCTAAAATCAAACGCAAACGACCGCTTGCAGCCAGACCACGACCACTATCCAAGTGACGATTGAAGTTTTTAACTACAGCATCAGCATTAAAATCAGTGCCGTCATGGAATTTCACACCATCGCGCAGCTTGAAAGTCCAGACAAGACCACTCTCATCACCTGACCACTCTGTTGCCAGACCTGGCTCAAGCACATTGTTGGCACCACGACGGATGAGCCCTTCATACATAGGATCAAGTACTGCTGCCGTATAGGTCGCGGTCTGATCACCCGGATCCATTGAGCGCGGTGCTTCCGTTTGCATAATGGTCAATGTGGCAGCCAAAGCTGGAAGTGATGCCAGCGAAGTGCCAGCCAACATCATACCAGCGAGCATATATCGGTAAAGTTTCGGGCTCTGATGTTTCGTTAAACTCTGTTTCATGGTTTTGATCGCTATCGTTGTCATGGGCAGAAGTGTCCCCGTTAGTTTTATTCCCAATCGAAAATCATACACTTAGATCATATAGGTCATAATTTTGTATTGATTTGTTCATTAATTGAACTTAGTGTCAAGCAAGAAGTGATAATCGTCATCAGGTATGATCAATGTTTTCCGCATCCCAACGCCAGATATTACGCGCAATCAGTGAGGCAGGTCCGCTTAGCCGCACCGATTTGATTGCGCTGCTTGGTGTGAGCAAAGGCTCGATGAGTGCCATGGTGCGCGATCTGATTGACCGCGGCATATTGCACGAAACCGTACCAGTTTACGGTGCGGGTCGTCCTTCTTTATTGCTCGATATTCAACCAGGTTGTGCTTTATTGCTTGGTGTTTCACTACTGCAAAACCCAGCATCCATTGTGCTCACTGATCTTGGCGGTACAATCATTGCCCGTTCCAGTTTCCCGCTATCTCGTAACCCGGAAATCATTGCAACTGAGATTGCTGCTTGTCTTGAATGCCTGATTGAAAAACATCCGGAAGCACAGCACCGCGTTGCTGGTATTGGTATTGCACTTTCCGGCCTTGTCGATGCAGAGCAGAGCCGTTGTGTCCAATCAACAATTCTTGGTTGGCGTAATGTCCCGCTTGCAGATCTTGTTTCAGCAAAAGTAAATCTGCCGGTTTATATAGAAAATGATGCGAAAGCAGTCGCGGTTAGTGAGAAACTATTTGGTGAAGCCCGCGAAGTTGTCAATTTCAGCCTGATCACAATCGGCGATGGTATAGGCTGCGCGCATTATATTGATGGTAAGCTTTATCGTGGCCATCGCGGTGGGGCAGGAGAAATTGCACATATAACAATCGAAGCCGGTGGCTTGCCATGTCGTTGCGGAAAGCGCGGTTGTCTTGACACCCTCGCCTCCATGAAAGCCATAGCAGAAGCCGCGCGCTCCGAAGGGCTGGAATGCGACAGCCTTGATAATCTTGAGGATTTGGCCGCCAGCGGCAATACATCCGCTATACGTATTTTGCACCGCGCTGGTTCAGCGCTCGGGCTGGCGCTCGCCCATATTATCCAACTTAATGATCCTGAGCAGATACTCATCACACATCACGAGCATGCTTTTGACGGCTTGTTTGGTACTGTTATGCGCCAAACAGTTGAAGCAAACACGCTGACTGGTCAAAGCGAGCAGACAGCAATCCGTATTTTACATGTTGGTCAAGACGTTTGGGCACGCGGTGCCGCAGCTATTGCAGCACATCGCTTCCTGATGGATCCAGCAATATCCCACTGAATCCTAACTCATTAGATTATAACACAAAAACCACAGATTGAGGTTTTCTATGCGCATAGCCTTCGGCGGAATTCACACAGAATGCAGTACTTACAACCCTGTTTTTGCGCAAGAGAAGGATTTTCTCGTTCTGCGTGGTGAGGAACTCTTGGCATCAGACCGCTTTGCATTCCTCAATGACTATAAAGCAACATTTGTGCCTCTTCTCCACGCCCGTGCTATCCCCGGCGGCCCTGTAGCGCGCGAAACTTATGAAAGTTTCAAAGCCGAGTTCTGCGAAAGACTAGAGGCAGCCATGCCAATTGATGGCCTTTATCTGGCAATGCATGGTGCGATGTTTGTTGAGGGGCTTGAAGATGCTGAAGGCGACTGGATCACTGCTGCACGTCAAATCGTTGGTGATGATTGCCCGATTACTGCAAGCTACGACCTGCATGGCAATGTGACCCAGCGCATCATTGACGCCTTGAATATGTTTTCTACATATCGCACTGCTCCCCATATTGATGTTGAAGAAACCATGCGTCGTTCGGTTTCAATGCTGATGAAGAGCCTTGAAGAAGGCGTCACTCCCATTCTGCTTTGGGCACCCATTCCGGTGGTATTGCCAGGCGAGCGCACTTCAACGGAAGATCAACCAGCTAAAAATCTTTATGCCCGTTTGCCGTTCAGCGACGCGATAAAAGGTATATGGGATTCCTCGCTTATGGTGGGTTATGTCTGGGCAGATGAGCCGCGTACAACCGCTGCTGCTATTTTCACAGGCACGGACAAAGACGTATTAGAGCAAGAGGCCAAAAAACTTGCACAAGCTTATTGGGATGCTCGTGAAGACTTCATTTTTGGCTGTGAGACAGGCTCTTTGAAAGAATGCGTAGCGCAGGCTATTGCCAGCGAAACAGCTCCGGTCATTCTTGCCGATTCTGGTGATAATCCAACTGGCGGCGGTGTTGGTGATCGTGCGGATGCTCTGGCAG
Source organism: uncultured Paenochrobactrum sp. (assembly GCA_947627865.1). Classification (GTDB taxonomy): domain Bacteria; phylum Pseudomonadota; class Alphaproteobacteria; order Rhizobiales; family Rhizobiaceae; genus Paenochrobactrum. The sequence continues at coordinate 15,343 of CANQXU010000020.1, read as the reverse complement.
AGCTCATCGCACAAAACGCACAAAATGTTATTCTTGCAGGTATTACCGATGCTCCGGCATTGGAAAAATGCTTCGCCGCTGGTGAGGGCGCTTCGCTTGACCTGACGGTAGGTGCTAGCCTCGACACGAAAGGGAGCAAGCCTGTCGAGATAACAGCTGTGGTAAAACTATTAAAAGACGCGGACAAACCAGCTGATCGTCAAGCGGTAATCCAAGTTGATGGTATCCAGCTGGTTCTTTGCGCCAAGCGCCGCCCATACCACAATATCGCAGATTTTACATTGCTGGGTCTTGATCCAAAACAAGCACAAATTGTCGTCGTAAAATCCGGTTACCTCTCACCCGAACTTGCACCAATTGCCAATCCAAATCTTATGGCACTCTCCAATGGTGTTGTTGATCAATTTGTTGAACGGCTGCCAAGGTTGCGTAAATTAAAGCCGACATACCCCTTTGACACCAAGTTTAGCTTTGAACCACAAACTTTTATTTCGGCCAGCTCATTACGTTCCATTGGCCAGTGATAGGTAAACAGAGGGAAATCGGTTATGTCTATGCAACCAGTAAAACAGGCTGCCGCATTGCCGGTGCTTTCAGTTAAAAATCTCGTCACCGCCTTTAATTTAGGCGGTGTCTGGACACCTTTTGTTAAAAACATATCCTTTGATGTAAACCCCGCAGAAACTGTTGCTATTGTGGGTGAATCCGGCTCCGGTAAAAGTGTTACATCACTTTCTATCATGCGCCTGCTTGATAAAAGAAGCGCAAGGATAACAGGTGATATCCATTTAAACGGACAAGATCTTTTGTCGCTTAATGAGAAAGATATGCGCGGTGTCCGTGGGCGTGATATCGCGATGATTTTTCAGGAGCCGATGACATCTCTCAATCCGGTTTTTACCATCGGACGCCAGATTTCTGAAGCTCTGACCTGTCATGGCCAAATTAGTGCCCAAGAAGCCAAAGCCGAAACTTTGCGTTTATTGGATCGTGTGCGTATTCCCAATGCTGCATCCCGTTTCAATGAGTACCCGCATCAGTTTTCAGGCGGAATGCGACAGCGTGCTATGATTGCCATGGCTTTAGCAAGCAGACCTAAATTGTTGATTGCGGATGAGCCGACCACAGCTCTGGATGTGACCATTCAGGCGCAAATTCTTGATCTTATCAAAACACTGCAAGAGGAAGAAGGAACCTCTGTTCTACTCATAACCCATGATATGGGCGTGGTTGCGGAAACAGCCGACAGAACATTGGTGATGCTTCGCGGTGACTTGGTAGAACAAGGTGAAACCGCTCAGCTTTTCCGTGATGCTGCTCATCCTTATACGCGGGCACTTCTTTCTGCTGTGCCCCATCTTGGTTCGATGAGTGGCACGAAATTGCCACTGCCTTTTCCGCTTATAGATACAGCGACAGGCAATACGATTACGCCCCGGCCCTCCACGCACAAAGTGGACGAAACCAAGCCAGCACTTGAAGTCAACAATCTGGTGACGCGCTATCCTATTTCCGGTGGCTTACTTGGAAGGCCCGTTGGCGCAGTGCACGCTGTTGAAAATGTTTCATTCAAGCTGTTTCAGGGTGAAACACTATCACTTGTGGGAGAATCCGGTTGCGGAAAATCCTCCATTGGTAAGTCATTGATGCGCTTAACTGCTGCTCAAAGCGGTGAAGTACTGCTCCATGGCCACGATATATTGAAGTTGAAGCCAGCTGAACTGCGCAATGCACGTCGCGATATTCAAATGATTTTTCAGGATCCCTTCGCGTCACTCAATCCTCGTATGAGTATTGGCAATGCATTGATTGAACCTTTGGTGCAACATGGGCTGCTCTCCACCACTGCAGCCAGGGAAAAAGCGCGCGAGCTGCTTGTGCGCGTTGGCCTTAGCGAAGATATGATGAAGCGTTTCCCTCATGAATTTTCCGGTGGTCAACGTCAACGTGTCGCAATTGCCAGAGCATTGACCCTAGACCCTAAAGTCATAGTTGCCGATGAAGCTGTTTCTGCACTCGACGTATCCATTAAAGCGCAGGTCTGTAATCTCTTAATGGAATTGCAGGAGAGTTTAGGTCTGTCTTATCTTTTTATCAGCCATGACATGGCTGTTGTTGAAAGAGTAAGCCATCGTGTTGCAGTCATGTATTTAGGCGAGATTGTCGAAATAGGTACGCGCGCTGCCGTGTTTGAAAATCCGCAGCATCCCTATACGCGCAAGCTTATCGCTGCTGTTCCAGTGCTGGATCCGGCTCGCCGGCATATGAAACGCACTCAACACGTTGATGAATTGCGCAGCCCCATACGTCCTGTCGGCTATCAACCACCGCAGCGTCACTATAAAGAAGTCTCAACAGATCATTATGTAATGGCTGAGCAAGCAACGGCAACATAAAAATATAACAATCGGGCCTGATCATTTTTTAACAATCAATATGGCCCGATTTTTAAAACAGCACGTTAAATTGATGTACGATATGCAAGACTTCGATCAAACTGGCTGCAAATAAAGGCACCAGCCTCGCGTGCAATTTTAGAAACCATCGTTGTCAGTCCGGTCGCAGTGCTTTCCAGATAGGCCGCACTATAGCTACTTGGCGGAAATGGATGGCTGGTTTTCAAAACCTGTAATTCACCAGCGCGTAATTCTTTTTGGATGACCACAGGCGGGATAACGGAAATGCCAATGCCAGCTGCGATCATATTGATTGTCGTACTCAAGGAGTTGGAATAATGCACCGTCGCATCCCGCAATCTCGGCTCACTAAAATAATTCCTAATCTGTTGATAGTTATGCGAGCCGCTTTCATAAGATATAACCGGATGCCCCAATAAATCTTCAGGGGTAAATATCTCTTCGTTTGAAATATAAGGTCGGTTTTTCCCCCCGATCCAATACATGCCAAAAGTGCAGATATCAACGATACGCACACCTTTTGAGGCCTCCGGCATCAATGCAAAAATAATATCCAGCTCGTGTTGCTCCAACATTTGTTGCACAGCTTTTGACGATGCAGTTGTGACTGAAATACGAATTCTAGGATGACGCTGTTTTAAAGCATCCAGAATATAAGGCAGTATTGTTATCGCCAGACTTGGAACAATGCCAATACGCAATGTTCCTTCCAGTATTTGGCCCGGATTGATGTCAGCCAGTATATTATTATAGCGGTGCACAACTTCACGGGCACCATCGACAAAAATGCTGCCCTCAGCTGTAAGCTTTACATCTCGGGCATCACGCTCGAACAAGCGGAACCCTAATTCCTGCTCAACGGCACCAATACGATTGGATATGGCTGCAGGTGTCATATTTAATCTGGCCGCAGTGGATCTGAAATTGCGCAGCTCCGACAGCCAGATAACCGTTTCTAAAAAACGGATATTCATGGACTGATAGTCCTTCCCCATTATTCTGCTGCAGTGTTCTAATTTTCTTATTGCAGTAGTTGTATTCTAAAGAGCTGATTTGAAGATAAAGTATGACCTGGGCAATCTCCAATTGCTTAAATGAGGGTCTCTACAGACCCTCATTTAAAACTCATTTATGCAATATGTGCGAGCACTTTTTTACTGGCACCTGAAACATCACCAAGTTTTAAACCTGTTTTAACGGATGCCTCGCGCACCTTGCCCTTTTCCTGAATATCTAGAGCTTTTGTAGCAACGGAGCGCACTTCATTACGTGGCAGAACAAGCACACCGCTTTCATCGGCTAAAATAGCATCCCCTGGATTAACCACTACACCGCCGCAAGATACTGGGATATTAAGCCCTCCACCCAAATCATATAAGCGCGTTGTGATCGGAGAGATGCCAGTCGCCCACATTGGGAAATCAGAATCTTCAATTTCCGTCAAATCAGTGCACGGCCCATCGACAATGCCTGCAACTGCACCAGCAGCCTTGGCCGCAATAGTAACACCGCCGCCCCAGCACGCATAGCGATCATCACCTAAACGATCAACGACCAGCACATCACCAGGACGAAGCATGCCCGTTGCATGGTGTAATAATGTTGAGTCAGGCCCTGCAATCGCAAGTGTAACTGCTGTACCGACAATGCGGCGCTTAGGTAGCAGTGGCTGTATTTTATGGTTCATAAACCCAAATAAGCGCCAATGACCCACTGTGGCCGTTTCAACTCCGGACAAAAGATCCAGATCTTCCTGATCAACTTGTTCAGGCATAGGGTTAATTATATACATGTTGGCCTCTTATTCACACGCTTGTTGATAGGTTTTCAAACGACGGTGACTTGCCATCGGAATGGATGAACGAGCGCGATCTATCTGCGCGCGCTGTAGGCGAGCAGTTACATAACCAACTCCTTCAGAAGCACGGGCTATAACATGTCCCCAAGGATCACAAACCAATGAATGGCCATAAGTATGGCGTTTCTCGCCATTTACAGTCACAGCACCAGTCATGCCGCAAGCAACAAAATAGGTCTGTGTTTCAATTGCGCGCGCCCTTGAAAGCACCTCCCAATGATCTTTTCCGGTCATTAAGGTAAAGGCTGCCGGCAGGATAATAATATCAACCCCAGCTTTTTCCATTTCTAAGAAAAGTTCGGCAAATCGAATGTCATAACAAATCGCACAACCGACTTTAAAACCTTCGATTTCGTAATAAACGACCTCTTCACCCGGCTTTACCGAAGCAGATTCTTTATACGCTGTTCCATCCGGCCCCACGATATCGAACATGTGAATTTTACGATAATGCGCAACTTGCTCGCCTTCGCGGTTAAAAACGCAAGTAGAGTTATAAATACGCGGCTCGTTCGGCACTTTTTCCATCAATGTGCCGCCATGAACAAAAACCTTATGCTCACGGGCAAAATCTTGAAGCATTTTATAAGCTGCACCTTCGGGGAAAGTTTCAGCTTCAGAAAGCTTCCCTTCCGGGCTGCCACCAAAATACTCAAAATATTCAGGCAATACGATCAGATCCGGCTTATCATTTTGCCAAGCCTCAAGCATGAGCTCACGGGTTTTTTTCAAATTTTCCGCCTTGTTATCATGCGGATTTGTTTGAATAAGACTAACTTTCATTTCTTCCTCCAATAGTGAAAACTAATTTTTTAACGAATAATCGCCTCTTGCTTGAGCATATTAACGGAGGCCATTATTCCTTGGCGCAGGCTCATATTCTGCGTGGCAACCACAAGAAGGTCGGCCCCTTCTTTCAGCGCAAATTTGCGCTCGGCAGGTGTCCAGGCTGGCATGACCCAGGGCTTTCCTGCATCTCGTGCAGCAGCAGCAATACGGCGCAAATCCGCTCTGTCATCGTCGTTGAATTCATAAGCCCCCCGCCCTCGCGCCAGCGCTAAATCCGACGGTCCCGGGAACAGTCCGTCAACAGTGTCGAGAGCAATGATCTTTTCAACATCTTCAAGTGATTCAGCCGTTTCAATCATTGCGTAGCATTGAGTACGCTTGTTTTCCGTTTCAAATGCATCACTGGCAGGGCGTGTGTAATCATATACACGGCCACCAGCATAAGAGCGGGTACCAAGCAGGGGATATTTTGAAGCTTTGGTAACCTGTCTTGCATGCTCGACATCCAACACATGTGGTACAATCACCCCATCAGAGCCAAAATCGAGCGCCTGCTGAATAGAGGCTGCATCCGGTGCCAAAATCTTTGTCAATGTTTTGATGCCAAGCGCTTTGGTCATCGCCAAAAACTGGTCAAGAGTAGCAAGATCAAAAGTGCCGTGCTCCAATTCCAGAACCATCGTGGTAAAGCCACAGCTTTTTGCAATTTCCAGATAGCTAAAATGTGGTTGTGACATCCACAGCGCAGTATTCTTCATATTTTTTCCCCTAAAAGCTTATGATTTACCGACTGTTTTTGAGAGCCCGAGGGTGCGCTCAATAACAAAAATGATGAGAAGTGTTGCCGCGATCAGCACCACAGAAATTGCGGCTGTCATTGGATCTGTGCGACTTTCGACATAGTTGAAGATTTCAACCGGCAATGTCGTCATGCGTGGGCCGGTGATGAAGAGCGATATGACCACTTCATCAAAGGACAATAGAAAGGACAAAGCGGCGCTTGCAATCAAACCAGGCATCATGAGCGGCAGTGTTACGCGTCTGAACACTGTGAATGGTGATGCACCCAACATTGCCGCCGCTTCTTCGATAGAAGGTGGCAGAGTTGAAAACGACGTGATCATGATACGAATAACATAGGGCGTCGTAACGATGAGATGCGCGATCACCAATCCGGTGAAGGTTCCTAGCAGATTAATCTGCACAAATACCAATAAGATTGCCAAACCAAGAACAATCGACGGCAACAGCAAGGGTGCCGTGAATAAATTTAATAAAGCTTCCCTACCTCTGAATTCAATGCGTCTGATTGCATAAGCGGCGGGCAAACCTGCCAGCAGTGATAAAACCATCACAACTGAAGCAATGCCAAGACTGACCCAAAAAGCATTCATCAACACTTCGTGGCGCAGCATTTCACCATACCAACGCACACCCCAGCTTTGCGGGGGAAAGGTAAGGTAATTGTCATTGCTGAAGGAGAGCGGAATAACAATCAGGATAGGTGCCAGCAAAAACAAATAGAGAAAACCAACCAGTATTCGGAAGGGTACGGACATAGTTCCAATCATTTATTTGCCTCCCCTTAATCTATGCGACGGGCGATGCGTGAATACACCATCAACGCCATGCCAAAGATCAACAATACAATGACGGATGTTGCTGCGGCGCGTGGCCATTCCAGCTGGATGACAGCCTGATCATAAATTTCCGTAGCCAAGAGAAATACGCGGCCACCACCCAATAATTTAGGCGTGATGAACGAACTGATCGCCAGAACGAAACAAAGCAGACAGCCAAGGGCAATACCTGGCAATGTGAGTGGCACAATAACCTTACGGAACCGCGTAAAGCTGTTCGCTCCAAGTGAAGCTGCGGCTTCTTCCAACGTTATATTCAGTCTGCCGAACCCTGCAATCAGAGCCAATGCCATGTAAGGAATGAGAATTTCCACCATGCCGATAAATACGCCAAGCGTATTATTGATTAGCCGCAAAGGACTGGAAATGAGACCTGTTCCCGTTAGAATGCCATTGATCAGCCCCTGATCGCCCAGCAATACCATCCAGCCATAGGTACGAACTACGCTACTAACGAGCAGCGGCGAGATCGTGATGACAAAGAGAAAGTTACGCCATGTTGGTGAAACCCGATGCAAAAACAGGGCAATAGGATAAGCGCAAATCAAAGTTGCCAAGGTAATAACTGCGCTCAGCCAGAGTGAGTTGAACACCAGACCCCAATTAAAGCTATCGGTAAAAAAGCCAATATAATTGCTGAATGTGTATTCATCAGTCAAAACACCGCCGCTGCGGCTTTTAAGGAAAGAGATTTGAGCAAGGCTTGCAACCGGAATGATAAAAGCGACGAGATTAATGATCGCCATCGGTACCAGTAGCAAAACCGCAATCATCACGAAAGAGAAGCGCCGCCTTCTTTCCAAGGCAGAGGCAGAACCGACAGTTATCGCACTCATGCTTGTCCTCCAAAAACCAGCATATCTTCTGGTTTCCACTCACATAAGAGACGATCGCCCGTTTGGAATGCATGTCCCTCACTGGAGGTCGGCACTTCTACTTTAAAAGTTCCGCCATCGATTTTAACATCATATTGAACAATATCGCCAATATAAGTGGTGCGCTCGACATGTCCGTATGCGCTATTGGTCAGTGTACTAACCAGCGCGCGGTCTCTGTTTGGTGTAAGAACAATACGATGCGGCCTGATCGCTAATCTTGCAGTTCCAGATGCAGCACCATGCGTATTACAGCGATATGTAGCAGCACCTAGCCGACACATGTCTTCGCTAATGATCTCGCATTCCTGCACATTGGCGCGTCCAACAAACTCTGCAACAAATAAAGAAGCTGGCTTTTCATAAATTTGTTCAGGCGAGCCAAGTTGCACCAATTTACCACTATTCATGACACCGACGACATCACACATAGTCAAAGCTTCAACCTGATCATGCGTAACAAACACAGTCGTGATGTTGAGGCGCTGTTGAATTTCGCGAATTTCGATGCGCATATCATCGCGCAATTTCGCATCAAGATTGGATAAAGGCTCATCCAAGAGGAGTAGTCTTGGACGGATAACCAAAGCACGTGCCAGCGCAACACGCTGCTGCTGACCGCCGGACATTTCTTTGGTTTTGCGTGGGCCATAACCGGGCAAGCGCACCATTTCAAGCGCTTCTTCAACCCGTTTGCGGGCCTCAATCTTATTTACACCGCGCATTTGCAAACCAAAGGCCACATTTTCCGCAACGGTCATATGCGGAAATAATGCATAGTTTTGAAATACAAGGCCAATATCGCGCTGATAGGGAGGCTTGCGCGATATTTCCTGACCATCAATTGAGATTTCACCACCAGTAACCGGCACCAATCCGGCAACCATGCGCAATGTTGTTGTTTTACCGCAGCCTGAGGGCCCCAAGAGGCCTAGGAGCTTACCCTGCGGCAGATCAAGATTCAGATTTTCAACTGCCTTGAAGCCTGTTCCATACATTTTGGAAACGCCGCTAAGCTGTAGAAACGCATTATCATCTGTCATGAAAAAACCTGCACTAATCCTACCCGCCCCGAACAAAACGAGGCGGACATGTTAGGTCTGTTAAAAGTTTGAGAATGATATTTGGCAGACCAGCAAGCCTTACGGCTCACTGATCGGCACCTTGACTGGTATTATCGGCTTGCGGGAATGATCTGGCGACGCCACGGCGTCAACATACCCTCACGCAGTTCACCAATGGCCATCCAGTCAACCGGAATGAGTTTTTCCCGCTGTTCTGCATCCATCATAGGGATGCGGGCTTTTGCTTCCGGATTAACATCAGCTTTGTTGTTTGTTGGTCCGTAGAACATCAGTTCCGCAAAGCGGGCCTGTGCTTCTGGGCTGATGGCATAATTAATAAAGGTCTTTGTTGCTTCTTCATTTTTGCCATTGGCAATCGCGCTGATCACATTGATTTGCGCAGCAGTTCCTTCTTTAGGACCAACCGAACGCATATGACCTTCAGTCTGGTCTGTATAAAATTGTGAGCGCGCGTTATATCCAATGGAGAGAGTGCCGGTGCCATTGCCGACCAGCGTATAAGCATCTGGCTTAGGCTCCCATGTCTGTACATTGGGGGCTAGCTTGACCAGCTTTTCAATTCCCGGCTCAATGGTTTTTTTATAATCATTTTCACCAGCTAAACGATTGGCAATAATTGTCAGCAGAATTGCTTGAATATCGCCTCCGCCTTGCGCGGAAATAATGACTTTTCCAGCCTGATCCTTATCCCATAAAGCCTCCCAACTATCAGGCGCCTTATCTTTAAAAGTATCATGATTATAAACTAATGAAAGCGTATCATAAGTGAGAGGGATCGCAGCGCCGCCTAAATCTTGGCCAAGCTTATCGAGATCCGCATAGTTGCTCAAACTCGCAGTATCGAGATCAGCGACCAACCCTTCTTCGCTGGCAATCTTTGCCACTGAAAGATCATAAATAACAGCATCCGTTTGTGGTGATGATTTTTGCGCGCGCATATTCCCCAATGAGGTGGCCGCGTTCAAAACACCATAATATGTGACCTTGATATCTGGATGTTCTTTTTGAAACGGTTCAACAACCGCCTTCATATAATTATCCTGAAAAGGCCCGCGATACCCCATAACTGTGATATCCGCCGCCTGCGCCCATGAGGTTAAAGCAGTAAAGCCCAGTGACAGAGCACTTGCTAAAAGAATGCGATGTTTCCCTGATGTTTTTATCATTTTCACTCCCTTCAGTTCCCTGCTGCAAAGGTGTGAAATTCTGCTCTAACCGTCCAACGAGTTATTCTTTTCGTCTGTTAGATTTTTCTGTATCGCATTAATTTTAAAAAGGAAAATCGTAATGATTTTTGAAAAAGGCAATTGTGGGCGTGCTTTACCACACACCCGTTTTTTTAAGATTGTTGAACTTTTTACTGATTAGCGGTTGGCCCGAAATTTGTTTTTCAAGCGATTGATATCCTCTTCACTCCATCCTTCAAGCCCGACAATCTGTTGCCAGGCATCAATATAATGTTCGCCTGCATAGACATGTCCATAGCCTTTAGGTGTCGTTGTTGCCGTAGCCAGATCCAGCACCAATTGCAAAAAAGTAATCACCGGATACCAATGAAACTCCTCAGAAACATCTGGTCCGCGCGGATCGTCCATCCATTCAGGCTTGCTATAAAGTGAACTATATTCGAAAAACACAATCGGATCAGACGCATATTGCAAATAGACTGTACGGATTGGGCCCCATTCAGCCATACCATCATTCAGCGCATTATGCTGACTGGTAAATCGTACATAACTGCCATTTCCAACGCGTGGCAGCCAAGCGGGCGATCCCTCATTACGGCTCTCTGTCATCATCTGCCAAACACGGCCAGGAAATGGTGGGCCGGCGAATAATGCACCATCATAGGGGTCGCCGATTATTTCGAACAACTCGGCAGCCACCTCAGAACTTAATGCGCCCAAACTTAGGCCATAGAGATAGAGCTTAGGACGGGTTTCTTTTGGCAGTTCCGTCCAATAAGCATAAACCTCACGAAACAATGCACGGGCACTCACACTGCCATAGTCAGGCTCGACCAATAGTGACAGCCAGCTTAAAAGATAAGAATATTGCACCGCTACGCTGGCGACATCGCCATCCAGCATATATTCAAGCGGATCAATACCCTCTTCATCCACCCAGCCAGTGCCCGTGGGTGCAATCAAAACCAGTGATGAACGCTCAAAGCCACCTGTCCTGATTAATTCTTTCAAGGCAAGTTTAGCGCGTGCTTCAGGTGTTTGTGCTGCATTTAGCCCGACATAAACACGCACTGGCTCCTTGGCAGGACGGTTGCGAAACGCACTGATTTCCTCAGCAGTCGGGCCACTGGTTATATAGTCACGACCAGCGCGCCCAAGATTGGGCCACGAAATTAATGAGGCGGGACTTCCCGTTTTTTCTGGTGAAGTCGGTTGTGCAATATCGGGTTCTATCAGCTCATCCAAGGCCCGCAGGGATGAATCCACAGTATGAAGTGCAACACGAAATAATAGTCCCTCTGCGGCACTCCAAAATACAAACAGAACCAGCGCACCACCAATAATATAGGCAATTTTGGGCGGTGCCACGCGCTCGGCCTGACGACTGCTCAATTTAAAAGACCAATAAATAAAACGAGATATCAGCAGAATTATTGTAAAAGTAGCAATCGCAATCAGCCCTAAATAAAAGGGATGCATTGTCTCAACTGGCGGCATATTCATCAGGCTACGGATAGAATTCTGCCACTCTGCGGCACTCCAGAAAAATAAAACTAAAATCGGAAGACAAATTAATATGCCTGTGGTCTTTAAAGAAAACCTCAAACGTGTTCCAAAATGCGGCAGTTCCAGATAGCGCCATAGCGCAAGCAATAAAACACCCAAACCGTATCCACATGCCAAAGAAATACCGGATAGCAGACCTTGCATGACATAAGTGCGCGGCAACAAGCTGGGCGTAAGCGAGGCCGCCATAAATAAGGTGCCAACAATCAGACCTGTCGCTGAAAAAGAATTCCAGAGTTGTAATAATCTGTTGTGCATTATGTCATCACTTTAGTTTGGGCTAAAAAAACGGATTGATGTCTATAAAACTTTATCTGATAATTTATCAAATCCCTATCATAAAAACTGCTCAGCAGATTTGATGACAAGCTATTAAAACATTAAATTTCTGACAAATGAGCCATAAAAGCTCAATTTGCTAAGAGCACCAGAAATTGAACCAGTGCTCCAAATCATCAGTGTTTTGATAAATCTATATTAAGCAGTTGAGAGAACAATAACTGCCATTGAGACTGAGGCAATGCCAAACCAGCCGATCGGGCGTAAACGGGAGCCATAAATCAAACGCCCCATAATAGCTGTCCCCAATACACCAATGGCACCCCACATTGCATATGCGATCGCAATATCAATGGTCTTGACTGCCTGACCGAGCATTGCAAAGGCCAGCCATACCAATAAAATAGCACCTAAGCCCCACTTCAGGCGGGTAAAGCCACGTGATTTGGCAGCCATAAGATTAGCAAGAATATCAACGCTGGCCGAAGCGCCAACAAAAAGTAGAGAAACCAATGTCATAATCAGCCTTTCTCTACGCTTTCCTCACCCTCGCCCATGGTTACACATGTGACGCCGACAACAGCCAGCCCCAGCCCCAAGATTTGCTGAATAGATAAGATTTCTTTGAAAAACAAAACGCCGATCACTGAAAGCAGGACGAGACCTAAGCCTTCCCATACAGCATAAGCTATGCCTACAGATATTTGCCGGACAGAGAGAGATAGAAAATAATAAGATATAGCAAGTGCGGCGGCCATAATAATATAGCCACTATAACCGCCCTCGCGGACTGCCTTGGCCAGAAACGATGTTCCCACAACCTCGGCGATGATCGCAGCAGCCAGATACATCCATGCACGGATATGGCTACGACGATCAAAACGGGATTTCATAATTAACTCCTTAGGACCCCAAACACATGATATTTGGGGTCTGATTCTTACTTTGCTTTTAATTTGATTTCTTTATATAGATTTTTCTGACAGTATGAAATTAGAAGCCATTGATAAAAACGATAGATGAAATATTCACCAGAAGCCCTTGAAGCATTTCTTGAAGCTGCAGCTCTCGGATCATTCTCGGCAGCTGCCAGAAAGCTTGGAAAAACCCAATCAACTGTCAGTACAGCGATAGCTAATCTGGAGATTGATTTAGGGGTTACTTTGTTTGACCGTAAAGCACGGTACCCAACCCTGACAGAGGCAGGGCAAAAGATTTTAAGCTATGTGCAAGAGATACAAGCAGCCAGCAGGCGCTTGGAAGAGCTGACTATCCGGCTAGCAGATAATATTGAGCCACGTCTCACCATGGTTTTGTCTGATACTTATCAGCTTAATCCTGATCATAGACTTATGCATGAATTCTCTACCCGCTATCCTGACGTGGAGCTTGAATGTCTCGATGCCGAGGGCGGCGATGTTATCGGACTTGTCCAAAGAGGAAGAGCACATTTAGGACTGCTTGTATCTCTCCCTAGCTACCCTTCAGATATAGCTGCCAGACGCTTGAATGAAAAAGTTGAGATGACTCTTTATGCGGGTCGAAAACATCCCCTCTCCCAACTACACGAAGTTACACAGGCAGATCTGGCTAAAGAGCGGCAAATTTATCTCAATACTTATGTTGGCATGAAAAACCGCCCTAAAGGGCGTGTATGGTCGGCATCTGATTATCTAATGGTGCTAGAAATGGCCGAGGAAGGCTTTGGTTGGGCTGAATTGCCCAAAAGTCTGGTCAAACAATATGGCCGCGGTCGCCTTAAAGAGCTGAAAGTCAATGGCTGGCCCAGACGCATCTTTACTGATGTCGTCTGGTCAAAAAACACTGCCCCCGGCGCAGCCGGATTTTGGTTTCTCGATCAACTCCTCGCGGATGGCGGCAAAGAAAAAAGGGCAGGATAATTCCTGCCCTAAGTTATTCTAGTAACTAACCAGCTTATGGGGTTACGTCAAAGCCAAACCATTTTTCAGACAAGGTCTTGATCGTACCGTCAGCTTTAGCAGCCTCGATAGCAGCATCAAATTTCGCTTTTAGCTCTGGCTCGTTCTTACGAAGTCCAACGCCAACACCGCGACCAAGAATGCCACCTTTATAAAATGGCCCAGTCATCACGATGTCTTCAAAGCCTGGCTTTTGAGACAAATCATTCAAATAAGCCAAAGATGCAGCAATCAGTTCAACGCGACCTGATTGCAAATCAAGATCATGCTGCTCTGTGGTTTTATATTCACGGATATCAATACCGTCTTTGTAATATTCATTCAGCAAAGACAAGCCAAGCGATGCTGTCTGCACACCAACAAGACGGCCATCAATAGCTTCTTTTACATCAGCTATAGCCTTTTGCGCAGCTTCCGGATCTGTTGCCAGATAGAGAGTCTCACCAGTATGCGGTAAGTTCTCATAAGGGCTGCCTTTAAGTGTTGCCAATGTCTGCGGTGTCAGGCTGTAGGAAACGCTGAAATCCATCACCTCTTCGCGCTTAGGGGTAGCAGTAAGGCCAGCCATAATCGCATCAAATTTACCAGCATTGAGCGCAGGGATCATGCTGTCGAATGGCTGTGCAACAATCTCGCATTCCACCTTCATGTGGTCGCACAGATATTTAGCCAGATCGATTTCAAATCCATCAAGTGAACCATCCGGACGAGTAAAATTATACGGACGATATGCACCCTCAGAGGCAATAGTAATTTTTGTAATTTCCTTTTCCTGCGCTTGAGCAGCACCGGTTACCAAAACCGACCCCGCCAACAATGCGCCAGAAATTATAGCCGAGAATGACTTCATTGCTTTTCTCCCTTAATGATGCTTGCAAATCATGCAAAGCATCAGTGATTAAATTGTATTTTGATGATTGATAAATTTGCGGAAACGCTCGGAAGCAGCCCCACCAAAGAGATCCTCTGGTCTGCCATCTTCTTCAATCAAACCTTCATGCACATAGATCACGCGGTTGGACACATCACGAGCAAAACCCATTTCATGGGTGACAACTAGCATTGTGCGGCCTTCTTCAGCAAGATTACGCATGACTTTTAGCACTTCACCAACCAACTCCGGGTCTAAAGCCGATGTCGGTTCATCAAAGAGCATCACTTTCGGCTTCATTGCCAAGGCACGTGCAATCGCGGCGCGTTGCTGCTGACCACCAGACAAATGATTAGGATAATAATCACGTCTTGCTGAGATACCCACTTTTTCAAGTAGTTCTTCAGCTTCTGCAATCACTTCCGCGCGTGGCCGACCCTGCACATAAATCGGTGCTTCAATCACATTTTCCAAAATGGTTTTATGTGACCATAAATTAAAGCTTTGAAAAACCATGCCGAGTTGCGCACGAATACGCTGTACTTGCTTATGATCCGTTGGATAAGCATCACCGTTTTTATCTGTGGCCATTTTAATCGTTTCGCCAGAGACGGTAATTTTACCTGATGTTGGTGTTTCCAGCAGATTGATGCAGCGTAGCAAAGTCGATTTACCAGAGCCGGAAGATCCCAGAATGGAAATAACCTCTCCCTCGCGAGCTTCAAAATTGAGACCTTTAAGGACTTCGTGCTTGCCAAAACGCTTATGTAGATTTTCTACATTGAGGGCTACGGGTGAATTGGCAGATACAGGCTTATTCACGATAAAGTTCCTTG